>NZ_JBHIRO010000003.1:0-182918 GCF_042197165.1 Bartonella sp. AA23NXGY | reverse complement strand
TCTCCCCCACATTTCTATGGAAAAACCTCTAAACAAAACTGTTTAGCCCGTCAATGGTTAATACATCAATATCCCCATAAATATAAAGGATAAATTTGCTCAACCATATCCCCTTGCATTCATAGAGTGAACCTTCAAAAGACGCCTCATCTATGAGTTTTGAGGGGTTTGAGAAACCTTCAAAACCTATAAGCAAAATTCGCAATAAAATTCTTCAAAATACTCATTCTGATATTTTAAAGCACATAGTGCATTTGTCTTTTTTTCATAAAACGAATAGCAGATTTCACTATTTTGCTGATCTTATCCCATGTCATGGGCTGTGGATAAGCAGCATTTAAAAAACCTTTTGAAAAAAATTTATCCGCTTTTGAATGACTTTACCTCTTCTGATACTCGCTATTTATTCTAAATGGATTTAATTGAATTCATTATTAAAGCATTAAAAGATTTTGCTGATATCAAAACAGGTACCTTAGGCGGCTTTATTGAAAAGGAAGATAACTTCTCTCATGAGGGCAATTGCTGGGACTATGATGAGGCTCTTGTGTTTTAAAATGGTCACGTTTATGAAAATGCTAGGGTTTATGGCAATGCTAGGGTTTATGAAAATGCCAATATTCATGGCATTGCTGTTATTCGTGAAAATGTCGGCAGGTCTACTAAAATAAAAACCTATACTGAACGTCTCTCTCCTTATGGTGAATTAGAGATTGTCTGGGTCTAATCAATAAAGCGGTGTAAATGAAAGTACAGGCGTGGCGGGGGCGCTCCTCTTCCAAATTTTAGCAAACGTTTATCATATTAGATTGTGAGGGTATCTTTATGTGCAAAAAATACCAATTAACAAATGAAATCAAACAAATTAAAGATAGAATTACTAAGAAAATTACAAACCTTTATCGCATTAAAGCTTTAAAAGACTTTGATGATGTCAAAGTAGGTGATCTGGGAGGCTATATCGAAAAGGAAAGTAACTTATCCCATGATGGCAATTTCTGGGTGTATGATAATGCGTGGGTTTATGGCAATGCCAAGGTTTCCTATCATGCCAAGGTCTGGGGTAAAGCCTATGGCAATGCAAAATTAAACAGTCAAAGTAAAGTAAGTGTCGTTCCAAAAAAATGTAAGGTTTATGAAAACGATAATGTTGTCAATATAACTGATAAAACAGAATAAAAATAGATATGGGGGGCGTGCCTTTTTTATGGTGTATAAACGCATATAAAACGCATTGCTATAAACATATCATAAAAGAGAGAGTAAAATAAAAAAAAGCCGCGCCAAGTGATATGACGCGGCTTTCAAATAGCGATTCTTATTGATTAAAATGAATCATCCACAATGGAGTAATCAGTGCATATATACAAAACGTATCATATTGCAAGTGCTTTATGAGAGATATAAAACTTATCAAAAGGAATGTAAATGTTGCGTATGATCTTTAATCACTCATTTGAATTACAGAGCCTATAAACGCTTTTATGGCTATCAAACAAATTACTCAACATGGCAAAATTGTATGGTATGTACGTATTGGTCACGGTAAACGCATTAGAATACGCGGTACCTATGGAACGCAAGAGTTTGTTGATAACAACAAAAGCGCACTTGTCGAGTTACAAGGGCTTATACTTCCTAAATCAAAAACCGGTAAACTTGTTGAAGGTTCATTTGCATGGCTGCTTAAACAATACTTTAACAGCTCTAATTGGCATAGCTACACTAAAGCTACAAAAAAACAAAAAGAATACATTCTTATGAGGATATGCGACTCCATAGGAAATATTCCATACCAAGCAATTGAAAAGAAACATATTATAGCCGGTGTTGAACGGCGTAAAGATACACCAGCAATGGCTAGAAACTTTCTGAAGTCCCTTAATGGTCTTTTTAATTGGGCAATTGATCAAGGTCTTTTGGAAAATAATCCAACTTTAGGCGTCAAAAAACCTCCTCTTAAAAATAAAAGCGGCTTTCCTGTTTGGACAAAAGAAGATGTTGAGAAATATTATCAAAGATGGTCCCATGGTACCCATGAACGCGTTTGGATTGATATTCTTCTGTATACGGGCTTACGTCGTGGTGATGCGGTTCGCATTGGCTGGAAAGATGTCAAAGACAATATTATTCATCTCAAAACAGAGAAAAGTAAATTCCAAACAGATGTCTTTCTACCTATTTTACCGGAATTAGCCAAAACGCTTGAAACTGATCCTATTGGAGAAGAAACATTCATTTGTGGTAAAGAAGGTAAAAAACTAGTTAAAGAAAGTTTTGGCAACCTTTTTCGAGAGGCTTGTAACGTAGCAGAAATAAAAAAATCAGCACATGGCTTAAAAAAATTAGCAGCAACACGCGCAGCTAACTCTGGTGCAATAGTACCACAACTCAAAGCAATTTTTGGCTGGACAAATGATGCTATGGCATCTCTTTACACAAAGAGTGCAGATCGCAAAAGGTTAGCTATAGAGGCGATAAAAAAGCTTCAAAAAGATGAGGGATAGAGGCAAAAAACTCAATAGAATCAAGATTCACCTATTCCCTTATATTAGACATAACTATTTTATTTTACTTGCTTTTTATTTGCCTAATGAATATACTAACAACTTCATGATATTGGTAAAATTATCCGGCGGGCTATTATTAAAAGAATCAGAAAGTTTTTTGTAAAATTCTTTCCACAAACATTTTTTTCAATAAAGCCACCTAATTCATCAGCCTTAACTTTAGCAAAGATATAAGGCATGTGTTTCATTTATTAAAGCAAATTCTTTTCTTTAAAAAGGTTATAGCCTTCTATCTAACAGCGTTTTTGCTGTAAAATTCAAATTATCTATCTGCTCAACTAAAGAACTTTTATTGTTTAGCTTTTGTGCTTTTTTCAAAGAGATGTGGGCTTTCAAGAATAAGCTTTTCTCGTGCTTTTTGTAACTGTTTAATGACTTCATCAATCTTTGACGGAGAACAAAAAGATTCTTGGCTATTCAACAAATGCAGCCTCTCCTTTCCCTCATATAAACATTGCATCTGAGATTGAAGAATTCTAACTTCTTGAAAAAAAAGACGTCCTGTTTCCTTAAAACCATTATTAAGTGCAAAAAGTTGATCAGAAATGGATAGCAGAATTTGTTTTAAAAAACGCTCATTTTCTTGGCGTTTACGATATTCTAAAATAAGAGCATGGCTTATCTCATCTAACTGTTTTTTTGTAGAATCAATTTGACGCAATAAATTTGGTTTTTCCCCCATATCACCTTTTCTCACCTTCACAAGCATAGCATGAATGTCTAATAACTTAATTGCGGAATGAGACAAATAATCAACAACTGTAGGCGTATTAACATAGCGTTTACGTGCAATCATCACAAACTCACCTAATGACTGTTTTTTACATTCATCCCGCTATTTATTTTTCATTTTACAAGACCATTCTAAAGAAAGTGCTAAAAAATATTACCTCCAATACATTATTCGATGGAGCCCCTTCTCTCTTTTCACGATCAACGTGGAATCCGTGGAGAGAGAAAACGTACAGGTGTATAAAGGATAAGATGTGTTGTTTTTTCCAATACACTACTACCATCAGCAAGAAGGGCTTGACTAGGTGACAATTCTGTACCTTGCATAATTGTGGAAGCCAAAGAACCTTCTCGAGAAAGAGCCATCAACGTTGGCGAAGATGCAAAGACATTGTGTGCTCCCCCATCCACATGAGAGAAATCAAGAACAGCTATTCCATTTTTACGCAACATTTCAATATCTGAGCCATCGCCCACACGATGATGTCCACCCGTAAGACGTCCTGAAACCGCAAGAGCTTTATCCGCTCTGGATACTAAAATAGCGGTTGGCTGCGGGAGTTTTTTTATATCATTAAGTTGTCGCTCAAATACATCAACATCAATATCTGGTGCAGCCATTAATAAACTTGTAATACGACGAATAGGCTTATATTTTCCCTGTAACGCTAACGTTCTAAATGCTTCCATTATAACAAAATTGCCCATAGAATGTGCAATAACCGAAATTTGATCAGCATTGGTTTCACTAATAAGTGTTAAAAGCTCTATCAATCCGTCACGGGCAAAATTAGCACTGTCACGATCATAAATATAAAGAGGAACTGATCCGGCCGAAGGCCAAGAATAATGCACAGCGACAACATTTAAAGAATAATCGTGTGTAAACTGTGCTGTACGAAATGTACCATCTGCAAAATTATTATTATACCCATGGATAAAAAGAAAAATTTCTCTTTTTCCTTTTGGCTTTTTTGCTAAAGCAGCATTTAATTGCTGTTTAAACTGTTCTTTATTATCGTATTTTTGCAATGCTACTGCTGCAAAATACTTATCATGCGTAGGTTTATAGGCATTTATTTCAACAACTCCCTTTACATGTTGCTGAGGAATTCCTACGTCAACACGATTATAATGAACTTTATTTGATCGCTCTGCACCATAAGGTTGAGCGTAATTATTTTGCATCATACGACTCGTTGCAACATACACTGGAACGATGGCTTTTGGAGAAACTGGTTTCCCTTCAACTTCCCTTTCTACGGCAGTCATAGAAGGTGTTGCATGCACCCCATGCCAAAGTACAGCACGTGAATCACTACACGCTGATAATAAAGAAATACAAATAAGAAGTGTTAAATATCTCAGAATCATTATACTTCTCACTGCAACTTCACCCCACCTTATAAAAATATAACATTTCAAATGCATAGATAAAGTAATAAAAAACGAAACATTATTGGCAACACACTAACAAATAACATACAAAAAGATTTTTCTATAATGCCTATAAATCCCCTCTCTCTAACATAACTTCATCTCACTATGGAGAGACTTACTGCGAACTGGTGCGGTCGAGAAGACTCGAACTTCCACGGGTTGCCCCACAGCGACCTCAACGCTGCGCGTCTACCAATTCCGCCACGACCGCACGTGGAAAGAAAAAACCTTGGTTTTTAGCCTTTAACAAATCATAAAGAAAGGTACAAGCCAATTTTCTTTTTCTCATAATTTATTTTATCCGGATGTTTTATAACTTAATAGAGATTACGAGAAATATGGGCTTTACTATGACCTTTGAACCATCATCATAAAATGTTCTTGTGCCGCTTGATCTTTTTCATAATAACCATGAAAGTTTTTTGTAATTGTTGTAGAGCCCTGTTTTTGGATTCCTCTCATAGCCATACACATGTGCTCAGCCTCAATCAATACTGCTATACCATGAGGCTTCAGATACGTTTTTAACGCGTGAGCCACTTGCGCTGTCATAGCTTCTTGAGTTTGTAAACGACGAGAAAAAATATCTACAACACGTACAATTTTTGAAAGACCAACAATTTTTGCATTAGGAAGATATGCTATGTGTGCTTTCCCAATAATTGGGATCATGTGATGCTCACAGTGTGAATAAAAAGGTATATTCTTTACGATTACGGCTTCATTGTATCCTGAAACCTCTTCAAAAACTGTACCTAAGGTTTCTTTAACCGATTGACTATAACCATTAAAAAGCTCGCGATATGCCTTGGCTATACGTTTTGGAGTATCTAAAAGCCCTTCTCTATTTGGATTTTCCCCTATCCATAAGAGTAATGTACGAATCGCTTCTTCCACCTTTTCAATACTCGGACGCTTTTCTTCAGATAAATTTGCGTCTTCTTTAACAACATTACGCATTCAAAAACTCCAAGCTTACTCTATACAAAGCATTTGCTCCATACCTATCTCATTTTGTATAATCTCTATATAAGCGAATTAAAAGTTTAAACAATCACGACTTTCAAAATTTCAGGCAATAGCGCATGATTGATACTATCTATAATGATAAAATACTTAAATATGCTGCACATATAGGCAAAATTGGGCGTCTTAATAATCCTGATGCAACATCAAGAAAACATGCACACCTTTGTGGTTCGACAATCACTGTAGATTTAAAAGTGGAAAATGGTATTATTACCGATTTTGCTCACGAAATACATGCATGTGTGCTAGGGCAAGCTTCAGCTTCACTTTTAGCATCTCATATCATCGGACAAACAACTCAAGATCTTAAAATATTGCGTGAAGTTATCTACCAAATGCTAACGCAAAATGGTCCTTCTCCTCAAGCTCCATTTGAGGATTTTTCTTGCTTACAGCCCATTAAAGACTATAAAGTGCGCCATGCAGCAACACTACTACCCTTTGATGCAATGATAGACTGCATTCAAAAAATTGAAGAAAAATAAATGTTCAAATCACAATCTAGACAAAAAAAGTTGACTCGGAATTACACAGGCACTTGGCAAAAAACACCCGGACGATTATTGGGTATTTTCTTAATACGTTTCTATCAAATAACACTTTCGAGCCTTATAGGTAATCAGTGCCGCCATGCTCCGACTTGTTCAGAATATACATATGAAGCGATTGCACGCCATGGGCTTTGGGCTGGTGCATGGATGGGACTCTTTCGTATCATGCGTTGTGGGCCCTTTGGAACAGATGGCTTTGATCCAGTCCCTCCATCGCTTGGAAATTCTTGCTGTTTTTATAAACCTTGGCGTTACTGGAAAATTTCTGACAAACACAACAAATAATCCTTTTCTTTTTTCACATGTATTGATAAAAAATTAGTCTATAAGCTTTTTACTCAATTTTCACGAAACCATCCGCAATCGTTAGCGGAATTGGATTAAAAGGGTGTTTTTATGTCTTGCTCTATTTCTCTTTTTTTTCCCGATGGTTCAAAACGTAATTACCCCGCCGAAATGACAGGCTTGGAATTAGCAGAATCTATTTCTAAATCACTTGCAAAAAAAGCAGTCGCCTATAGTCTTGATAGTATCACGCGAGACTTATCGGATCCATTGGGACAATCTGGTCAAGTAGAGATTATTACCCGAGAAGATTCACGCGCTCTTGAGCTCATAAGGCATGATTGCGCCCATGTCCTTGCTGAAGCAGTGCAAGAGCTCTTTCCTGAAACGCAAGTAACAATAGGTCCTGTCATTGAAAATGGATTCTATTATGATTTTGCACGCCAACAACCTTTCACATTAGATGATCTCACCGTCATTGAAAAGAAAATGCGTGAAATTATCCAACGCAATAAACCTTTTAGAAAAGAAATTTGGTCTCGTGAAAAAGCAAGAAAAGTTTTTTCTGAGAAAAAGGAATTTTATAAAGTTGAACTTATTGATAGCATTCCTGAAAATCAAGATTTAAAAATCTATTATCAAGGGGAGTGGTTTGATCTTTGTCGCGGACCGCACATGCAATCTACAGGGCAAATTGGGAATGCTTTCAAATTAATGAAAGTTGCAGGAGCTTATTGGCGTGGCGATGCCAATAATCCAATGCTCACGAGAATTTATGGAACAGCATTTGCAAATGAAAATGACTTAAAAGCCTACCTCCATATGCTAGAAGAAGCTGAAAAACGTGATCATCGCCGCTTGGGACGTGAAATGGACTTATTTCACTTTCAAGAAGAAGGGCCAGGAATGATTTTTTGGCACAAAAAAGGTTGGAAAATGTTCCAAAATTTGATCAGCTATATGCGTAGACGCCTTGATGATCATCAATATGCTGAAGTTAATGCACCACAAGTTCTCGATAGGTCACTCTGGGAAATATCTGGCCATTGGGGTTGGTATAAGGAGAATATGTTCAAAGTAATTTCAGCAGAAGAAGATTCAGATCATGGGAATGTTTATGCCCTTAAACCAATGAACTGCCCTGGTCATGTGCAAATTTTTAAACATGGTTTAAAATCTTATCGTGATTTGCCTATTAGACTTGCTGAATTTGGACTTGTTCATCGTTATGAGCCTTCAGGCTCTTTACATGGTCTTATGCGTGTGCGTGGTTTTACACAAGATGATGCGCATATTTTTTGTACTGATGAACAATTAGCCGATGAATGTCTCAGTATTAATGATCTTATTTTATCAACTTATGCCGATTTTGGTTTTAAAGAAATTAGTCTTAAGCTTTCAACCCGTCCAGAAAAACGAGTTGGATCTGATGCATTATGGGATCATGCAGAAAGTATCATGGAATCTGTCCTTAAAACGATTGAAACAAAATTTGCAGGACAAATCAAAACAAGCATCCTTCCAGGTGAAGGAGCATTTTATGGTCCAAAATTTGAATATACATTAAAGGATGCTATCGGTCGTGAATGGCAATGTGGAACAACACAAATAGACTTTAATCTCCCTGAACGTTTTGGTGCATTCTATATTGATAAAGATTCAGAAAAACGTCAACCTGTTATGATCCACCGTGCTATTTTTGGATCAATGGAGCGTTTTCTTGGTATATTAATTGAAAATTTTGCTGGACATATGCCACTTTGGCTTGCTCCTGAACAAATTGTTGTTGCAACAATTACATCCGAAGCAAATGAATATGCCCAAAAAATAACAGCAAAACTTAAAGCTGTTGGGCT
Source organism: Bartonella sp. AA23NXGY (assembly GCF_042197165.1). Lineage (NCBI taxonomy): Bacteria > Pseudomonadati > Pseudomonadota > Alphaproteobacteria > Hyphomicrobiales > Bartonellaceae > Bartonella > Bartonella sp. AA23NXGY. The sequence goes on along the minus strand of NZ_JBHIRO010000003.1, from coordinate 174,455 downwards.
TTCCGCAACAATAGATCTCCGCAATGAAAAAATTAACTATAAAATACGAGAACATTCTTTACAAAAAGTCCCCGTAATTTTGGTATGTGGCAAACGTGAAGCTGAAACAAACAGCGTAAATATGCGCCGCTTAGGAAGTACAAATCAAACCCTTTTATCTGTAGAAGATGTGATTAAACAACTCTCAAATGAAGCAACACCTCCAGATTTGCAACGTGTAATAAATGCATAATATCACGGAAGATGGTAATACGTTAATTTTTTACTATAAATTTTCAGTTTTTGTACAAAATGAAATAATTTGATATTGTAGTGTGTTTTTGTTTCATGCACAATGACCTGTCACCAGAAAGAATAACGTGCTCTTTCTCTACAAGGTGGATTGGTGAAAAAGTTGAATATAAGCTATGAGCTGTTTAAATGCAAAAATCATAGACAATTGAATATTAATAATAACATTAATCTTTTACCTTTATAATGAAAAAATTCTGCTATTATCATGGATAGATCATTACAATAATTATAGAAACATCAAGCAAGAAAACTGAAAACAAGATTATATTTATTAATAAAAAATATGTAAAATTAGCTGAACAATGATATTTCTTATTCGTAAGATAAGCCCTTATAAAAAGGACAAGATATTGATTTATAATGATAATATATCGTTATTCATATTAAATAAGGTTTCGAATATCATAGGCTTCTCTTATTTTTAATATGTTTATGTTGAATCTATCAAAATCATTTGCTTGCACGAAACAAGCGGAATGAGTGCGTGGATAAAAATTATTGAGAAAGGACTTTTAAAATGCCTACAATGAACCGCCTAAAGTGCTAAGAATTGTTGCAGTCATTGAGAACAGGCTATAATTATAATGATGATGCCGACTTGAACCTTCATAAGTATAAAAATAGCGGTACTCAACGAGTTTACCATTAATCATTCACGAGGCATTATGGTAAAATAAGATTAAGAAGCCTTAAGAAACATCTCTTTAAAACAAGCACATGAATTGGTAAGCTAATGGCATCCTACATCCCGCAATCTACACTGATGAGATATTGCCTTAATTTTTATAAAGCCAAATCAAAAAAAATGGCAAAACTCAGCGTTTATTCTTTCTCTTCTTCATGTTTTACCAAATGAAAAACTCTTATAAAAAACTCGTTAAATATACACATACGATATATGACTACTCGCTGAACGTATAAAATTCTGGGCACATCCATAAAACATCTAAATATCTACGAAACACATATAAAATAAAAAAATATTATTATCGTGCTCTATCAAGAACACGCTTACATTCAATGAGTTCAAACAGAATTTCTTGTAACAATGCTTTATCAGTTTTATCTTTGTAAAGATTCACAGAACCGACAGATGTTTCTCCCTCATTCCTCATGAAACTCAAAAGCCCAAAAGAAGATTTCTTAGGCTTATTGCTAGCATTTTCAGAAGTTTGTCCTGCATGTTTCTTCTCTATGACCACATTCATAGCATCAAGATCACCATTACCCAATGCAGTCACAAAAGCAACACCATTTTCTTTCAAAAGGCGTTGCACACCTTTTATCGTATAACCCTGATCATATAGTAACTGCTTAATACCATTGAGCAAATCAACATCGACCGGACGATAATAGCGCCTTCCTCCCCCACGTTTCATTGGTTTAATCTGCCTAAAACGTGTTTCCCAAAATCTTAAGACATGCTGCGGAAGCTCCAATAACTCCGCTACTTCGCTAATTGTGCGAAAAGCATCAGAGCTTTTATCCATTTTGTAACACCTTATTTAAAACAAAATAAATTACTTCACAATGACTCATTCTGTCTCAATTTCTCAACAAGATTAGTCAAAAATAAGACCATCATTGATACCTTACTCACCAGTCTTTTTCTAAAAAATAAAGACCCTTATTTTATACATTTCTTTAACAAATACCAAACATACCATGGCATTTATTTATGAGATATCATTTTTTCTGTTTTGCACGATGCGAATCTAAAATTCTCTGTTTAAGGACATTGGCAGCCTTAAACGTCACAACACGTCGCGGCGGAATCGGTGCTTCAACACCTGTTTTTGGATTGCGTCCAACACGTTCATTTTTACTGCGAACCTGAAAAGTTGCAAAAGAAGATAATTTAACCGCTTCACCTCTTACAAGTGAGTTGCAAATCTCATCCAAAACCAATTCGACTAAAGCTGCTGATTCAGTATGTGACAAGCCCACTCTTTTACAAACTACGCTCGCTAAATCTGCACGCGTTACTGTCTTACTTGTCATTATAACCACCTATTAAAATATTAAAAATTACAAAATGACTTATACGTTTTCTTGAAATATGGTCAAGTAGCCATAATTTACCAACGAATAAGAATTGCTCCCCATGTAAATCCACCTCCCATGGCTTCTAACATGATAAGATCTCCTTCTTTTATTTTTCCATCGCAAACAGCTGTTGTTAAAGCCAACGGAACTGATGCAGCAGACGTATTACCATGTTGATCAACGGTAATCACAACTTTATCTAGTGAAATTCCCAGCTTTTTAGCAGATGCTTCAATAATGCGCTTATTAGCCTGATGAGGTACAAACCAATCTAGTTGTGAAGAATCCATACCTGCAGCTGCAAAACAATCATCAACCACATCCGTTATCATACCAACAGCATATTTAAAAACTTCTCGTCCTTCCATACGCAAATAGCCTGTCGTTTGTGTTGTTGAAGGTCCACCATCAACATATAGCTTATCTATATAAGCACCATTAGAACGCAATTTCGCAGACAATATACCACGCTCAAAAGCAATACCCCCCTCAGTTTCTAGTGCTTCCAAAATAACAGCACCAGCACCATCACCAAACAATACACATGTCGTACGATCTTCCCAATCTAAAATTCGAGAAAATGTATCGGATCCAATAACTAAAATTCTTTTAGCTCCCCCACACCGTAAATAAGAATCTCCTGTTGTTAAAGCAAAAATAAAACCAGAGCAAACAGCTTGAATATCAAAAGCAAATCCATGGCTCATTCCCAAAGCATGCTGAATTTCAACAGCAGAAGCAGGAAAAGTACGATTCGGGGTGGACGTTGCTAAAATAATACAATCGATGTCTTTTATTGTTAAACCAGCATTTGTAAGTGCTGCTTGCGCAGCCTCAACTCCTAAAGAAACAGTTGTTTCATTTTCACTGGCAATATAACGTTGGCGTATTCCTGTACGCTGAACAATCCATGAATCTGACGTTTCAACAAACTTTGCAATCTCTTCATTTGATAAACTTCTTTTCGGCAAAGCACTTCCTACACCACGTATAATTGACCGAATCATTCAGCTCTTACCTTTTCTTCAAATTTTTCATTTCTATTATAAGAGCTTATCATAAGGACTCTCCATTCATCACTGCTTCATCTTCTTGGTCAAAAAGTGTTTCTTTATTTTCATGAAATCGCCGTAAATCAGCCGTTATTTTTTGTAAAAGTCCGTTGTTAACCATCTCATAACCAACGCGGATAGCAGAAGCAAAGCCATTAGCATTAGCACTGCCATGACTTTTTATAACAACACCATTCAAACCTAAAAGCACTCCTCCATTCACCCTATCAGGATCCATTTTATGTTTCAGTATACGAAAAGCACCCCGCGATAAAAAATAACCAAGAGATGTTAAAAAAGAACTGCGCATTGCAGAGTTTAAAATCTCTCCTATCTGTCGCGCGGTTCCTTCTGCGGTTTTTAAAGCAATATTACCAGAAAACCCCTCTGTTACAACAACATCGACTGTTCCTTTTCCAATGTCATTGCCCTCAACAAATCCTTTATATTCCAATCCTTCTAATTGCACTTCACGCAATATCATTCCTGCTTTTTTTATTTCATAAAGTCCTTTAACCTCTTCCACCCCCACATTTAAAAGCCCAACACTTGGTCTTTCAGTGTGATATAAAGCGCGAAACATACCTGCTCCCATAACCGCCAAATCAACCAACTGACTAGCAGAGGCACCAATTGTTGCTCCAATATCTAAAACAATACTCTCACTGCGCAGTGTTGGCCAGATACCCGCAATACCAGGACGTTCAGCCTCTGCAAGCATTTTCAAACAAAAATAAGACATGGCCATGAGTGCACCCGTATTACCAGCAGAAATGCAAGCATCAGCTTCACCATTTTTTACCGCTTCAATGGCGTACCACATTGATGATTTACCACGTCCATTACGAAGTGCTTGGCTTGGCTTTTCATCCATGCGTGTATAACTTTCTGTAGGGCAAAAGCGCGATACAGAATCCAAACAGGGATATTTTTTTAAAACCGGACGAACAGCCTCCTCTACTCCATAAAATAGAAAATAAATATTTGATAAATATTTTTGTACAATTGCTGCTCCTGCAATAGCTGCTTCTGGACCGTAATCACCGCCCATGACATCCACAGAAATTCTAATCACGCTTGCATATCCCACATCTTTTCATTTACATCTTTAAATACATATTATGATTTTTGGCTCCTGAATACTCACACAGCACATCTTGCGAAAATCGCTCCGCAGAAAATACCGTTTAGCATACAATAGATATTTTTTGTATGTTTCTACAATCACTTCCAATTTTTCAAAACAGAAAATGGAGAGAATTTTCGCTCTGCTTCTTCTAAATTTTCATCCATATTCATCTTTATCCCTTCTTTACGTGGATAATGATTAATAGACAACTCAAAAAACTCTTCCATGATTGCGCCAATATCAATTTTATCATCATAAAACACTTCAGGAGTATCAAGCCCCCCCACATCTAAAAACAATTCCCCTGTATCCTCTGATATTTGGGGCTTCATCAAATTTGAATCTTCAGGAACAAAAACAACCTCAATATTTTCACAAAGGATATTTTCTAATGGTTCCAATGTAACAACACATAACTGTAGTATACGCGCTTGCAACAGACCTTTTATACGCACTCCGCGTTTTTTCCACGGGAAAATATGGAATTTTCCCTCACAAGATTTTACTTCAATTAAATCATGGTTCTGGGCTAAATGTGTACATTCTTTTTTGTTTGCACAAAAATGAACCCTTATACCTTTAGCAGGTAGAGAACGTACAGATATTGGATAAGCCAAAGCAAATGTCATTTGAGGAACATTTTGAACATTCATTGACAACTCCCAAACATAAAAACGCGTAAAGCAATATGTTTTTATTTATCTCAAGTATTTATGCATTTTTTTCTTTTCTAAAGAAATTCTATATGGCATAATTTGCTTTATAACAGGGAAACTCAGTGTAAGCTACGGTAGATTAAGTTAAAATTAGAAAAAACTTGAGGTTGCCTTCTTGTCCTACATCTCAGTATAAAAAGGAGATACCATTGTTTCAAATGCCTCACATAATAGCCTTAATCAAACGTAAATTATTGATTGGTCTATCAACAGCAAGCATAGGAATGCTTGCTGGGTGTAGCCTTCTTGATTCTTCAGGTTCGAGCCAAATTTATAGAGAGGGCTATGTTCTTGATAAAAATGCTCTAAGTTCTATCTCTATTGGCTCAAGTCAAGAGCAAGTTCTTTTAACTTTAGGAACCCCTTCATTAAAAACAAAATATGATAATGAAGTTTTTTATTACATCTCACAGACACGTTATCGTGGGATGCAGTTTATGAAAACAAAGATTATTGATCGCAAAGTTTTAGCCATTTACTTCAGTAAAAATAATCAGGTTGCAAAAGTTGCAAATTACGGATTACAAGACGGTCAAGTGTTTGATTTTATTACACAAACAACGCCAACTGTAACGAAAGAACATCCTTTCTTAATTCAAATTATAAAAGGCCCTGTGAATTTGCCACCCCATAACTAAATTATATAGTCTGCATACCGTTTCAATATTATAGGTCTGATAATATCAGATCTATAATAGGGATTTGTACCTCTTAGAGGCGGACTTTTTTTGCCATACTGTCGAGAACTGCATTAACAAGTTTTGGCTCATCACCTTCAAAAAACGCCTTTGCTATGTCAACATATTCATTCATGACAACTGCAACGGGAACATCTTTACGGTTGATCAACTCCCATAAACCTGCTCGTAAAATTGCTCGCAATATAGAATCAAGACGTGAAAGAGACCACTCTGCAGAAAGCTGTTGATGAAGCAGCGGATCAAGCTGCTTTTGATCTTTTACAACACCCGTTATAATAGCCAAAAACCATTGAAAATCAGCTTCAAGATATTGGTCTCCATCAATATCTTTTCCCAAACGATAAGCCTCATACTCAGCTGCCGTTTCCATCACCCCCGAACCCACGATATCCATTTGATAGAGTGCTTGAACTGCAGCGAGTCTTGCTGCTCCACGTTTATTGGCTGAACGCGGAAAATGTCTGCTTTTTATATCAGCCATATTTAACGATTATCTCCAAATCTCTTTTTTAGAGCGATCATACATAAAGCAGCTTCAGCCGCAAAACCACCTTTATTTTTGTCATCTAGTTTTGCACGCACCCATGCTTGTTCTTCGTTTTCAACAGTCAAAATACCATTTCCAATAGCCAAGTGCTGATGAACAGTTAAATCCATCAATGCACGACAAGAATCATTAGCAACAATTTCAAAGTGATATGTTTCACCCCGAATAACACAACCAAGAGCAACATAACCATCATACGATATCTTGTTTTGTTCAGCAAAAGCTATTGCACTTGGTATTTCTAATGCTCCAGGAACCGTTACAACATCATAACTTGCTTCAGCTTTTTGCAAAGTATTCACTGCACCTCTCAAAAGTGCATCAGAAATCCCCTCATAAAAACGTGCCTCAACAATCAATACGTGAGGCTTTTTACCTATCTCTTTCATCATAATGGAATTCCACAAAAAACGAATCAAAAAAATCAAAGTTATAAAGCATAAAATTCTGAAAACGATCAATAGAGTGTTGGCTTATTCATCTTCTCTTTTTAAAGTAAAAAGTTTTGCAGCATAACGAGCAAGTTGATCAATTTCCAAATTGACCCGATCTCCAATTTTAGCTTGTCCCCACGTTGTCATTTCAAGTGTATGGCGAATAATAAGAACATCAAAAACACAATCCTCAACACCATTAACAGTCAAAGATGTCCCATTAAGTGCAATAGATCCCTTATTAACAATGAAAGGCATAAATTGTCTTGAAACTTTTAAATAAAAGCGAATTGCATCCCCTTCATTTTTTTGATCAATGATTTCAGCCAAACCATCAATATGACCAGAAACTAAATGTCCTCCCATTTCATCACCCAATCGAAGCGAACGTTCCAAATTAACAAAAGTTCCTTTTATCCATTGTGCAAGATTCGTTAAACGTAATGTTTCTTCCCACGCCTCGACAACAAACCAATTGGAATCTTCTTGCTTTAATCCTCGCTCTACAATTGTCAGACAAATTCCTGAACAAGCAATTGACGCCCCAATTGCTAAGCTTTCTATAGCATAGCGGGTAGAAATCTTTAAACGCATCCCCTGCTTTAAAGGTTGAACATCTTCAACACAACCAATATCCGTTATAATTCCTGTGAACATAATGTCTTACGTCTCCACTTATAAAAACGGTCATTTCCAAACATTCTTGTCTCAATCTCATGAAACTGCGAGAGATAATTTCCAAAATGAGGGGCTTCAATACGATTTTTGCCTAAAACAATGGGGGTATGAAAACATATCAAATGATCAACACAACCAGCATTCAAAAATTTTTCCCCTGTCTTGACACCCCCTTCCAATAAAACACTATTAATCCCATGTTTATAAAGCATCTGTAAAAGAGCAAAGGGTTCTACACAACCATTGTTCATCTCGACCGAATAAACAGACACACCATATTGCTCCAATGCATTTTTTTTGCTTTTCTTTGAAATATCCACATCACAAATAACCCATGTAGGAATTTTTATGGCTGTTTGGACAACTTTTGCATCAAGGGGGATAGATAAATCTGCATCCAAAATAATACGAATTGGTGAGCGCATCTCCATCCCTGGCAAGCGGCAATTGAGTTGTGGATCATCTGCTAATATAGTACCAATACCAACGAGGATAGCATTATTTTGAGCACGTAGAATATGCGTATGGGCATGAGAAAGTGTTCCACTAATTTTTACGCTGCCCTTCTCTCTTTTTCCAACACCATTATCGGCAGAAATTGCCATTTTAAAAGTGACCGCACAGCGTTGTATCTTCCTTATGCACCAATGCGTCCATAAGGATTCAAAAGCCTCTTCAGCTAAAATGCCCTCAACCACTTCAATACCCGCCGCTCGCAAAAGAGCAATACCATGACCATCAACACGCTTGTCACAATCAGTCAGCGCAATAACAACTCGAGAAACACCTGAATCAATAAGCGCATTCACACACGGCGAAGTTTTTCCATAATGCGCACAAGGTTCTAAAGTAACATAAGCAGTCGCTCCTTGAGCCAAAGAACCTGCCATGTGTAAAGCTTGCACTTCCGCATGAGGACTCCCATGAATAGCTGTTACGCCATAGCCAACAATAAAAGCCCCCACAGCACCATTATCGTTTCGCACAATTAACGTACCAACGGAAGGATTCTCACCTGTAAGACCGACATGACGTTCTGCTAAACGAATAGCTGCAGCCATAAACCGTTCATCTTGCACTTTTTTATTCATCAAAACGAGATTCTGTATCCGCGATACCCTTTGACAATTCATCTATAACATCGTGAAAATCGCTTGCATTACGAAAATCTCGATACACAGAAGCAAAACGAATATAAGCAATATCATCAATTCTTTTCAATGCTTCCATCACAAGATGCCCAATTTTTTCTGAAGAAATCTCTGGTTCTCCCAAACTTTCAAGCTGGCGTACAATGCCAGAAATTGCTCGTTCAATATGATCAGGATCAATATTGCGCTTACGTACAGCCACATCAACTGATCGCATTAACTTATCACGATCGAAGGGTTCACATCGTCCACTTTTTTTAGCAACCAAGAGCTCACGCAACTGAACACGTTCAAAAGTTGTAAAACGACCACCACAAACGGAACACACACGGCGGCGGCGAATCACTGCCCCCTCTTCTGCTGGACGAGAGTCTTTGACCTGTGTATCCTCATATTGGCAGTAAGGACAGCGCATCCTTTGTATCCTTAACGAGTGGTAAGATAAGAGTAAAGAGGAAATTGATTCGTTATATCTTTTACCTTTTTCTCAACAGCCATTTCAACGGCATGATTATCTTCATCACTTTTTGCACTCCGAAGACCATCAAGAACTTCTGAAATCAGATGACCAACTTGAATAAACTCTTTTTCTAAAAAACCACGCGTCGTGGCAGCAGGTGATCCCAAACGAATTCCCGATGTTATAGATGGCGTTTCAGAATCAAAAGGAATGCCATTTTTATTGCAGGTAATATGAGCGCGTCCCAAAGCCAATTCAGCACGTTTACCTGTTAGATTTTTAGAACGTAAATCAACCAACAACAAATGATTATCTGTACCACCAGAAACAATATTAAAACCATTACCCTGTAATGTTTTTGCTAAAGTTTTCGCATTAGCGACAACATTGGCACTGTAACTCTTGAAAGAGGGACGCAAAGCCTCCTCAAACGCAACAGCCTTTGCGGCAATCACATGCATTAAAGGACCACCTTGAAGACCAGGAAAAATTGCAGAATTAATTTTTCTGGATAAAGCCTCATCATTTGTCAATATTAAACCACCCCGGGGACCTCGAAGCGATTTATGTGTTGTTGTTGTTACAATATGCGCATGTGGAACAGGTGAAGGATGCACGCCACCAGCAACAAGACCAGCAATATGAGACATATCAACGAGTAAATGAGCACCGATTTCATCTGCAATTTCACGGAATCTTTCCCAATCCCATAGCCGTGGATAAGATGAGCCCCCTGCTATAATAAGTTTTGGCTTACGTTCTTTTGCAAGCTGCTCAACCTCATCCATATCAATAATCTGATCTTCTTGACGCACACCATAGGAAACAACATCAAACCATTTTCCTGACATATTAACAGGTGAACCATGCGTAAGGTGACCTCCAGCATTTAAATCCAACCCCATAAATGTGTCACCAGGCTGAAGTAAAGCTAAAAAGACAGCTTGATTCATTTGGCTACCAGAATTAGGCTGTACATTCGCAAACGCAGCACCGAAAAGCTGTTTTGCCCTTTCAATAGCTAAATCTTCAACGACATCAACAAATTGACACCCACCATAGTAGCGCTTTCTTGGATAACCTTCTGCATACTTATTGGTTAAAACAGACCCTTGCGCTTCAAGGACCGCTCTTGAAACAATATTCTCTGAAGCAATCAGCTCAATTTCATGTTGTTGACGCTCAAACTCCCCTCTAATTGCGTCAAAAATTGCACCATCAACAGTTTGTAAATTATCATTAAAAAAGCGCTTTTGTGCGTCATTTTCTTGCTGAGTCATAAAACACATTCCTAACATAAAAAAATAAAGTCAAAGAACGATAACACAGCAAACCATGCAAACCAAACATTTTAAACTACTTACACTCAAAAATAATGAGGCAAATATTTATCTTATTCTTTGTTATAAAAACAGCGAAAAACTTTCCTCTCGAGAATAGTAAAAAATGAGATTACATTTCTTTTTTTACACTCTTATTTGTTTACACCTTTTACAAAAAATATCTATAATCTAAAGAAATTCAATAATTTAATGATTAAAAATAATTTATAATGTGAAAAGCTGAATATAATAGGCAAAGTTAATACGAAGGCAAATAAGAATGCTAACCAAAGTTTTTATTGATGGTGAACATGGCACAACCGGACTACAAATACAAAAACGCTTAGAAAGACGTACAGATTTAAAACTACTCTCTCTTGCTCATAAAGATCGCCATAATGTTCATCTGCGACAAGACTATCTTAATCAAGCCGATATTGCTATTTTGTGTCTTCCAGATGATGCTGCACGCGAAACGGTTCATTGGCTTCAAAAAAATAAAAACATTAGGATTATTGATAGCTCGACAGCCCACCGTGTTGCACCAGACTGGGTTTACGGTTTTCCTGAAATGACAGCAGGACAAAGAAAGCGCATCCAAGCAGCACATTATATAACCAATCCCGGATGCTATCCTACCGGTGCCATTAGTTTGATTCGCCCACTCCGTGAAGCAGGACTGCTAGACGCCGATTATCCTATCTCGATTAATGCAATCTCCGGCTATACCGGTGGTGGAAAACAGTTGATTTTACAAATGGAAAATCAATCTCAACAAAATATTCAGGGCAATTATTTTATCTATGGTCTTAATCTTGAACACAAACATGTGCCAGAAATTAAAATCTATGGACAAATCAATCAAACCCCAGTTTTTATACCAAGTGTGGGTCGTTTTCCCCAAGGAATGATTGTGAATCTTCCTCTGCATCGCCATTTATTCACAAAATCAGCAAACTGTTCTGATTTGCGCGAAATTCTCGCAAACCATTACGATGGACAAAATACCATTTTAGTTGCATCACAAGAAGAAACTGCTTCACTTCAAAGACTTAATCCAGAATGTTTAGCCAATAAAGATGGTATGAAACTGTTCGTATTTGGAAATGATCATGAAGGTATTTTTAATCTCAGCGCCATATTCGATAATTTAGGAAAAGGCGCATCAGCTGCAGCTATCCAGAACCTCGATTTAATACTTGCAAGCGACTAAACCTCCCTACCCACAAGCTTTTATTCAACAGCACAATATGCCCCTTTTGTTGCTCGCCAATGCGCAACAACAAAACACAACACGACTAATGCCATACTTTGATGAATGAGCCCCAAACTTATCGGAACCTCATGTAATAGTGTCAAAATACCTAAAAGTGCTTGGATAATAATCATAACACAGATAAGAAATGCACGACGAGAGTGGGTTGAACGGGGAACATTTTTTTGTACATAGAAAGCATGAATAGCCGAGGCAATCAATAAAAAATAAGCAAAAAATCTATGAATAAACTGAACCGTTAAGGGATTTTCGAATAAATTGAGCCAAACAGGACGATGCTGTAACAATCCATCAGGAATAATCTGACCATCCATAAGGGGCCATGTATTATAGACTTTTCCAGCATGAAGCCCTGCAACCAAAGCACCCCAATAAATCTCTATCAAGACGAGAATAACGAGCCATGCCGCAAAATATTGCACCTTTTTATTTGCTGGTTTTTCTGAATATTCTGCAAGCCCTCGAGATAAATAAGTAACAAAAATAATCACAAAACATGCCGTTATAAGATGAAATGCCAAACGATATTGGCTCACACTTGTTAAATTACTTTGTCCAATCCCTGAAGCAACCATCCACCAACCAATAAAGCCTTGAAAGGCGATAAGAATAGGCACAACAATAATCGGGAGTAAGATATTTTTTTCAACACGTTTAGTTGCCCAAAACCAAATGAGCCCTAATAAAGCGACAAGACCAACAAGACGCCCAAGAACACGATGCGCCCACTCCCACCAAAAAATGACCTTAAAAGCACTTAAAGTCATATCAGGATTAAGCAGCTTATACTGTGCTATCTGTTGATATTTTAAAAATTCCTCTTGCCATTGATCCACACCAATCGGTGGAATAACGCCATGTATTGGCTTCCATTCCGTTATCGATAATCCTGATCCCGTCAAACGAGTAGCGCCTCCCACTAAGACAATTGCTAAACAAAGCAATAAAATAGAGTAAAGCCACATCTGTATTTGTTTTCTATTTTTCTTTTGCACAGGCGTTAAAATGCTATTGTTTAATTCCTTTACTGCCATCTCTGATTGCCCCACGCTTCTCTCCAACTAAAATGCATTTTAAAATTTAAACATTAACTCTGTTATCTATTTTAGTATGTACTACAACTTTAGCAAAAAACAAGCGTACCACTATAACATGCGATACATATTTCTTTTTTACGAAGCTTATGATGCTACAACGCGATAAACAGTCTTTGGAAAGCTGTCTACCATACGCATCATCCATTCTTGTTCATTAAGAACAGTATTACAAATATAATAGTCTGTTAGCTCTGCAAATTGCTCAACCCCATATTTTGGTTCGCTTGCCATCTCTAGGATGATAAAATCATATTCTTTTTTAAATTCTTGTAATATATGAAAAATATCATTTGAAAAATCTTGTGCTGAAATAGCACTTGTTAACCCCTGAGGAAGAATATCAACCCCCGTATCATAATCACGGTAAATAACATCATGCAACTTGGCATTGCCCGTTAAAATATCACTCAGTCCGCGATGTGGGCCAATGACTTTCTCTATTTGTTGACCAGAAATATCGACCAACAAAATTGTTTTGTTCTCTTTTGTGAGATGAAGTGAAAGCTTTGCCGCTGTCCGTGCAGCTTCTGGTCCAATGATTGAAATAATGGTTGAAGCACGCCATTTCAAAACATCAGATAATCCCTCTATCGTAATAAAAGCTTCAAAATTTTTCATTTCTTGAGAGACTAAAATACTCTCATTCTTCTTAAGACCATTTTCTTTTGATCTCAAATCCTCTTCTGAGATTTGGTCTTTTTTCCTTTTAAAGCACGGATAGAATAACAATATTCCTAGCAAAAGAGTAAGGAAACTGGCCAATGCACTCACAAGAATATTTTTTCCATAAAGAGCCATAAAAGAAATTGGTGCTAACGTTGTTGGCACGACCACGTGGATATTTGTATTTTGTAAGAGAAAAGGATCATCACTCAATCTCCGATATGAATCAATAATTTTTTCTCTTCGTTGAGCAGACTTGCTCATCGCTTCATTTTGGGCATCGACTGCTGCTTTTATTTTATTTTCAAACTCGTTAAATATTTCATTCAAAGATTGGGATTGATCTTTTACAAAAAAACTCACCCTTTTTTGAAGCTGTTTTTCTAATTCCGTTGCAATAACCTCATCTGAATGAACTTGATAAACGATTTGTAAAATTTTATTTTTTAATTGATGAGAAACTGTCTCTAATTCTGCAGTCATCGCTTTAATTTGAGGATGTGTCCACCCTAATTGTGCAGCCATATGTGCTCTTTGTGTTTCCAAGAGATCACGTTTAGATTCCAGAGCAGCAATTGCTGAATTGCCTGCAATAAACGATAAAGACAGTAAAGACTGCCCATTTTCACGCATCATGTTAATCGTTGAATTCAAACTTGTTAAATGAATACGTTTTAAAGTTGCTTGCGTTAATTGCATCGAAAGATCATAAAGCTCTGTTTGTTTTACACCACGCTGAATAAAAGAATCAATAGATTTACGAAATTCCTGCACGATATTAAGGATTGCAATATTATCATATTGTTTGTCTTCTAATTTATCATTTAACAAGAATTGTTTCTGTTTTATGATTGCTTGTGAAAATGCGGAAAACCAAGTTTCCAACCCACGTTGAGCTGCTTCAAGTGTCTCGGCTTCAAAAGTAAGATCGATAAAATCACCATGACGCGATAAACGGATATTTTCATGATTTTTTTTCTTATAAGAAGCACTTAAAGAAAAATTCGAATCATTGAAGAACATAGGCTGTGAAAACAAAAAGGCGATAACATTGTCTTGCTTTTTAATTGGTAATGGCTTTCCTACAGAATCAGATAATGAAAATGTTAAAGTTGCTTGGTAACCACGGGGCTGGACAAAATAATACAACCAAATCAAAGATACACATAGCATTTGTAATAGCAAAACAATCAAAATGCTTCGCCATACGGTACGTACGAATAGTCTTTTATTACATGTAAGACTCATCTTTATTTTAACCAGCAAAATACTTCTTCATATTGTTTTATTAAGAGAAAGTAGTAACTATCCTCTTAACTTGCTGTCATATTATTTTGAGATAATAAAAATATAAAATTTAAGCACAAATGTTCAACAATAGCTTTAAAGAACTTAATTCATATTTTTTTTGAGGCTCTCTAGTTGTTTTTTTGCTTCAGAAGTAACAACCGCTCTAATGGTAATAGACCCATCATCATGCCCTTCTTGCACTATTTCCGCAGAGTTTTCATAAAACCAATCAATAAGCGACATTTCATGAGGTTGTAAAAGATATTCAATGCTTTGCACCTCTCCAAAAATTCGCTTTTCAATGGCTCTTAATAATTGATCGAGTCCATCCCCCTTAAGTGCTGATACCATGAGAGCAGGATTTAATCGCGTCTTTGCGCTTGTTTGTAAAACATTCAATGCTTGCTCATCTAACATATCAATCTTATTCCAAACTTCTATGATATGCTCCATATCATCAATATCGATATCAAGACTTGAAAGCACTTCTAAAACATCTTGGGCATGTGCTCGATGATCAAGATCTGACATATCTCTTACATGAAGAATGAGATCTGCTTCAACCACTTCTTCAAGGGTTGCTCTAAAAGCTGCAATCAAATTCGTTGGCAAGTTAGAAATAAACCCTACAGTATCAGACAAAAGAACAGTTTTTCCATGGGGAAGCACAACTTTGCGCAAAGTCGGATCAAGCGTTGCAAATAACATATTCTTTGCTAAAACATCTGCACCGCTTAAACGGTTAAAAAGAGTTGACTTTCCTGTATTCGTATATCCTACCATTGCTACAACAGGATAAGATGTTTTTTTCCTTTTTGCTCTATGAAGTGCACGTGTTTTAATAACCGTTTGCAATTCGCGGCGAATACGAATAATTTTCTCTTGTAAAAGACGCCTATCTGCTTCAATTTGCGTCTCACCAGGTCCACCTAGGAAGCCACGCCCCCCCCGTTGCCTTTCCAAGTGCGTCCAACTCCGCACAAGCCTCCCTTTTTGATAGGACAAACGCGCTAACTCTACTTGCAAAACTCCTTCTTTTGTTCGTGCACGATCCCCAAAAATTTCAAGAATCAAAGCCGTTCTATCGATAACTTTGCAATTCCATAATTTTTCTAAATTACGCTGCTGTACTGGCGTTAAAAAGTGATCTACAATCGCAAGCTCAATAGAATATTCATCTATATAACAGGTTAACGCATCTACTTTACCTTTTCCAAAGAGAGTCGCAGAGCGAGGCGTTGCAATATTAATCGTTTCATAATTAACAACTTCTAACCTTATAGCACGCGCTAACCCCAATGATTCTTTAACACGAGAAGATATAGAACACTCTCTCAAAGAGCTTTCACTTCTATTTTCTTGAAAAATCGGTATCAGAACAAGTGCGCGCACCTGTTCTGTATTCTGCGAAAATACCCCTCCTAATCTCTCATTTTCATTTATCATAGCAATCTAAGTACTTTTAAATGGGATAAGAGGTCTATCTTAAAATGATATGTTTACTCAGGACTTTCACCCTCAAACATCTGTACAGGCTGTCCAGGCATAATCGTAGAAATAGCATGCTTATAAACCAATTGCGCGTGTCCATCTCGGCGCAAAAGAACACAAAAATTATCAAATGAAGTTACAATACCCGTGAGTTTAACGCCATTGACAAGAAAAATTGTAAGGGAAATTTTTTGCTTACGCACCGTATTTAAAAACACATCTTGCAGGTGTTGTGATCGCTCTGCCATTATTCTTACACCTTTATCTAGATTGCATAAAAATATTCGTGCATGCATATCGACTGAAAAATATCCAATTGTCAACGTAGAAGCTTAAAAATTCAGCAACAAACAACTGAAATTAGAGAAAAAACGGCTCTTTAAGACAATAATAAAGTACAACTTACGAAAAGCTATATTAAATTAAAAATTTTTCTACGTTTACTTTTTTATGAGCTTACAATTCAAAGGCATACTTTTATACATCCTAAGCTATTACGGACTATATGTGATGATGAATCTGCTTCGTTTAGAATCAATAAAAGTAAGCGGACAACAACATTTATTAACGATTATCGATATTAAAGAAAGGCATTCGCACCTTACTGTATATATAACCGCTATTAAATTGTCCTTATTTCAAAGACTGCCGGCTTATAAAGCTTTCTATAAACACAAGTTGTAAACAGTATTTTTGTTTTAGTTAGATTTAAATAATAAATTGTTTTTACTATATTTTATAACATTTTTAAACAGGGTACAAGAAACCGCGTTAACTTTATCTTGATAAGTTTTTAAAATTTTTCCCTAAGCATATTCCTTTCTAAATAATTAACAGCTAGTATGTAGAAATTATGTGGAAGAGGACGTATCCCTTTTCCGGCTGTAAGAGTACGAGGCGAGTATGGCACGCAGAACAAAATTGCAAACATTTGAAGTCGAAGTTGAAGAAGCCCTCACAAAAGCTATGAACTTTGATTTCGATGACACAGGATTTGAAACGATATCATCCAATAATTCTGAAAATGTTGTTAATGTCGATGATCTGATTCAAAAAATTGCAATGGCAGAAGAAGAATTTTTTGCTGAAAACGGTACGTCAACTTTTGTTTCTAATATTCATGATGAAGCTGTTATTGATAAATCCGTTGTTGAACAGCTTTTTGCTCCAAAACCTTCACCTGATATTTCAGGTGGAACTGTTCATAATACATTATTGCCTACAAAACTTCTTCCCGCAAATGATGATATAACAACCCCTGTAAATTTTGGACCATTCAAGCAGCGTTCTTCCTCTCGAGTCTACTGGTACACAACAGCGCTTAGTGCTTTATGGGCAACGGGAGGAGCTTTTATTGCGCATAAGCTCGCACCTACCGGACTCAGCTCCTTATCCAATATCAGCACTTTTGTTACCTCCCCAACAGGACTTGCTGTAGCAGCCGGAACAGCAATTCCTATCCTTATATCTTGGGGCGTTGCTCAATTAACAAAACGTTCAAACGACTTGCATAATATTGCGCTTCTTATGACCAATGCTGCACAGCGCCTTAGTGAACCACAACATCTATCTGAAAAACAAGCTATTGCTATAGGGCAAACCATTCGTGAAGAAGTAGCGGCAATGAACGAAGGTATTGAACGTACTCTCGGACGTGCTGTTGAACTTGAAGCAATCATACAAGGTGAAGTTCACAATCTAGAACAAGCCTATGCTGAGAATGAATCACGCATTCACACATTAATCAAAGAATTAAGTAACGAACGTATAGCCATTTTGAATCATGCAGATCGCGTACAATCAACAATTAAAGGAACCCAAGAACAACTGAGTGATGAATTTGGTTTGGTTACCTCTAACATTGTAACCAATGTTGAAAAGCTTGCACAAACCCTTTCTCAAACTTTACAAAAACAAGGCGAAGACCTCGTTGAAAAACTTTCCTATGCTGGTGATGGCGTAACAAATCAGCTTGTTGAAAAATTTAACAAAACAACAACACAAATTCAGCAGAAAAACACGGAATTTTTTCATGAATTAGGAAAAAACTTCGATGGCTTTGCAAAACGATTTGATCATAATGAAAAACAAATAGAAAAAACTTTTAATGAAACAGCTGAAAAAGCAGAAGTACATGTTGCTAAAATTGCAACACATATACAAGCAGTAACAGATCAAACTTTGCACGCTGTTGATGAAAAGTTTAAAGCCTTAGATAAAGCTCTTATTGATCGTAATAATCAATCTCTACAGAATTTTGATGAGAAGATCTTAAAGCTCGACGACCAAGCACATAAACTCTCTTCTAAATTTGATAACGTAACCTCGCAAGCAATTGGAGCCTTTGAACAACGTTTAGCAACTGTTGATCTTTCTCTTAAAGAACATAGTGATTCCATCATTGATTCCTTTATAGAACGCAGTCAGGCTTTAGAGGATAATGCTGAAAAACTTGGTAACTTCTTGGAAGCTCATGTCTTGAAAATAAATGAGAACCTCCAAGAAAAAACAGCAGACATTACCCATGCATTTACAAATGGACGTGAAGCTATTCTTTCTGCAATTGATAAAAGTAAAGAAAGTCTGAGAGAAGAAATTCAATATGTCGACAATGCCATTGTTGATATCATACAAGAACGTTCACAAGATTTTAAAGTACAACTTTCTGATCAACGAGCTCTTATGGCAGACATGCTCGATAACGAGAAAAATAAAATTGCGGATACATTAAGAAATCAAATTGATGTTTTGTCCCAAAATACTTCTCATATTGAAAAAGTTTTGGCTGATAATGTTCAAGTCGTTGATAAACAAGCTGAAAATCATATTACAAACATCATTCAATGCACTGAAAAGTTACAAGATGTCATTGTACAAAGTTGTAATACAACCCAAGATGCTTTAGAAGCACAAGCGAGAAATATTGATATCCGTGCCGATGCTCTGCGCGATTCTTTAGCGATTAATAGTTTTTCTCTCAATGAAGTTCTTGCCGATCAAGCACGCACACTTGAACAACGCATGGAAACAATCCATAATCTCATTGCAAAAAGTGATATACGTGTCGATGTTGCATTGAAACAACAAATAGATTTAGTTGAGAGTGCAATTGTCGCCAATAATAAAAACATTACTGAAACGGTTCAAGATCATATCAAAAACCTTGAAAGCCATGCCGAAATTTTAAAAAATACGCTCTCTCAATCGAGTGGTGTTTTCTTTGAAACCCTTGAAACACGTATGGAATCATTCGATACAGATCTAGAAGATCGTGCACACAAAATTTTTGAACGGACAACAACGCTAGAGGAAACATTATCTGAAAAATTTAGCCAAATCTGTGAAGCCATTGATATGCAAACATCTGTTATTGAGGAACGTTCTGACACATTAAAAACGTCTCTCATGATTAGTAATGAGCAAAGTCAGATAATTCAACAAGCGCTGGAAAGCAGTGTTGACAATATGCGTGTAACCTTAGAAGACTCTGTTAATACAGTGACAGCTAACCTGCATAATAAGATTATAAAAGCTTCTGATATTCTTTCTTCTACGAGTGAACAAATTCTTTCATCTGTTACAAATGTTACTGCACAAGCAGAAAATATTCTCTCAGAATCAGGCAATCGCATTGTATCAAATGTCAAAAAAACTGTTTATGATACCAGTGAAAAAGTTCTGTCAGTTCTGTCTGAACAAACAGCGCATACTGTCGAAGCTTTCGCAACAGCCAGCCATAATGCACAAGCATTATTGAATGAAACTATTCACACATCAACAACAGCAATAGAACAAGTTCTTAATGAACGCTGTGATGTTCTTCATCACTCTATGCAAAATCTTAAAAATAATTTAGGATATCAGCTCTCTGATGTAACGAGCCGTCTGGAAGATGCTGGAAATCAAACAACAACACAAATTTCACAACATGTTGGAAAAATAACAGAGCTTACAAATCACTTAAATCAAGCAGCGCAAAATACGACAGAATCAATTGATTCTTTAACACAGCATATCGGTGAACAACTCTCTCTTTCCACACAAGATGCTGAACAAAGAATTTATGCACATAATGAATCTTTAGTGAATAGCTTAACCAAAGCTAACTCTGAAACACTTCAAACAATAACGATTATGAAGGAAGAGCTTGTTAATAATGTCTCATCCATCTTAACACAGTTGAATCAATCAATTTACAATTTTCACGAAAATAGTAATGTTTTATTATCGGCTGTTCAAAATATTGATGGGCAGTTTAATGAGAGTACGAATAATTTTTTCCGCAACACGGACCAAGTAGCAGAGCGTTTGTCAGCTTCAAATCAAGCGCTCAATACTAATGTTGAAATTCTGCAAGGACTTTCAAAGAGTACCTTTGAACAAATTAATCATATAACGAGCAGTTTTGGTGAACATGCAAAGACACTTTCCCAAACTATTCATGTTCTTGAACAGTCTGAAAATTCACTTAGTGCAACACTTGAAGAAAAACATAATACGCTTTCTGTATTAAGCGATGCTCTTGTTTCAAAGTCTCATGAAATTAATCAAATGATTGGGCATTATGAAAAAATCTTCAACTTAGCACTTGAACGCTCTGATAAGAATGCGCGTAACTCCACAAATTCATTCCAACAATCACTTAATAAGCTTGTTAGTGAAGCATCAACGCGTTTTTCAGAAGCAGCAGAAGATATACGTCGCTCCGCTGATGAAGTTCGTTTAGAGCTTTCAAAGATTAATAATGATATCAATGAAAATGTAAAAAAACTTCCAGAAAAAACAAAAGAAACAACGCAAACAATTCGCACAGCTTTGAATGAACAGATTACAGCGTTACAAGATTTAGTCAGTGTTATACAAAATGATCAAAAGAGCGCACAAAAACAGCTAATGTCAGCATTTCCTACATCATCAATGTTTAATCAAAAAAGTGACAGTTCCACTGAGTCTGTTAAAAAGATTGTGCCACCTAAGCCTATTTTGCAACAAGATCAAAGCAAAAAAAGACCAAATAAATGGGTATCAAATCTCTTAGAAAGAGCTTCACGTGAAGAAACATTTTATGATGCTCCCCCTAGTGATGATGTTTTAACATCAGTGCAAACAAAACCATCTCCTGCAAACTGCTCTCTTAATTCATTAGCTTCTGGTATAGTGCAAGCTATTAATCACAATGCCATTGTTGAGCTATGGGATCATTATCAACGTGGACAAAAAAACATCGTAACAGAACGCCTTTATACCTTAAATGGACAAAAAATATTTGAAATGATTAAGAAAAAATATATGAGCGATTTTGGGTTTAAACGTTCAGTGAATCAATATGTTACAGATTTCGAAAAGCTCTTACGTGATATATCGCGCAGTTCTGGCTCTTCCAACTCAGTTCGCAAGTACTTGATATCAGATACCGGAAAAGTTTATACTATGCTTGCTCATGCAAGTGGTCGAATCCAATAACAAATAAGAAAGTGGAAAAAGATATTTTTTCCACTTTCTCTCTCCAGTTGTTTTAATGGCTCATCATAGAATGCTTTTTTTTCAACTGTAGCTTTGTACTTCAAAGGTTGGGATAATTGGCATGCGGTTTTCTTTGATATCCTAAGCAATAACCCTAAAGAAGCGTAATGGCTTATCAAACAACGTATCATTCTAAGAATGATAAAGCATGTTTTCTATTTCCTTATCTTTTTCTTAACTCCTTTATTTTTCATAGTTTCATAAAGGTACAAAATCGGTAATAATTATTTTTATTAATTGTGAAAAAAATTCATGCTTTTGTATTAAAATAGCTCATAGAAACACTTCTATTTATTTTTTTTAATGTTTTTTATCCACATATTACTCTCGTTTGAATTATGTAAGTAAATATTTTTTATTATATTAGATGAGTTTGAGCTAAAAGAATCTTATTGTATTCAAATTTCTCATTCAACATACGAGATGATTCATTATAAATTATAAAGTTTGCATTATTAAGAGTTCAATTGAATAATAAACAAAACAACTCCTATTTTTAAAGTTCCAATTTCCTTTTAAATAGCTGCAAAAATAATTTATAAATTGCAAATTGTTATTTAAAATTTCTTCTACCTCCCTATAGAAATTTAAATAAAGAAGATGAAGTTAATAGAAAACACTCTTCTTTTCTTTCCTTAAGTTGTAAGCATTGCAAAAAAAATAATGGCTTGGTAATGTAATTATTAGTAATATTTTATTCGTTTGTAGACTAATCAATTTTTACGCGTTTTATTAAGGAAAGAAAAAACTAATCGTGCTGCTATCAATGAAATTATTCATGCACACAAACAAAAAGAATCATCAAACTGGTTTTACGATCCAGAAGAATTTTCTCATACTCATGCATTTTGATATTCAGAGAAATGAGGATTTATTAGTGGACAAAACCTTATCGTAGATGGAACATCTCATATACACATACGCTAACTTGGATATCATAAAAATGTCTAGAGAACGAAATAGTGATTTCAGTTCACCAAAAGCTGAACTTGACAGTGCCGCACTTTTTTATCACCAGTACCCTAAACCTGGAAAATTGGAAATACAAGCAACAAAACCTCTTGATAATCAACGTGATTTAGCTCTTGCTTATTCTCCAGGTGTTGCTGCACCATGTCTTGCAATTCATGAAGATCCTAATCTTGCTGCTCAATATACCTCCCGTTCTAATTTAGTCGCTGTTATATCCAATGGAACTGCTGTTCTTGGTTTAGGAAATATTGGTCCTCTTGCTTCAAAGCCAGTTATGGAAGGTAAAGCCGTTTTATTCAAAAAATTTGCGAATATTGATGTCTTTGATATTGAAATTGATGCATCCGATATAGAACAAATGGTACAAACGGTATCGACTTTAGAACCTACATTTGGTGGTATTAATCTTGAAGACATTAAGGCTCCTGAATGTTTTGACATCGAAGAAAAGCTTCGTGCTAAAATGAAAATTCCAGTTTTTCATGATGACCAACATGGAACTGCCATTATTGTTTCTGCGGCTGTATTAAATGCCTTAAATCTTTCAGGAAAAAAAATTGAAAATGCAAAAATAGTTACCTCAGGTGCAGGTGCTGCTGCCCTCGCTTGCCTTAATCTTTTGGTTCGTCTTGGGGCAAAAGTTGAAAATATTTGGCTTAGTGACTTAGAGGGAGTTGTTTATGAAGGTCGCAAGACCCTTATGGATCGTTGGAAAATCAATTACGCACAAAAAACGGACGCACGAACTTTATCTGATATTATTGATGATGCGGATATTTTTCTAGGCCTATCTGCAGGTGGTGTTTTAAAGCCTGAATATCTTAAAAGAATGGCTCAAAATCCACTCATTTTAGCACTGGCTAATCCAGTACCAGAAATTATGCCTGAAGAAGCACGCTCTATACGACCAGATGCAATGATCTGCACAGGACGCTCTGATTATCCCAATCAAGTTAATAATGTCCTTTGTTTTCCCTATATCTTCCGTGGTGCATTAGACGTAGGTGCTAGTGCAATTAATGAAGAAATGAAAATGGCCGCTGTTCATGCGATTGCTGCCCTTGCACGTGAAGAAACTTCAGATGTTGTAGCACGTGCATACTCAAAAGAACCACCCAATTTTGGACCAGACTATCTAATCCCCTCTCCTTTTGATCCGCGTTTAATACTGCGTATTGCCCCCGCTGTTGCTAAAGCAGCAATGACAACTGGTGTCGCCATTCGTCCCATTGAAGATATGGAGGCCTACTATGATATCCTCAATCGATTTGTCTTTCTTTCTGGTTTAACAATGAAACCTGTTTTTGCTGCAGCAAAAACAGCAAAACGTAAACGCGTCATCTATGCCAATGGTGAAGATGAACGCGTCCTTCGTGCAGCACAAGTTGTCATTGAAGAACAAACAGCAACGCCCCTCCTTATCGGCCGTCCACATGTCGTAGAAGCAAGATTGAAACGCTTTGGTTTAAGAATTCGTCCTGGTATAGATTTTGAATTAACAAACCCTGAAGATGATCCACGTTTTCGTGATTATGTTAATTTATTTTTTCATTATACAGGAAGGCGTGGTGTTACGCCTGAAATGGCAAAAACAGTAGTGAGAACATCAACAACGGCTATTGCTGCCCTTGCCGTTATGCGTGAAGAAGCAGATGCAATGATTTGCGGCTTAGAAGGACGCTTTGAACGTCAACTTGAATTGATTGAACAAATTATCGGTCTTGATCCTCATGTTCACCGTTTTTCTGCTATGAGTTTGCTTATCTCTCAACAACGTACTCTTTTCCTCACAGATACTTACGTCAATGAAAATCCTTCTGCAGAAGAAATCGCTGAAATGACTGTGTTGGCAGCTCAAGAAGTTGAAGCATTTGGAATAACACCAAAAGCAGCCTTATTATCACACTCAAACTTTGGTTCTAAAAACACAGAAAGTGCGCGTAAAATGCGACGTGCAACAGAAATTCTTGCCAAATTACACCCTGATTTAGAAGCAGATGGTGAAATGCATGCTGATGCTGCCCTTTCCAAAGTTTTTCGTGATCGTGTTTTTCCTAATTCTCGTCTTAAAAGTGAAGCTAATTTGCTTGTCTTTCCAACACTTGATTCAGCCAATATCACGCTCAACACTGTTAAAAGCCTCACAAATGCACTCCATGTTGGTCCTATTCTAATCGGGGCAGCACGTCCCGCCCATATCTTAACACCTTCAGTAACTTCTCGGGGAGTTGTTAATATAACAGCCCTTGCTGTCCTTGCTGCCAATAGAAAAAATAGTCTCGTAAAATAAATGCGCAATAAAATTTCAAAGTTTTTTAAATATTGAGATATAGTATTTCATGTACTGTAAACCTCTTTTCTCTATAGATAAAGACAGCTATATTCTGGATTAAGTCTTTTTTTTAAAGAGAAAAAAGGCTAGAAGAATAATATTAAATGTATTTTGAATTTACTAACTCTATAATAAGGAATCCGTACATTGCCTTCCACGTTTGATAAAGTTGCTGATATCATTGCAGAAATCAGTGAAATTGATCGCAATACAATTACACCTGAGAGTCATACAATTGACGATTTAGGAATCGACAGTCTTGATTTTCTTGATATTGTTTTCGCTATTGATAAAGCTTTTGGAATAAAAGTCCCTCTAGAACAATGGACACAAGAAGTCAACGAAGGTACCGTTGCAACAGAAGAATACTTTGTTCTTAAAAACCTTTGTGCAAAAATTGATGATCTCGTTGCCTTAAAACAGGCGGAGTAGTTTTTTCGCCATGCATGATCAATCTGTATTCATCACTGGTATAGGTCTCATAAGCTCTCTGGGGGAAGGAACTGATCAACATTGGAATCTCTTAAATGATCCAATCCGTACACCAAACCTAGATTATACAACTTTTTCACCTTACACGGTTCATAAATTGCCCGAAATTGATTGGAGTTTACAAATTCCTAAAAAAAGTGATCAACGGCAAATGGGAACATGGCAGCGTCTTGGTACCTATGCGGCTGGTCTTGCTCTTGATGATGCCGGCATGAAAAATAATGAACAACTCACTTCAACAATGGATATGATCGTAGCGGCAAGTGGGGGAGAACGTGATATTACTGTTGATACACAGATTCTTTCTAAAGCGCGCGCTGTTGCCGATCATGCTTCTATGTTAAATGTTGCTCTTTCAACTGAACTTCGTCCAACATTATTTTTGGCACAACTTTCAAACCTTTTGGCAGGAAACATTTCAATTGTTCATAAAGTCACTGGATCATCTCGTACATTTATGGGAGAAGAAGGCAGTGGTCTTTCTGCACTTCAAATTGCTGTAGCTCGTATTAAATCAGGTCAAAGTACCCATGCTCTTGTAGGAAGTTCCTATAATGCACAAAGTTATGATATGTTGTTGGCGCATGAGCTTGGTGGTCTTTTAACCCATAATGGATGGAGCCCCGTGTGGGATCGTGGAATCTATCCAGGCGGCGGTGTCATAGCAGGTTCTGCTGGGATCTTCCTAGTTATTGAAAGTGGAGAACATGCCAAAAAACGCAACGCACGTGCTTATGCTGAAATTAGCCAAATTATTACAGACCAAACAGATAGAACCAAAATTCCACTTAGAGATTCAATTGCAACAATGTTAAAAACTGCGGGCGCTAAATCTGCCTTAGCCATTTCAGCAGCCTCAGGAGCTCACGAAGCAACAAAAGCAGAACAAAATGCTCTTGATAATGCTGATCTATCTTACCGTGGCATTACAACATTATTTGGTTATATGCGGGAAGCACAATTTCCTCTAGCTCTAGCTCTTGCAGCACTTTCAATTGAAAAAAAACGCGGTTTTCCAGTGTTAAGTCCTCATGAAAAACCTTTTTCTAAAGAAGTACGTGAAATATTTGTTACAACGATTGGTATAAAAAGAGCTGAAGGTATTGTGCGTCTTACTGCTGTTTGAAGGGGAATTTCTATAGTGAAATATCATGATCATTTTGGGCGTCCACTTGTAGCAATAACTGGTGCAGGCATTGTCACATCACTGGGACAAGGGAAACATGAAAATTGGCAAAAATTAACTAGCGGTGTAAGTGGTATCCACAAAATAACACGTTTTCCCGTTGAGGGATTAAATACATATATTGCTGGAACAATTGATTTTCTTAAAGAAAGTACACTTGGTGCTTCAGCTCTCTCTGAGAAGCTTGCACATCTTTCTGCTGAAGAAGCTTTAGAACAAGCTACTATTGATAAAAAAAATTTTAATGGACCACTCTTTCTAGCTGCTCCTCCTGTTGAACTTGAATGGAAAGCACGTTTTAGTCTTGATCAAGAGGAAGAATTCAATAATGAGCCTTCTTATGCACATCTTCTTAAAGTCTGTAAGGATAAACTCCATGAGACGCTTTTTGAATCCACACAATTTGGTGCAATTGCAGAAAAACTTCAAAAAACATTTGGCACAAAAGGACTTCCTGTTACACTTTCCACTGCCTGTGCATCTGGTGCAACAGCAATTCAATTAGGTGTTGAGTCTATTAGACGGAGAGAGACAAATAGAGCTCTCATAATTGCGACAGATGGATCAGTTTCAGCAGAATCTCTTATTCGTTTTTCGCTACTATCTGCTCTTTCAACTCAGAATGAGCCTCCAGAAAAAGCAGCAAAACCCTTTAGCCGTGATCGAGATGGTTTTGTTATGGCAGAAGGCTCAGGCGCTCTTGTTCTTGAATCTCTTCAAAGCGCATTAAACCGTAATGCTACAGTTTTAGGAATTTTAGCTGGCTGTGGAGAAACCGCCGATGACTTTCACCGTACACGTTCAAAACCCGATGCATCACCAGCAATTGAATCCGTTCGCAAAGCTTTAGACGATGCAAAAATAACCATCAATGAAATTGACTATATTAATGCCCACGGAACTTCAACACCTGAAAATGAGAAAATGGAATATCTTGCATTATCAACAGTATTCGGTGATCTTTTAGAGCATATTCCTGTCTCTTCTAATAAATCAATGATTGGGCATACATTAACTGCTGCTGGTGCAATAGAAGCGGTTTTTTCGCTTTTAACCATTCAATCGGGAATACTTCCACCGACAATAAATTATGATAATCCTGACCCTACTATCCCTTTAGATGTTGTTCCTCATCATAGCCGTAAGTCCTGTGTCAATGCGGTTTTGTCAAACTCATTTGGATTTGGTGGTCAAAATATGAGTCTTGTTATCACTGCATATAAAGGATAATCCTTTAATAATAAAATTTTATAACGCTAACCAATAATATATTTAAGGGGGATGATAATGCGTGCACTGAAACTCTTCGATGATCGTCGGCTTGAAATCACCAATATTTCCCCGCCATCTTCACCTAGTATAGGTGAAGTAACTGTGCGGATAAAAGCCGTTGCTCTTAATCATATTGATGTATGGGGATGGCGTGGCATGGCTTTTGCGAAAAGAAAAATGCCACTCATCATTGGTGCAGAAGCCTCTGGTGAGGTTATACAAATAGGAGATGGCGTTGAACATCTCCAACTTGGACAGATTGTCTCAATTTATGGTGCACAAACCTGCGGAGTATGCCAAGCTTGTCATGAAGGACGGGATAATCTTTGCAGTAATGTAAAGGGCGTCTATGGTTTTCACCTTGATGGATTTGCGTGTGAGCTTGTCAATTTGCCAGCACGTTTATTAGTTCCATCACCTCCCCAATGTGATGAATTGCAAGCAGCAGTTGCTCCAATTACTTTTGGTACCGTAGAACATATGCTTTTCGATAACGCAAAACTACAAGCAGGAGAAACAATCCTGGTACAGGCTGGTGGCTCAGGTATTGGTTCTGCAGCCATTCAACTTGCAAAACACATGGGCTGTACAGTTATCACAACTGTAGGTTCAGATGAAAAAATTGCAAAAGCGCACTCTCTTGGGGCAGATCATGTGATTAATTATCGTAAAGATCGTTTTGAAGGTGTAGTGCGTAAATTAACCCAAAAAAAAGGTGTTGATGTTGTTTTTGAGCATGTTGGTGTCGATACATGGAACGGTTCTCTGTTATGTATGAAAAAAGGAGCACGCTTAGTGACTTGCGGTTCTACCTCTGGTGTTTCAGCACCAATAAATCTCATGCAATTATTCCAGCAACAGCTCAAGATATTCGGTTCATTTGGCTGCCGTATGGAAAATATGAAAAATGCCATGCAAAAAATGGCACAAAAAGCCGTACACCCTGTCATTGATACAATTGTTGGGCTGGATGAAATTGATACAGCTTTAAAACGAATGGAGAGTCGTGATGTTTTTGGTAAAATTATCCTTAAAATCGATTAAATCATGATGAAGCTTTCTCTTAAAAATCTCATATATCGTATTAAAATTATAGCTAAAAAAATATCCTACTTGTTATGGGCATATCTACTCTTTGGTTCTTTATTTATTCTAAAATGTTTTCCAGCCAAAATGGGAATTTCTTTTTTTGCTTGGTTAGCAAAAAAAATTGGTCCCCTTGTACATCGTCATCAAATCACACTTGCAAACCTTAGGAGTGCATATCCAGAAAAAACAGAGCAAGAACTCCGTGCGATTGCAATAGAAATGTGGGAAAATATAGGACGTTTCCTAGCCGAATATATTTTTCTTGATAAAATTTTTGATTTTGATCCTCATGCAGACGAGCCAGGTTTCATTGAGGTTAAAGGCACTGAAATATTTGAGCGATTAAAAAATGAAAAAAAACCACATATTTTTTTCACCGCACATACTGGAAATTTTGAACTTCTGCCTATTTGTGCACAAAGTTTTGATCTTAATGTTACGGTATTATTTAGACCACCCAATAATCCCTATGTTGCCAAACGAATCCTTAAAGCACGACAAACTTCTATGGGACACCTTGTTCCCTCCAAGGCCGGAGCAGCATGGGCATTAGCAGCCAAATTAGAAGAAGGTGAAAATGTTGGTATGCTCGTTGATCAAAAATTTCGCCGCGGTATCATGGGAACATTTTTTAACAGACCTCTTAAAACAAACCCCTTAATTATAAAACTTGCTCGACAATATGACTGTGATATTTATCCAGCACGTTGTATTCGTTTGCCTAGTGGACGTCATCGTTTAGAGTTATATGAACATGTAGAACTTCCACGTGATGAAAAAAATGATATCGATATAGCTGCTTCTACGCAAAAATTAAATGATATTGTTGAATCTTGGGTCCGTGAATATCCTGGACAATGGATGTGGTTACATAGACGTTGGGACATCTAACATAAGCTCTATTGCTTACAAAGGAAGTGCAAAATGTTAGCCTCAAAAGATATCAAAGATCTCACTACAATTATCACTGCATTACGAAACTCTGATAATGGTTGTATCTGGCATAAAAAACAAACTTTTGAATCCCTCATACCCTATATGCTCGAAGAAGTTTACGAAGTCATCGATGCCATTGAACGAAAAAATCGAAAGGATCTCTGTGAAGAACTTGGTGATCTTCTTTTACAAGTTGTCTATCATGCTACCATAGCACAAGAAGAAGGCAGCTTTACTTTTGAAGATGTTGTTTATGCAATCACGGAAAAAATGATTCGACGCCATCCTCATGTTTTTGGAAATGCCGAGCAAAAAAAACGAGGATTTATAAAAGAGGAGTGGGAATATATAAAAAAAAGAGAACAGGTTGAACAAAAAAGAATGTGCGAAGAAAAAAACAACAATTCCTCCACAAGCATACTCGCAACAGTAAAACAAATCCAGCCAGCAAACCAAGAGGCACTTGCTTTACAAGAAGCAGCAGCTAAAGTAGGTTTTGATTGGCAAAAAAGTGATAAAGTTTTTGAAAAAATAGAAGAAGAACTGGAAGAGCTCAAAGAAGCCATCAAAAGTAAACAAAACTCAGAAATAGAAGCAGAGTTTGGAGATCTCTACTTTATACTTCTTAATCTCGCGCGCCACTTAGCGATTGATTCACAAAAAGCATTAAAAAAAACGAATATAAAATTTCGAAATCGTTTCGCCTATATTGAAGAAAAGCTATCCACTCAATCTAAAACACTCACTGACGCATCCTTGAATGAAATGGAAGCACTTTGGAAGCAAGCTAAAAATGAACGATAAAAAATAGTAGATTTCTTCTACCTAAAAGAACAAGCCCCTCTAAAATTACTAAATTATAATTTAGCTCAGCTCAATTTGTTTTATATTGATCCTGCGTAGCAGGACGAAGTTCCACCGATTCGCCACACCCGCATGCTGAAACTTGATTAGGATTTTTAAAGACAAAACCAGACCGCAACGTTGTCACTTCATAATCCATCTGCGTTCCTAATAAAAATAATACCGCATCATGTGCTACAAAAACACGGGCACCATTCACTTCAACAACATCCGCAGCTATCCCCTTTTCTTTGACAAGAGTAATTGTATACTCCATCCCTGCACAACCACCTTTTTTGATACCAACAAGAATACCCTGTGCATCTTTTGCATCCATAATCGCTTTAACACGATCCACTGCTGCTTGCGTCAAATTTATTACCGAAAAACGGCTCATAGTTTACTCTTTTCTTAGTTCAATAGACACTTTGAAAGTTTTTCCTCTATAATATTTTATCTGATATTTTAGAAAAAAAACAACAAAACATAAATTAAAGCATTCTGATCTTGTTTATTTGGATAAAAATACATACCCGTAAAATGAGATTTGTGATTATACAATCCAGAACTTACAATTTTTTATCCATATAAAATGAAAATACCTCGTCTATAAAACTCTAAAAAACGAAAACTTTTCAAAACCATATATTCACTCCTCTTCTTTTGAAAATCTTTATCTTTTTAGAAAAGTAACGATTAGGTAAGAAAAAAATATACCTTCAGCACTCATTTGCTCCAATTCATACCTTCTACACCAATCTTACCCCCCTCCTCACAATCTCAAAAGTAATTAAATGCATACATCTATTAACTATAGAGCTAAAAATTTAATGATCACAAAGAATTTTACAAATTCGTTATTTATCTTGAATTAACAACAAAATATTGATGTCCAAAATTTTTACTTTCAAAAGCTCTAAGTGCAAGAGCATTTTAGATTTTATTCTGTTTATTTTTTCTCTTGCCTTTAAAGAAACAGTCATTTAATCGTTTTACACGAACTCGGAGCGTAGCGCAGCTTGGTAGCGCACTTGACTGGGGGTCAAGGGGTCGTGGGTTCAAATCCCGCCGCTCCGACCATTTTTAAAATGCTATAAATAAGCTTACTTAAAAAGTGAATCATTATGCATTTCAATTGCACACACATGAACTTTTTCTTCAACGTAGAATAATGTGCAATGATATTTTATCATAAATTCGAGATAAGCTTTTTTATTAAAATGCGCTTCGTTCTTAGGAAAACACATACGAAACGCGAGACCTTTTGCCTCGCGTTTTTTATTTTTCAGAAAAATTTATAATTATCCGATCTCATATTTTCTAAATTTTCTTTACACGATAACGTCGCTGTTATCATTTTTTGTAATGGATGGTGACATCTGTACGGTTATCTTTTTGGGTTTTAATTCAGCTGGCATTTCCCTTTTAAGCTGAATATGAAGAAGCCCATCTCCAAGTTCTGCCCCAATAACCTTAACATGATCAGCCAAATGAAACCGCCGTTCAAAAGCACGCGAAGCAATACCTCGATAAAGGAATTCTCGCTCTTCATCATCATTTTTAGACTTTCTGTCTCCCTTAACGATCAGCTGGTTACAATGCGTTTCAATATCAATTTCATCTTGAGAAAAACCAGCAACAGCCATAGAAATTCTATAAGAATCTTCAGTTAAACGCTCGATATTATAAGGGGGATAAGAAGAAACTTCCTCTGGTTGTGTTCTAGAATCAAACCAGTTAAAAAGATGATCAAAACCTACTGTGGAACGATAAAATGGTGAAAAATCTACTTGACGCATAATATTGCCCTCCTCTAGAGCGACTATAATTTATAACTAATTCACAAAGTTCCCATATGGCAAACTTACTTGTGAACCTGCGGCCCCATTATGGCAACCGCACTATATTATCTAGTAATCGTTTTTCTTTATTTCAACTCTTTGGGACCTAAATTGATAAAAACTATCTAAAAAGCAATATACCCCTTTTTTAATCCTCTTTCTTCATTA
The DNA here is from genome assembly GCF_042197165.1 of Bartonella sp. AA23NXGY. Classification (NCBI taxonomy): domain Bacteria; kingdom Pseudomonadati; phylum Pseudomonadota; class Alphaproteobacteria; order Hyphomicrobiales; family Bartonellaceae; genus Bartonella; species Bartonella sp. AA23NXGY. The sequence continues at coordinate 141,454 of NZ_JBHIRO010000003.1, read as the reverse complement.
CATAAATGTCAAAGTACTAAGTGGCAAATACACTGTAAAGGATTTCAATTGAAAACACCTCTTTATCCCATAGATTGGGGTTCCACTTCTCTTAATATCCATCATGATACTCTTAAAATAGCAATAGATCACGAAATTCGTTTTGCTATAACATATCCTGAGGTGGAAAAATCTAAGGGAACAATTGTTATTCTCAAAAGCTACGCAAATACTTTAGAAAAATATTTTTTATTAATAAATGAAATTTCTAAACGCGGTTTTCATACAGCAATATTTGACTGCTTTGATCAAGAAAAAACATCCTTCAAGATAAGAAAACAAAGCCGACATCATTGTTTTGATATAAATAATGATATTAATGACTTATATAAATTTCTTAAAAATATTGTTTATCCTAATTGTCCGCCACCTTACTCTATGCTCGCCTATGGCATAGGTGGATTGATAGCACTTAGCGGATTAGATCTCATTAATCATCAGTTTAATAGATTGCTCTGTGTTTCTCCCCTTTTTGCTCCATTCGGCAATAAAACGAATAGTTTTCAACATAAATTAACACAATTTCTTTCTGATATGGGTCTTGGCTTTATACCAGCGAAAGATAGTAAAAAATTAAACAAGACAAAACAAAAAAATATACAATTGGGACACATACATAAAGTGCCGCTCCCTTCCATTAAGCCCCCAACATCCCAATGGATGGCTTCAGTATTTAATGCGATTGATTCTATGAAGAGAAATGTACTTCATGGAGATTTACGAATCCCAACACTCTTTATTCTTGCCAATCAAAACAATATTGCAAACAACATTGAAGTGCGGCAATTATGCCAACACACACGTCTAACAGAAAGTATTACTATTACAGGCGCTGAACTGGATACAATTATGATTAACGAAGATTATAAAAAACAATTTTGGGCTGCATTTGATGCCTTTATTCCCGATAATGTATCTGTAAAATAACATTAAACCTTAATTTTCGCTCCGCCCCATCAAAAAAGAAAGTTTCTACGAGCATTGGATCTACAAACACTTTTAAATATAATAGATTTTTCTTTCCAACCACTCATATGATTTGTTTTCTAGCCTTTACAGGCAAGCCATAACCTAAATATTCACCACGCATTCTACTAAAAAACTAATATACAAAGTATATCATTACATTAAACAATATTATTTTACATCATAAAAAATAAATTAATAAAAAAACTATTTATATAAATAAAAATAATAAATCTATCTTAATATAACATGATACATATTTACAAATAAAGCATCAAAATACTATTTTTGATCTGTTATTAAGTGATAATTTAATATTATTCTAGGAAAATAATAGTTTTCATCTATTTAAGGAAAAAACTGGAAATAAAGCGCATTTATAATATTTATTACAAATCTCTATAAAAACAAATAACTATAAAATTTCTATTTCTTAGGAGAACTTTTTAAAAACAATAAATTAACATAATATTCTTCTAATTTCTCGATATATGAAAACCCTACAATAACGGTTTTCATAAGTTTTTTAATGGAATTCTGATAATAATCAGTAACTTTAAAAGAAAAGATAGTAAAGAATCATCTTAGTAGTTTTAGAGAACCCCTTCTTTTTTCAAAATCACATATATTTCGAATTTAACCAACTCACAACGAATATGCTGTATTTTGAATCAGAATATAAGAATTAACCATTTTGCCATTCATTTCAATTATGAGCATTTTACCATCTTTTTTATAAATACTCTATATTGTATAATTGATGCGGCAAAACTCTGACAAATGGAGCCATTGGAATATAATCATGAAACGAATCCTGCTCGCAGAAGATGATAACGATATGCGTCGCTTTCTCGTAAAAGCCCTAGAACGTGCAGGCTACGAAGTCGCCGACTTCGATAATGGTATTAGCGCATATGAACGTTTACAAGAAGAACCATTTTCCCTTCTCCTGACTGATATTGTGATGCCAGAGATGGACGGAATCGAACTCGCACGACGTGCTACTGAGATTGACCCTGATTTACGAGTAATGTTCATTACAGGTTTTGCAGCGGTAGCACTCAATTCAAATAGTGATGCCCCTCCTGATGCAAAGGTTCTCTCTAAACCATTTCACTTACGTGAACTCGTCAATGAAGTTGAAAAGATCCTTATCGCTGCTTAAAAAGTATTTTTTAAAGTTATTTGCATCTGTTGAAAGAGAAAATTAAATTAGGCATTGACGTTTGGCATTCTATATGGTGTATGCAACATCAATGAATGGGCGTGTAGCTCAGCGGGAGAGCACTACGTTGACATCGTAGGGGTCACAGGTTCAATCCCTGTCACGCCCACCATTCAACTTTATAGTATAAATAAATTATCGAATTATCGTATTCTTCCAAGGTACGGGATGCGTAAATAAAGATTCGGAAATAAGATTTTGCAACATGCCTCTACAAAGGGCATACTTTACGGAGTGTTTCTAATATTTTTTACGTTCTGATAGTGCCTCTTAGGGGAAGCCATCTAAAAGTATCACAAACGTAATAACAGCCTCATTTTGCAACAGATTAGAAGTTTGATTTTAAAATTCTTTCCACAAGCATAGGCTTCCGTTCTAAAAAATATTGTTTGTTTCCTGATCTATCCCCTGTTTTTCTTAATTCTTTCATGTCTATTGGTATACAACTTGTTGTCCAAACAGTTAGATATAACCACAGTCACTTCGATAGATATAAAACACTTAACCTTAGAGCTGTATTTTGAGTTTACCAATTACAGATTATAATAAAATATTAAAAAGAGTAAAAAACACGATAAAAGCAATTTTTTTCATTCTAAAAATACATTTGATTTATAATCATGTTTTATTGTTTGCCATGTTGAATGAGAAATCCGAATATCGTAATGTTTTCTCATTTCAAACCTATTTATATTGAATTAAACAAAACCGTCTCTCTTACACGTCATAAGAGGAATTAATATTAAGTAAAAATTGTATAAAAAAGCACAAAAATGCCGATAAATGCCTCAAGTGCTGAGATCTATTGCAACATCGGAGGCTGACAAATAGGCAAAGTGTATGATAATGTCAGCTTATTTCTTCATAAGTGTAAAGATGATGGAGCTCAATGGATTTATCATTGTACCATTCACGAGCGCCAGCGCGAAGTGAGCTTTAAGAGATATCTCTTAAAACAAAGCCTGTAAAATGGCATTCTCTTCACACTGTATTCCTATTGATATAATGATCACCTTGAACCGTGTGAGTTTAGATCTTCAGAGCTCATCTGCATAACATTTTAATGTGATTGTTATCCAAAATATTAAAATACTTCTCACATGATGTACAAGCTATAAAGAAATAAGAAAAAACATTTGAAAATGTAAATATGAAATCTAAAAATTTAACTCTAAGATACAACCTATCTTCATTCATATAAATATACAGTGTATATTCTTAAACCTATAAGACTAAGAAAACCTAAACATTGATGAAACCTACAACCCTACCTGAGAAACAGTGACAATCATGTTAAATCAAATTGTCCGCAAGTGTCTCTCACTGAAAAAAAACAATATCTTATCTGGACGGCAGATATAACATCTTTTTATACGAAAAAACTATAAAGAAGTAATTTGTTATGAATCACAGCTTCCAAGACAAGAAGATATTTTCCACCTCTTGTGCCATCTGTAAATTCTCATCATAAACAGTTCTAAATCGAATCCATCATGCCTTGTATCTAATCAAAATCGATCTTACCAAAGATCATGCTAAAAAACGTAATAATATTATTCATAAAAAATAAAAAAATCACAATAGATGTTTTTTGGCAATTTCACCAGCACTAGCAGCAATGCTTAAATCTAATCTAAGAAATAAAATATTCATTTTCAGAAAGATGAAAAGAAGCTCATAAAAAAGAGTTTTTGTAATCTGTTTCCTAAAGCATGTGATATAGTAGCAACACGCGGCAAGAATATGCAATGCTAAAGTTTCAGCAATCAAAAGCAATTTTTACTGAAAAAAGAGAAAACAGCATCATTTTATACTAAAACAGTCAACAGAAAACGTGTAGCAGCAAAATAAACCAAAAAACATCAAAAAGGTTCGGGATTATACAGAAAAATAAGCTAATAGAATAAAAGGAAAACTCTCTAACTTTTTATAGCCTATAAATATCATTTAAACATGGTGATCCCGACAGGATTCGAACCTGTGACCCACGGCTTAGAAGGCCGTTGCTCTATCCAGCTGAGCTACGGGACCCAACTGATTATTTTCTCAATTCAAAATAGCATCTTCAATTCAATGTGTCCAAGAATGCTGCCGATCACTGCGAAAATTATCAGAATAAGAAATAGCACGTCGAATCGATGTATGTTTCTTTTCTACACGGTAAGAGATAGCATTCTTACGTGCAAAAGCAATCGCTTCTTCCTTCCTATTAAATCGAATCTTTACCTGATTATTCATATCAGACGTTGCCGTGTAGCCCATAAGAGGTTCAAGCATTTTTGCTTTCATTGGCTCATACTCTAGAATCCAAAAACCTGTATTCCCCTTACCTGACTGCATAGCTGTCTTAGCAGGACTATAAATACGTGCGATCATGCCTTTTTCCTTCAGATTACACAACGCTTGGATGATAGTTTCTCACCACAAGTACCCAATTGGGTCATTCTCACACACTCAATCAAATATGGTCGGAGCGATAGGATTCGAACCTACGACCCCCTGATCCCAAATCAGGTGCGCTACCAGGCTGCGCTACGCTCCGCCATTTACATTTACTTGATGCACATTTCCTAAAATTTTCACAACAGAAGTGCAAGAGAAAAACACACTTTTTTTTAATTTTGTTGCATTTCTTTACAAAAAAGCACATTTTTTAATTTTTCCCCCTACTCAATAACAAATTTATTGACAAATAGTAGAAAATAACTTCCGTAAGAAAATCCAATCTATATTAAAAAATAACGAATTTCTCTATAAGGATTTCATAATTTTTATCCTGTTTTAAGCAAGCTCTCATTGTATCAAAACACATTCCACAGATACAATTTTAGAAAAAATGACTTAAATATCATAGAAAAACTTTCCCAAAGAGAACATAAGCCAAAAAATTCAGCTGTATTAAGCTTTTTTCCCCTCTTTTTCTATCTTCCCAAAGACTCTTTTATTAAAAATTCTAGAATCTTCTACAATCCAAACCCATAAACAACAAACATTTTTTCAAAGCACAAAGGTTTTATTATAAATAAAATAAAGCGCTCTTTTTAGAAAAATTTTCAAATGCGAAGATGGTAAGAATTCAACATCATACAATAAAATCTCAAAGCTATTTAAAATAAAAACACGATAAGAGTAAAAAACACTATTTTTTACTCTTATATAGATATCCAAAAAGAAGAAAATTTAAATGACTTGTCTTCCACATATTGAAACGATAATAGAAGGACAGAATAATTAAGCCATGATAAGGAGTATTTACGGATTTCTTCTATTTAAAACTTCAGCAATAACAGCACGTGTTATTTTTCTTTTTCTTTGTAATGCCAACTGATCAACAGAATCAACAACACGCTTCAATGAAAATAAAGAACGTTCACAACGGCTTACAAGATAATAAACCGTATCTGGATGTACAATAAGTTGCCTATCGGAAAAAAGCTTAAATGCAACAGCTGTTAACAATGCATCATCAGGCTGATTAATTTCAACGAACATCACCGAATTAAGACGACTTTTTAGATCATTTAACATTAAATTCCAAGCGGAAGGAAGTGTTTGTGCCGTCATCAATAAAGTAGCCTGTCGTGCATCAAGATTTGCTTGCTTAATACTGTTAATTAAATGAAAAAGTTCTGTCTCATTGATTTCACCTGTATCAATATCCTCTATTAAAAATGATCTGCCTAAAGAAGCCATAGTAACAGCCTGATCAAGTTCATTGTGCTGAATCCTGAAAGCATCTGCTTTTTGGAGCCATATATTAGAAAAATGCGTTTTTCCAGATCCTTCTTTACCAACCAAAACTGCAATAGGTAAGCTCCAATTGGGCCAGTGATCAATAAGCTGAAAAGCCATACGATTGCTTTCCGTTACCACTAAATCCTCAAATTGAAAAATCGGATCATAAGGAAAATTTAAAGATAATTGCGTTTCACGCCCATTCATTTTAGCGGCTCCGAATTTCCGCTTCGCGAATACATCTGAGAACTCAGATAAGTATGAAGAGCAAAACGAACTAAAACGCCAACAGCCGCTGCCGCAGGAACAGCAACAAGCATACCAGTAAAACCAAAGAGTGAAGAAAAAGCAAAAAGTGAAAACATCAACCATACGGGATGTAATCCCACTGATGAACCTACAAGCTTGGGTTGAAGAATATAACCTTCAATAAATTGACCAATTAAAAAAAGTGCCATCACAACAATGATTCCCCCCCAATTATTGGGATAAAACTGGACCCATGCAATACCAACAGAAAGGACCAAACCACTCATTGTGCCGATATAAGGAACAAAGCTAATAAGACCAATAAACATACCAATCAAAAGACTAAAATTGAGTCCTGCAATCGTTAAACCAATAGCATAATAGCCTCCCAATATGAGACAAACTGTTCCTTGTCCACGAACAAAGCCTGCAATAGCTCTATCCATTTCATGAAAAATACTACGAACGGTTTCCAGATGATCCCGCGGTATTAACGAATCGATTGCTGTTACCATACGTGGCCAATCTAATAACATATAAAATGCCACCACAGGTGCCACAACAAATAGGCTAACGATATTAACGATAGATTTTCCTGACTTTAAAAGTGAATTCAAAAGAGACGTAATAAAATCCGAACCTTCGCCCAAAAATCCTTTAATATTATTCCGTAATTCATTTGGATCACTTCCAAAATAGCGCCTTAACCAATCAAAATCATGCTCAACAAAAAAGGTTTGAATACGATTAATATAAACAGGTAAACCATCACTCATAAATTGCTGTATTTGCCAACTAATAACAGGAATCAAAATAACTAAAGCAGCAACAAAGGTAATAACAATAAATAAGGTAATAAGGACAGTCCCAAACACACGACGAATACCAAATTTTTCAAGTAATTGAACAATGGGATTGAGAAAATAAGCCAACACAATCCCTGCCACAAAAGGAAGCAAAATCGATCCAAAAACAAACATAAAAAGAATGAAAAAAATCAGCGTACCAAGCCAAAAAAAGATTTGTCTTTTCATATTATTCGGCAACGGTAATTGAGTATACGCTGGCACATAAGTCTTATAACGATCACGAGATGTATTCTCACTCACTTTCTTTCTCATAAGTTGCCAAGAAGACTGTCCGTGATTATCTGATATCTTGCTCATAAAATATCCTAAAAAAATCTTCACAAAAAATTATAAACAACTTCAAAATAAGCTACAAGAAAAGTTGCTTATTTTCTTATCAATATCTCTTGCAGAGAGAACTCTATCATGGCATTGCATAATATCAAAACCTGATTTTCCATTAAAGGAAGGCTCCAATGAGCAATCAAGATCTTATAAAGAATAAATCCAAAGTCGGCCTTACCTACGCAAAAGCCGGTGTAAACATCGATATGGGTAATGCCATGGTAGAAAAAATCAAACCCTTTATACGCGCTACAAAACGAGCCGGAGCAGATGCAGAAATTGGTGGGTTTGGTGGCCTTTTTGATTTAAAAGCCGCTGGCTTTACAGATCCTATCCTCGTAGCAGCCAATGATGGTGTGGGAACAAAATTAAAAATTGCTATCGAAGTAGGTCACCATAATACTGTAGGTATTGATCTCGTTGCTATGTGTGTCAATGATTTACTTGTACAAGGAGCTGAACCGCTCTTTTTTCTGGATTATTTTGCAACTGGAAAGCTCGACCCTGAACAAGGGGCTGCGATTGTTTCTGGTATTGCAGAAGGATGTAAACAAGCCGGTGCTGCTCTTATTGGAGGAGAAACTGCAGAAATGCCAGGAATGTATGCAGAGGGAGATTATGATCTAGCCGGTTTTGCTGTAGGAGCATGCGAACGTAGCAAGCTACTCCCTTCAAAAGATTTGATAGAAGGTGATGTTATATTAGGTCTAAGCTCCTCTGGAATTCATTCCAATGGCTTTTCGCTTGTTCGACGAATCATCCAGCAAAATTATCTCAAATGGAATGACCCTGCCCCTTTTTCCCCTGAAAACAGCCTTGGTATAGCGCTTCTTACACCAACACGCATTTATGTAAAATCGCTTCTTCCCATCATGCGAAAATATGAAGGGATTAAAGCTCTTGCTCATATTACGGGTGGAGGTTTTCCTGAAAATATTCCACGTGTCCTTCCATCCTCTCTCTGCGCTGAAATTAATCTTTCTAGCATCAATGTTCCAGCAGTATTTTCATGGATTGCCAAACAAGGTAAAATAGAAGAAACAGAAATGTTAAGAACATTTAATTGTGGTATTGGCATGATCATTATCGTAGCACAGCATGCAGCTGAAACAATTACACAAGCTCTTGAAAGAAAAGGAGAGACTGTAACTCCCCTTGGCATTTTAACAAAATGCCAAGATCAAAATAAAGGAATACTTTATAAAGGGGTACTGCATTTATGAAAAAACAAATCGTCGTTTTCATTTCTGGTAATGGATCCAATATGGTCGCCCTTGCTCAAGCTAGCCAACAAACGGCATATCCTGCTGAAATCGTCGCGGTTATTTGCGATAATCCGCGTGCCAACGGTATTGAAAAAGCGCAAAACCATAACTTACCTATTCATATTGTTGATCGTAAAATTTACAAAACAAAAGAAGAGCATGAAGAAAATATTTTTACAATTTTAAATCAATATAAACCGGATTTTCTCTGCTTTGCAGGGTATATGCGCCTTATCTCACCACGTTTTGTAAAACTTTATGAAGGACGAATTCTAAATATTCATCCTTCTCTTTTGCCTTCATTTAAAGGCTTAAACACACATGAAAAAGCTTTACAAGCAGGTGTAAAAATCACGGGTTGCACTGTTCACCTTGTTACAGAAGACATGGATGCAGGAAAAATCCTTGCCCAAGCAGCCGTTCCAGTCTATCCCCATGATACTGCTGAGTGCTTAGCACAAAGAGTTCTTAAAGCAGAGCATAAACTCTATCCCGAAGCCTTAAAAGCATTTATTGAAGGGAAGAGCAAAATGGTCGATACGCAACAACAGCTTTTATCTTTTTGAGTGTATCAACAATCTATTAATCAGCATATTTCAATGCTTTACACATAGTTTTTGCTCAGTATCTACAATTGAAAATCTCTATGAAATATTGACATAATAGAGTCCATCTCTTCATAAATTTTTGCACAAAATATGTAATTTTTTGAATTTTAGTTCATTTTTAAAATTTTTCTTCTTTATTCAATTCTATGACATTATCATAAGCTCTATTTATCAAAATACTCTCGTATTTCGCCTAAAAAATCTTAAAATACGCAATTTTCTATTGCATAAATTTTTGTTTATGACGAAAGTGTTTCTTTAACTGTTACAGCTAACTGTTTGAGTGTAAAAGGCTTAGATAAAAAACCAAAAACAGCATCTTGTGGAAGATTTTTAGCAAAGGCATCTTTTGCATATCCAGAAACGAAAAGAAATTTGATATCAGGATAGTTTTTACGGACTTCCTTCAATAAAGTGGGCCCATCCATTTCTGGCATCACCACATCGGAAACAATAATATCAACTTCTCCTTTTTGTTCCTCAAGAATAGAGAGTGCTTCCACCCCACTTGCTGCCTCTAAAACCGTATATCCTCTCATTTGAAGAGCTCTTACCCCCCCCATTCTGACCGCATCTTCATCTTCAACCAATAAAACAGTCGCAGATCCTGTTAAGTCTATATTTTTATCTTTCTCTTCATCTTTTTCAATCTTTTGAGAAATTTCTCCTTTTATATTGGGGATATAACGGGGAAGAAAAATATGAAATGTTGCTCCTTCACCTTCTTTACTTTCACAATAAATGTACCCACCGCTCTGCTTGATAATTCCATAAACCATTGATAAACCAAGTCCTGTTCCTTTTCCAACTTCTTTTGTTGTAAAAAATGGCTCAAACATTTTTTCTTGTATAGCAGCAGATATACCAGCCCCTGTATCTGAAATAGTCAATTGCACATACTCGCCAATTGCTAATCCAAGATGATTAAATTCAGCACTTTGTTGCTTTGTAATATTATTTGTCGCAATCGTAACAATACCTCCATCTAACATGGCATCACGCGCATTAATAACCAAATTCATAATAACACGCTGAAAAGATGCTTGATCAACTTCAACGCTCCACAAATCTCTTCCATGGATAATTTTTAACTGAATATTATTCCCCAAAAGTGGTAAAATAAGATTGCGGATATCTGATAAAAATTCAGTAAAATCAACTTCTTCAGGTCGAAGTGTTTGCTTTCTAGAAAAAGCTAATAATTGCTGGACAAGAGCAGCTGCACGATTAGCATTATTTTTAATATTGATCAGATCAGCATGAGCAGGATCAGAACTACGATGCGTATTTAAAAGAAGATCACACGACATTAAAATTGCTGTTAAAACATTATTAAAATCATGAGCAATGCCGCCAGCCAATTGTCCTACAGCTTGCATCTTCTGACTTTGCATCATTTTATCTTCAAGCGTTTTTTGTTCGGTTGTTTCAATCACAGAGATAATAAGCAAATCTTGCAATGCATCACCGTGATAGGGCGGTACAGACATAACATGGAGACGTAAATGGCATTCTTCATTTTTTTCTAAAACAGTTTCTAGAGAAACAAAATAATTTTTATTTGTCGCAATTCTCTGAAAAGAACGCTCTAACTGCACACAATCACGACGAGAAATAACATCATAAAAATTGACAGCTTTGTCCATACATCCCGTGAGTGATGAAAAAGCTTTATTCATATGAACCAATTGCCCTGCATGATCCACCACGGCTATTGCAAAAGGACTCGCATCAAAATATTCTCCTAATATACTGGGTAATTTTAATTGATCATTTTCTTCTTTTTGTATTTGTTGTGGAATGATCACAACACGATAAATGGCTTCCTCTTCTAAGAGAGAAGAAACAGATATAAGACAATGGAATATTTTCTCACAAGTCGTGTGTGAATTTAAACATAACGAAAACCTATAAGGTAAAGAGTAACCTGAACTTTGATATCTGTTGGTTTGTAAACAGATATCACTCCATGAGCTCTTAGCGCCAACGCTATCAAATAACGAATCAAAATTATATTGACCAATTGAGAAATTCGCTAAATCAATTGAAAACCATTCGGCAAAAGTCGCATTGGCATAAAGAATAGTTCCTTGTCTATTAACGGATACAAAACCAATAGAAGCTTGATCCAAGTGATTGATAGCCTCTTGAAGGTTCGAGAAAAAAACTTCTCGCGTTTGTTGTAAGTGCGAAATATCAGTAATACGCCAAAATAAAAGCTTTTTTTTCTGTTTTGTGATAGGTTGAACGGAAATATTATACCAAACAGATTTTTTTGGTGTAGAATCGGTAAAAATTGGTTGTTCTACTCTCAATTCCTCTTGCGCTGCAAGATTATTACAGGCTGCAACCTTTAAGCGGTACGAGAGTGCACCAGCTCCTGGAAGATCCGCAATAACCCTATAACAAGACACTTCAGGCTTATAGGTCAGAATTTTTCGATAGTTTTGATTAGAATAATAAACAAAACCAGAAAGATCAGAGATTACAATTGCATCATCGCTCCTATTAAAGATGCTAAAATCAAAATCTTCATGCGACCACACATGATATCTTAAAATTCCCATTCCACACAAAACGAGTGTTGCAACACCGATCATTGCTAGAATCAAAAAAGATATTGATATCGCCTGTTGCAAATAGTTTTGTGGATAAAAAAAACCTAAAATACCCACAATGAAAAGAAAACCTAATACAAAAACAATACCAAAAATCACAACTCTCCGGTGAAACGAAGACGCTGATCTTTCATTATTCTGAAAATCTTTATCCATCTCTCTTTGCCTTAGCTTATAGCTATTTCTTATGTCACAAACTTCCTTTATATTCGTTGTTATGTTGTTATAAAGTATATACTATGATATTATCTAAGATAAGCTCGCTTAATATTCAAAAGTTTATTTCTTACATTATAAGTGAATCTTTTGAGGGTATGTTTATAAATTTATCTCAATAAAAAATAATATTTCCATCCAAAATGGGAGAAAATCTATGTATATCTGGTTATCAGAGCAGATAGGTGTATCTGCTGCAAACATAACGATAAGCTTTTTGCTTTTTATAATAACAATCGCAGCTATTACCGTAATTATCGTGTTTTTACGTCGCTTAAGTACAGGAAGATACAGCATTAATAGAAAAAAAAGTCTATCACGATTAGCATTATGTGAAGTAATTTCTATAGATCGAGCACGCCGCCTTGTTTTAGTCCGTTGCGATAATAAAGAACATTTGCTCCTTATTGGCGGATTAACAGATGTGGTTGTAGAATCCGATATTACTGGTACATCAAAAATACAAAAAAGAGAAACAGACACACATCTAAATTCCGCCCCTCCAGAAAGAAACGATGTATCGGATAAAAGTCCCTCTCCTTTTACGAATCAAGGAGTAAAAGATTCAGCCATCACCGCCGAAATTGAGGGGCGGCAAGAACCATCTTTATTCATTCCTATCCCTCAAAAATAAAAATATACAATTTCATCACCACGAATTTCATTTGTTTATCATCTCAATAACCTTAATCATCGCGATAAACTCTTTCACGTCGTTCGTGACGTTCTTGCGCTTCCAATGACAAAACGGCTATCGGCCGAGCCTCAAGACGCTTGATACTAATGGGTTCGCCGGTTTCTTCACAAAAACCGTATGTCCCATTATCAATGCGCTCTAAAGCAGCATCTATTTTTGAAATAAGTTTCCTCTGACGATCACGAGCACGTAATTCGATTGTACGATCAGTTTCACAAGAAGCCCGATCAGTCAAATCGGGCTGACCAACATTCTCTTCCTGCAAATTTTCCAAAGTCTCACGAGCTTCTTTTAATATATCATTCTTCCAAGAAACCAATTTAGCACGAAAATACGCCTTTTGCCGCTCATTCATAAAAGGCTCATCTTCACTAGGGCGATATTGACCATCAATCTCTTCGCTCATGCAATAAAAAACCTCCACATATGCTATGTGCGGTCTATATATTGTGCAATACCCATCAACACAAGAGTAAAATGTTTTTTCATAACAATCGACGAATATATCTAAATGCACTGTTTAGGTTTGATCGCTTTTTTATGTAGATTGAATTCTTGATCAAATCTCATCCAGAATCATTTTTCTCGCTTATTGAAAAACTTTAAAAAGAAGGAAATCAGAGCCATCCCTCCCCTACTCTCTACATTGTTTAAAATCTAAATGAAGCAACAATAAATCATTTCATCAATGCAAAAAATAAAATCTTTATAAAGGCAAAGTGTGATATTCACGTTTCAAATACATCAAAGCATCTTTTTCTTTATTACAGTTGATTGCAACAACCTCACCAATCAAAACACAATGGGTTGCGTGTTCGTGCCAACAAATCAAACGACAATCAAACGACGCTAGAGCATCTGAAAGACTAGGCGCCCCCGTTTGCAAAGCTCCCCATTGAGCAACATCAAAACGCTCATTTTGTGTAGAATTGCAACGCCTCGAAAAAACATCCGCTAATGAGCGATGTTTTCCTGCCAAGCTATTAACACAAAAATTTCCATTCTCCATAAACACCTGATTCTTTAAATTATGACGCATGAGACAAACAAGAAGGGTTGGAGGATCATCAGATAAAGAACAACACGCCGAAACAGTCACCCCACGTCTTCCCTTAATACCATTTGTTGTCACAATATGCACAGCTCCTGCAAAAAGACTCATGGCATCTCGATATTCTTGGGAAGAAACCGCAATAGTATGTTTATGTTGAAGTTCAGGCATCAAATATGTTTTATGATTCGACATATCTTTCACTTATAAAGCTTTAAAATTTCAAGCAATCTTTCCATAAAAAGACCTATAATACATATTTTTTCTTTTCCGTCATAACACAAAAAATATTTGTGTATACACAGCGATATGATAAAAACTGCCAATCTAAGGAGATTTTAATGCCCCATTCTCATCTCATTTCGCCTTCTCTCTTGGCTTCTGATTTTTCTAAACTTGGACAAGAAATGTTAGATGTTGTTGATGCTGGTGCAGATTGGCTTCATCTTGATATTATGGATGGGCACTTTGTTCCTAACATCACCTTTGGTCCTGAAATCGTCAAAGCTCTGCGCCCATTAACAAAAGCAATATTTGATGTCCACCTGATGATCGTACCAGTAGACCCTTATTTAGAAGCTTTTGCAAAAGCAGGTTCAGATATTATAACTATTCATGCTGAAGCAGGTCCACATCTTCATCGTTCATTACAAACAATCAAAAAAATGGGGAAAAAAGCAGGAATCGCACTCAATCCAAGCACCCCTGAACATGTACTGGAATATTTGCTTGATCAATTAGATCTCATTCTCATCATGACGGTCAATCCCGGTTTTGGTGGACAAAGTTTTATTCCAGAAATAAAAAATAAAATTAAGCGCGTTAAAAACATGATTGCAAACCGCCCTATTGATCTTGAAGTTGATGGTGGTATCACCGTTGATACAATTGGGATAGCTGCAAAAGCTGGTGCAAATGTATTTGTCGCAGGCTCTGCAATTTATAAAGATGGCAATAAAGAGCTTTACAAAACACGTATTAGTGCATTGCGCCAAGCCGCAATCCTCTCACAACAAGGAAAAAAATGATGATCGCACGTTATTCCCGCCCTGCAATGGTAACAATTTGGTCTCCCGAAACAAAATATCGTATTTGGTTTGAAATTGAAGCCCATGCCTGTGATGCCCTTGCTCACTTAGGGATTATTCCGAAAGAAGCCACCAAAGTCATTTGGGAAAAAGGGGCAGCAGCTAAATTTGATGTCAATCGCATTGATGAAATTGAAGCAATTACCAAACATGATGTTATCGCATTTCTAACCCACCTAGCTGAATTCATTGGACCAGAGGCACGTTTTATCCACCAAGGCATGACATCATCTGATGTTCTCGATACAACGCTGAACATTCAATTGATGCGTGCGAGTGATATTTTGCTAGAGGATATAGATCAACTTCTTGAAGCATTAAAAAGACGTGCTTTTGAGCATAAAGAGACAATCACCATTGGGCGGAGTCATGGCATTCATGCTGAACCGACAACATTTGGAATCAAGTTTGCTCTTGCATACGCTGAATTTTCCCGTTGTCGCAAACGTCTTCTTGCTGCACGAGAAGAAGTTTCTACTTGCGCGATTTCAGGAGCTGTAGGAACTTTTGCTAATATCGATCCACGCGTTGAAGAACATGTAGCAAAAGCCTTGAAGATGCGTACTGAACCGGTTTCCACCCAAGTAATACCAAGAGATCGTCATGCTATGTTTTTTGCAACACTTGGTGTTATTGCTTCCTCTATTGAAAGGCTAGCAATAGAAATACGCCACTTACAACGAACAGAAGTTCTTGAAGCAGAGGAACATTTCTCACCTGGGCAAAAAGGTTCATCGGCAATGCCTCACAAACGTAATCCAGTTTTAACAGAAAATTTAACTGGATTAGCCCGTATGGTACGTGCATTTGCACTCCCAGCCATGGAAAATGTAGCTCTTTGGCATGAACGTGATATTTCCCATTCATCTGTTGAGCGTTATATTGCTCCAGATGCGACTATTACACTTGATTTTGCTCTTTCTCGCCTCACATCTGTCATTGAAAATCTCATTGTCTATCCAGAAAATATGCAAAAAAATCTCAATAAATTCCGCGGTCTTGTTCACTCACAACGGGTTCTTTTAGCACTCACACAAGCAGGGATTAGTCGTGAAGATTCTTATAGGATTGTACAACGAAATGCGATGAAAGTTTGGGAACAAGGAAAAGATTTTTTAGAAGAACTCCTCAACGACAAAGATGTTACCAAAGCTTTAAGTGAAGAAGAACTTCGCGAAAAATTTGATCTTTCTTACCACACCAAACATATCAATACGATTTTTAAACGTGTTTTTGAAGAACAATAAAGCGACATAGAAAACCAAAATCCATTCAACCTATGATCAAAAATCTGTTGTAACAAAGAAAACAATTCATGAAAGCAAATCAACTCGATATTCTTATTGTTCCTGGCTACAAAGGATCTGGTCCAGATCATTGGCAAACGCGCTGGGAAAAAAAATTGTCGACAGCCAGCCGCATTGAACAACTCCATTGGTCAAAGCCTGTTTGTGAAGAGTGGGTTAACAAAGTTAAAACCGCCATCGCAAAAGCTCAAAGGCCTGTTATGCTTATTGCTCATTCATTAGGAGTTCCCAGTGTTATTCATGCAACTGTACAAAATACAGAAAAAATTTGTGGCGCTTTCTTTGTTGCACCTCCAGATGTCGCCAATGAAAAAATACGTCCCAAACATTTAATGACATTTGGCCCCTATCATCGCCAAAAGCTTCCTTTTCCTTCTATTGTCATAGCCAGTCGCAACGATGAGTTTTGTCAATTTTCAGTAGCAGAAAAAATTGCCAATGATTGGGGATCACTCTTTGTTGATGCTGGGTATTCTGGCCATATTAACGCAGAATCCGGACACGGACCTTGGCCTGAAGGGCTTATGGTCCTCTCTCACTTTCTTGCAAAAATTTGATCCAAAAGAGGTGATCTTCTTTCTCATCGCTTATGTATCTTCACCTTTGGGTAAACGTGTAATGATAAAAATTATAAAAGTATCATAGCAATATCATTGAGAAATTCTATCAATTAGGATAGTATCATTTATTAATGTTATTAAAAACCTCTCAAGATAAATAGAGAATCATGATGAATCGTCGCCACCGTATTTATGAAGGCAAGGCTAAAATTTTATATGAAGGACCTGAACCAGGAACTTATATTCAATTTTTTAAAGATGATGCAACTGCCTTTAATGCAAAAAAACATGAAATTATCGACGGAAAGGGCGTTTTAAACAACCGAATTTCGGAACATATTTTTAGCCATCTTGGACGTTTGGGCATCCCAACACATTTTATCAAACGTATAAACATGCGCGAACAGCTTATTAAAGCAGTGGAAATCATTCCGTTGGAAGTTGTTGTTCGCAATGTTGCTGCCGGCTCTCTTGCTAAGCGTTTAGGACTGGAAGAAGGAACCCCGCTTCCGCAATCCATCATTGAATTCTACTATAAAAATGATTCTCTCGATGATCCTATGGTAACGGAAGAACATATCACAGCTTTTGGGTGGGCTGTCCCACAAGAGATAGAAGATATCATGCAACTTTCAATTCGTATTAATGATTTTCTTTCTGGGCTTTTTGCCGGTGTTAACATCCAATTAATTGATTTTAAAATGGAATTTGGTCGCCTGTGGGAAGATGAAACAATGCGCATTGTTCTTGCTGATGAAATCTCTCCTGATTCTGCACGACTATGGGATATGCACACACAAGAAAAAATGGATAAAGACCGTTTTCGTCGTGATATGGGAGGGCTTATTAATGCCTATCAAGAAGTTGCTAAACGTCTTGGTATTATGAATGAAAACGAACCAACACGACCAAGTGGTCCCGTTCTCGTAAAGTAAAAACAAGGTAAAAAACATCACCTTATACAAACACCCCTCTTCAAAGGAGAGGTTCTTTTAAAAAGCAGGAAGCAAAAAATGAAAGCACGCATTACAGTTACTTTAAGAGAAAGCGTTCTTGATCCACAAGGAGAAGCAATTGTCGGTGCTTTAAAAAGTTTGGCTTTCGAAGGCATTCAATCTATTCGTCAAGGAAAGGTTTTTGATATTGTTCTTGATGATTTACCTTCTGAAACTGCAAAGAAAAAACTTGAACAAATGTGTGAAGAGTTACTCGCAAATACTGTCATTGAAAATTATACAATCGAACTTCTGTAAGTGAAACGCTCATGAAAACTGCCATCATTCAACTTCCTGGATTAAATCGTGATCGAGATATGGTTGCAGCATTACATCATATAACGGGAGTTGAGCCACTAAAAATTTGGCAAACAGAAACAACAATTCCAGATGTAGATGTTATTATTATTCCTGGTGGTTTTTCTTATGGCGACTACTTAAGATGTGGTGCGATTGGAGCGCGAACTCCCATCTTAAAAGCCATTCGTGAAAAAGCACAAGAAGGTACGACAATTATAGGTATCTGTAATGGATTTCAAATTTTGTTGGAAGCAGGATTATTACCCGGTACTTTAATGCGTAACGCTTCTTTAAAATTTGTTTGTCGTGAAATCAAGCTTGAAGTCGTCAACGCCAAGACAAAATTTTCTCGATATTATTCTAAAGGACAAATTATTCGTTGTCCTGTTGCCCATCATGACGGAAATTATTTTGTTGATAGTGAAACATTGAAACAAATGGAAGACAATGAACAAATTGTTTTTCGCTATGCAGAAAATACAAACCCGAACGGCTCAATGAAAGATATTGCTGGTATTGTTAATAAAGCTGGTAATATTCTTGGTATGATGCCCCATCCTGAAAACTTTATTGAACCCGCCCACGGAGGTACTGACGGTCGTTTACTTTTTCAAAGTGCTTTAGAGTTAGTAAATGGATAATGCTGCAAAAATACTCGCGCTCCATAATTTAAAAAAATAAGGATTTATACCATTTCTTGCTTCATAAAGCTATAAACAAAGCTCTTCACAAACAACAATGGATATTATTTTCTAAACACATAATTATTTAAGACCATTTTTAGTCTTAAATCCCACCAAACAAACGGACAAAATCTTCAGCTTACTGTCTATAAATATTTTTATTATTAAACAACATTATTGTTTATAATATAAGCTGCTAGGTTTAAAAAATAAAAATACTAAATTTCGATTAATTTGACGGATAAATACTCATGAAGCCTTGCAATAACATCACTATTACATCAGAACTCATTGCACAACACGGGCTAAAAGAAGATGAATATCAACGTATCCTAACGTTAATTGGTAGAGAACCAACATTTACTGAACTAGGAATTTTTTCTGCAATGTGGAACGAACATTGTTCCTATAAATCATCTAAAAAATGGCTAAAAACTCTTCCGACAGAAGGAAAATGTGTCATCCAAGGACCTGGTGAAAATGCTGGTGTTGTCGATATTGGCGAAGGACAATGTGTTGTTTTCAAAATGGAAAGCCATAACCACCCTTCTTATATTGAACCTTATCAAGGTGCAGCGACAGGTGTTGGTGGTATTTTACGTGATGTCTTTACAATGGGAGCCCGTCCTGTTGCTGCTATGAATGCATTGCGATTTGGTGCTCCTGACCACCCACGAACACGCCATCTTGTTTCTGGTGTTGTTTCTGGAATAGGTGGTTACAGCAATTCTTTTGGTGTTCCAACGGTTGGTGGAGAAGTAAATTTTGATGAGCGTTATAATGGCAATATCCTTGTTAACGCTTTTGTCGCCGGTATTGCAAAGACAGACGCCCTTTTTTATTCTAAAGCACAAGGTATTGGACTCCCTGTTGTTTATCTGGGTGAAAAAACAGGACGTGATGGTGTCGGTGGAGCAACAATGGCTTCTGCTGAATTTGATTCTTCAATCAGTGAAAAACGCCCAACTGTTCAAGTCGGTGATCCTTTTACAGAAAAATGTCTCCTTGAAGCATGTTTAGAGCTCATGGAACTTGGAGCCGTGGTTGCTATTCAAGATATGGGGGCAGCAGGACTCACCTCTTCTGC
The DNA here is from genome assembly GCF_042197165.1 of Bartonella sp. AA23NXGY. Taxonomy (NCBI): domain Bacteria; kingdom Pseudomonadati; phylum Pseudomonadota; class Alphaproteobacteria; order Hyphomicrobiales; family Bartonellaceae; genus Bartonella; species Bartonella sp. AA23NXGY. Next base: position 121,572 of record NZ_JBHIRO010000003.1, on the reverse strand, counting down.
CGTTGAAATGGGAGCAAAAGGAAATCTGGGGATACAGCTTAATCTTGATACAGTTCCTGTTCGAGAAGAAAACATGACAGCCTATGAAATGATGCTTTCTGAAAGTCAAGAGCGTATGCTCATGGTCCTTAAACCAGAACTAGAAAAGCAAGCAGAAGCAATTTTTCATAAGTGGGGACTACATTTTTCTATCATTGGAAAAACAACCGATGATTTACGTTTTCGTGTATTTCATCAAGGGGAAGAAGTTGTCAATCTTCCCATCAAAGAGCTTGGTGATGAAGCGCCTGTTTATGATCGTCCTTGGAGTGAGCCGGCAAAAAAAACACCCTTGAAAGCAGAAGACGTCAAAAAAGTTGAAAATCTTGGTGATGCGCTTCTGAGCTTATTGAATTCTGCTGATCAAAGTTCTCGGCGATGGGTTTATGAACAATATGATACCCTTATCCAAGGAAATAGCCTTGTTTGTCCAGGAGGTGATGCAGGCGTTATCCGTGTAGGAAACAACAGCAAACGTGCTCTTGCTTTTTCTTCTGATGTAACACCTCGCTATTGTGAAGCAGACCCTTATGAAGGGGGGAAACAAGCTGTCGCAGAATGCTGGCGAAACATTAGTACGACAGGTGCAACACCACTGGCTGCTACAGATAATCTCAATTTTGGTAACCCTGAAAAACCTGAAATTATGGGACAGCTGGTTTTTGCTATTAAAGGTATAGGAGAAGCTTGTAGAATCCTTGATTTTCCTATCGTTTCAGGCAATGTTTCTCTTTACAACGAAACAAATGGAGAAGCCATTCTTCCAACCCCCACAATTGCTGGGGTAGGCCTTCTTAATGATTGGTCTAAAATGGTAACAATAAGTGGTATGCAAAATGGAGATATTCTTGTTTTAGTAGGAAATTGCGGCTCCCATTTAGGACAATCAATCTATGCACGTAACATTTTAAATATTGATGCAGGCCCCCCCCCCCCTGTAGATTTACAACTTGAAAAAAAGCATGGTCAATTTGTTCGAGATGTCATACATCGTGGTTTTATTCACGCCGCCCATGACCTTTCTGACGGAGGATTAGCGATAGCACTTGCTGAAATGGTCATTAAAGCAGGTAAAGGAATCAAAGTAAAATTAAGCAATAAATCACCCCATCATGCAGAACTTTTTGGAGAAGACCAAGGACGTTATCTTTTAGCCGTCAAACCTCACTCTCTTAATAGTCTTAAAGAGCGTGCACAAATCAATACAGTTTCTTTAACAGAGCTAGGTCAAGTCGAGGGTACTTCTCTTAATATAGATGGGATATTAACACTTTCAGTAGACAAACTCACAAAAGCCTATGAAAACTGGTTTCCACAATTTATGGGTGAAGAATAAAAATTGTTTTTTCTCTTAAACAGCCTTTATAAAAAATGAACAACATAGGAGAATAATGATGGCAATGAGTGCCCATGCAATTGAAACGCTTATTCGTGAAGGCATTCCTGATGCTACTGTAAGAATTCGTGATCTTGCTGGAGATGGGGAACATTATGCTGCAGAAGTTATTTCTGAAAGTTTTCGTGGTAAAACCCGTGTTCAACAACATAAAATGGTCTATGATGCCCTTAAAGGCAATATGGGAAATGACCTTCACGCCTTAATGTTGCAAACAAATGTCCCAAAATAATCTAAAATTTCTTCTTGCATTCACACATTTAATACGATTAAAAGCAGTATGAATATAAATTACACACTGATAAAAATCTGAAATATCGAGGGATAAAAATGACCACTGTTCATGATTTTATTGACAACGAAATTAAAACAAACGACGTCATTTTATTCATGAAAGGAACACCTGACGCTCCGCAATGCGGGTTTTCAGGACAAGTTGTTCAAATTCTTGATTATTTAGGATTGAATTATAAAGGGATTAATATCTTAACTTCTAACGAATTGCGTCAAGGGATTAAAGATTACTCAAATTGGCCAACAATTCCACAGCTTTATATCAAAGGTGAATTTATCGGAGGCTGTGATATTGTTAAAGAGATGTTTCAAAACAATGAGTTACAGGAACTTTTGAAAGAAAAAAATATTCCATGTAATCAATCATAGGTATCTTTCATTTTATTCAGACTCTTAAAAAGAGCTGTTTTCAGACGAAATTTTTATTTCAAGGATGCCATATGTCATATTCAGTCGATGAACAAACGCATAGAGATGCGATTAGAAACAAAATTGGCTATAAAGAATTTGTTATTCTTATTGCTTCGCTCATGGCTATTAACGCTATAGCTGTTGATATTATGCTGCCAGCTATGCCCGATATTTTAGACGGCTTAAATGTTCTCAATGAAAATGATCAACATTATATCATTTCGAGTTATCTTATTAGCTATGGTATTGCTCAAATATTTTTCGGTCCAATAAGCGATAGGTATGGACGACGTAAACTTATTCTTCTCGGGCTTGCTTTTTATTCATTTACGGCGATTGGCTGTGCCTTTGTAACTGATTTTTCTCTCTTACTTATTTTACGTATCTTGCAAGGAATTGGAGGGGCTGCTATGCGAGTTCTTACAGTTTCCGTCGTACGTGATCTTTACAGTGGTCGAAAAATGGCAGAAGTTATGTCTATTGTTATGATGGTTTTTCTTGTTGCACCAATGGTTGGTCCCGCAACAGGACAGATCATTTTACTTCTTGGACATTGGCAATATATTTTTATTTTCATGGCAATGATTGGTTTAGGACTGATGATTTGGATTCAACTGCGCTTGCCTGAAACTCTTTATGCGCAACGCTCTCTTTCCTTTTCTTCAGTTAAACACAACTTATGGATTGTAATAACCAATCGTACAACACTTTGCTATACACTTGCAACTTCCATTATTTTAGGCTGTATCTTTACCGCCGTTAATACATCACAACAAACATATGAAGGGATCTATAATCTAGGACTTTGGTTCCCTATTGCTTTTGCAGTTGGTGCTGCATTTCAAGCTCTATCATCATTCTTTAACTCTCAACTCGTTGGACGCCTTGGAATGCGGCGTATTGCTCATACTATGCTTTTGCTCTTTTGTGCCACTTCATGCATTTGGTTTATTGGGTCCATCTTAGCAGGTGGTGTTATCCCTTTTCCTTTTTATATGACGTTATATTGTATATTAATGTTTACCTGCGGTGGTATTATGGCTAATTTCAATACACTCGCTCTTGAACCTGTAGGAGAAATAGCTGGAACAGCTTCTTCTGTATCCGGCTTTCTTCAAACATCTATCGGTGCAGGACTTAGCTTTTTTATTGCCCAACAATTTGATGAAACAACCATCCCAAACTCAGCAGGATTTTTCTTTCTGAGTCTCACTGCCATACTTCTCGTCTTATGGGCTGAACGTGGTCATCTTTTTAGGCAATATCATAGTAATCCTAACGAATAAATATTACTACGAAAGATTAATAACATCTCTCTTGAACAATAAGAAAATAAACCTATCAGACAAAATAAAACATCTCCAAATAGAACACTCTTGTGTTAAACATTCACATTGTTTGTTTAAAGGTACAGCTCTCGAAATATCAAATCATTTCACGACAGCACCCATAAATGGTATAATGTAAAAAAACAAACATACTATTGTTGCAACAACTCTTGTCTGTGAAACGGTTTATTAAAAAATATTTTTATTCTTTTCTTCAATAGTTTTTATGAAGACGGGCTGGTCTCTCATCTCATGATAGGAAAACAAACAGTTTTGATTGATTTAACCTGAACAAGATCGAAATAAGAGAAAAACTTACGCTTTAGGTCTTTCGTTCAATATAAAAAATAATAAATTATCTTTATAAATTAATATCTTACATAATCATAAAACCATAGGGAATTTTCCCATTTATAAAATACATTTAATTGATAAATTTTCCTGATTTTGGAAATCCTCTTGGAACCAAACGCCCGACGCCCGCACGCATTCCCATCCATTCAATGAGATCATCAGCTTGACGGTTAAAGATTCGTTCAGCTGTATCTTGCCAACTTAAGCCTTCTGATAAATTAAAAGTCTTGGCATCAACAACACCACCTTCTTTATAACGCTGTAAACGAACACCTTTACCGCGATTCATTTCTGGTATTTGTTCAATAGAAAAAATAAGCATTTTACGGTTTTCACCGACTACAGCAACATGATCACCATTTACCGGAACACAAAGCTTTACCTTATCAGGAGCTTTCACATTCATCACTTGCTTTCCTTTTCGTGTATTGGCGATCACTTCTGCAGAAGAAACAATAAAACCATTACCGTGAGATGAAACCAAGAGAAATTTTTCCTCGGCGTGATGCACAAAAGCTGTGAGAACATCGTGCTCATCATCCATATCAACTAAGAGACGAATAGGTTCACCATGTCCCCGCCCTCCAGGTAAATTATTTGCACCAATAGCAAAAAACTTCCCCCCCGTACTGATCAGCACAATCTTGTCGGTCGTAAATGCTGGAAAGGCTAACTTTAAACTGTCTCCTTCTTTAAAAGAAAGTGCTTTATAATCGTTCAAGTGTCCCTTCAAAGCACGCATCCACCCCTTTTCAGAAATAACAATAGTAATCGGTTCTTTTTCGATCATTGCTTGTTGAATATCATCAAGATCATGTCTTGGTGCTTCTTCAAACGTCGTACGTCTTTTCCCCAAAAGTGTTTCAGGACCAAAAGTGTTTCGAACTTTTTTGATTTCTTCTGAAATTATTTTCCACTGTTTTATAGGAGAAGCTAATAAATTCTGTAGTTTTTCTTTTTCAGCTTTCAAACTTTCAAATTCTTTACGAATTTCAAATTCCTCAAGTTTACGCAAAGAACGCAAGCGCATATTAAGAATAGCTTCAGCTTGATTTTCTGTTAATTCAAACCGATTAATCAGCTTCTTTTTCGGTTCATCCTCTTCACGAATAATCTGAATGACCTCATCGAGATTTAAATAGGCAATAAGATATCCATGAAGAATTTCCAATCGGCTATCAATTTGATCAAGCCGATAATAAGAGCGACGAATAAGCACTTCTTGACGATGTTCAAGCCATTGCTGCAAACTTTCTCGCAAAGAAAGAACATTGGGTATTTTTCCCAAAGACAAAACATTCAGATTAAGGGGAAATCTTACTTCAAAGTCAGTCAATTTAAAAAGAGACTCCATAAGGAGCTCCGGATCAACCGACCGATTTTTAGGAACAAGCACGATTCTGATATCTTCTGCTGATTCATCTTGGATATCCTCAAGCATTGGCAATCGGCGTGCAAGCAACAATTCCGCAGTTTTTTCAATAAGACGTGACTTTTGAATCTGATAGGGAATTTCAGTCACAACAATCACATAAGAACCACGGCTACCAGGTTCCTGATGCCAACGTGAACGCAAGCGAAAGAATCCACGCCCAACACGATAGGATTCCTCAATACTTTTTTTAGGTTCAACTAAAATTCCCCCCGTCGGAAAATCAGGACCAAGAACGAATTGATTTAATTCCTCATCATTTACATCGGGATGCGCAATCAAATGGAGTGCTGCATCACAAAGCTCAGCAACATTATGGGGTGGAATAGATGTTGCCATACCAACAGCAATACCAGAAGAACCATTTGCTAAAAGATTAGGGAAAGCTCCTGGTAAAACAACCGGCTCTTCATCTTCCTCATTATAGGTTAAACGAAAATCAATAGCATTCTCATTAATTCCTTCAAGTAACAATGCAGCCACTTCAGTCATACGTGCTTCCGTATAACGCATGGCAGCAGCATTATCACCATCAATATTACCAAAATTGCCTTGCCCATCAACCAACGGATAACGAACAGCAAAACTTTGAGCCAAGCGCACCAAGGCATCATAAATAGACGCATCCCCATGAGGATGAAATTTTCCCATGACATCACCAACAATCCGCGCACATTTCGCATAAGACTGTCCAGGATTTAGTTTGAGAAGACGCATCGCATGAACAATCCGCCGGTGGACCGGCTTCAATCCATCACGTACATCAGGCAATGCACGGTGTGTAATCGTAGAAAGTGCATAAGCCAAATAACGTTCCTGTAAAGCAGAACGTAATTCTATTGGTTCAATATGTTCTTTATCAAAAGGTAAATTCATTTTATCAGACATAGTATTAAAACAACAATTCCCACAATAATAAGAAATTATTTTATAGGATTTATTTAATGAAATCTTCTATGAGTCGACTTTTTTATTAAAAGTCAATTACATAAAAACAAACGCTGCAATTAGAACATGAACAGAAAATTATATCAATTTGAAAAATTTATACATGTCCTTCCCCCTTGTCCTAAGTAATTTATTGAAAGCTTTGTCAAATTCGACGATAATTTAACTGCCCACAAAGAGTTATTTCATCTTTTCTGAAATGACAAAAGCACCTTTCAAACATCATCTTTTATTATAAAGATAAATTGTATAACAACCCCATTCAGTTTTTCTACGAAAAACCAAAAAAATGTTCAAAGCTTATGAAATTTAAACTTTTCAGAGTAAGTCCATAGAATGGAAAACCACATTATTCTCATAAAAACGAAGAGACACAATTCTCTGCTACAACGTTGTAAAAACTTCAATAAAAAATAAATAATATATTGACATATAAAGATAATTAATTTTTTTCAACTAAAATGAGGCTCCCGAATATTATAGAATTCTTTTATTTCTAATTTATTCATGATCAAGCAATTATAATTATTTCCTCACCTATCACAAGGGGAAAAGCCACTATAGAAACAAGGAATAAAAATGCCTCGTAAAGAATCAACACAATAGCGTTTTGCCTATCTAAATTTCACAAACAGTACACGCACACACCGTTGACTCTTGAAAGGCATCAAAACTTCACTCTACGTAGAAAAGATGAAACCAATCCATTATCAACTTTATGAGCTATTTTTGTGAGTAGGAGCCATGCGGATTCCTAAATCACGTAATTGTGTAGGAGAAACATCAGACGGAGCGCTCATTAAAAGATCAAGCGCCTGTTGGTTCATAGGGAATAAAGCAACTTCACGCAAATTTTTAACACCTTGTAACAGCATAATAATGCGGTCAATTCCCGCAGCCATGCCACCATGTGGCGGAGCCCCATAATGGAATGCACGATAAAGACCACCGAAACGATCTTTCACAACTTCCTTAGAAAGTCCTACAAGTTCAAAAACTTTAAGCATCATTTCTGGTAAATGATTACGAATTCCACCTGATGCAATTTCATAACCATTGCAAACAAGATCATATTGAAAAGCTTTAATAGTAAGAGGATCTTGGCAGGCAAGGGCATTTTCTCCCCCTTGAGGCATGGAAAAAGGATTATGTCCAAAATCAATCTTTTTTTCATCTTCATTCCATTCAAAAAATGGAAAATCAACAATCCACGCCATAGAGAAACTATCTCTATCAAGAAGATCTAATTCTTCCCCTACCCTTGTGCGTGCTGCTCCGGCAAAAGATGAAAACTTTTTTGGATCGCCAGCTACAAAAAAACAGGCATCCCCACTTTCAAGACCAAGCTGTATACGGATTGCTTCAGTCCTCTGTTCACCAATATTTTTGGCGATAGGCCCTGCTCCTTCAAATTTTCCTTCTTCTTCACGCCAGAAAATATAGCCGAGCCCTGGTTGCCCCTCGCCTTGTGCCCATACATTCATACGATCACAAAAAGCACGACTTCCACCCGTTTTAGCTGGAATAGCCCACACTTGTGCATTCTCATCATTCGCTAAAATTTGAGCAAAGACTTTGAAACCAGAATTATAAAAATGCTGAGAAACATCTTCCATAATGATCGGATTACGCAGATCAGGCTTATCAGAACCATATTTTCGCATTGCTTCATCATAAGAAATGCGAGGAAAGCTTTGTGTCACAGTCTTTCCATCTGCAAATTCTTCAAAAATAGAACGCATAATAGGTTCCATAGTTGCTAAAACATCTTCTTGCTCAACAAAACTCATTTCAACATCTAATTGATAAAATTCACCAGGAAGACGGTCGGCCCTTGGATCTTCATCTCTAAAACATGGAGCAATCTGAAAATAACGATCAAAACCTGACATCATCAACAACTGTTTATATTGCTGTGGCGCTTGCGGTAACGCATAAAATTTTCCCTGATGAACACGACTTGGAACCAAAAAATCACGTGCGCCTTCCGGCGATGAAGCTGTCAAAAGTGGCGTCGTAAATTCCGTAAAACCATTATTTTGCATAGCTCGTCTCATAGCCGCAATAATTTCAGTCCGACGCATGATATTTTTGTGCATAGTCTCCCGACGCAAATCAAGAAAACGATATTTTAATCGAATATCTTCTGGATAATCAGGCTCACCAAAAACCGGTAAAGGAAGCTCATCAGATTTTGAAAGAATTTCTACCTCTTGTGCAAAAATTTCAATCTCACCTGTTGGAAGCGTTGCATTAATAACCTCATCAGAACGAGCACATACCTCCCCATCCACACGAATAACCCATTCAGAACGCACTTTTTCAATAACTTTAAAAGCTGGTGAAGCAGGGTCAGCAACAATTTGTGTGATTCCAAAATGATCACGTAAATCCACAAAAAGAATCCCTCCATGATCACGAACACGATGAACCCACCCCGAAAGACGAACTTGTGTTCCTACATCACATCTACGGAGAGCCGCACAATGATGACTGCGATAACGATGCATGTTTTTTGCCTTTGATTATAATATTCACATGCGCTACAAACGCTTTTTAATAACCATTTGTCAAGATATGAGAATAAAAACTCAAAAATAAAGTCAACAAAGGACAAATTTAATTTATCGAATTATAATAAAATGATGAATCTTATTACACAAACAACAGATCTTGAAATTGCACTTAACGCTCTACGTACCTCTGATTTTGTAACAGTCGATACTGAGTTTATCCGCGAAACAACTTTTTGGCCTCAACTGTGTTTAATACAGCTCGCCTCACCAGATGTTACAGTTTTGATTGATCCCATAGCACCAGATATTGATTTACAACCATTTTTTGACCTTATGGTCGATAAAAAAGTTGTAAAAGTTTTTCATGCTGCGCGCCAAGATATTGAAACAATTTATCACCTTGGAGGTGTTATTCCTTCCCCTCTCTTTGATACGCAAATAGCAGGATCCATTTGTGGATTTGGTGATTCTATCTCCTATGATCAAATTGTACAACGCTGTACAGGGCATCATCTTGATAAATCCTCCCGCTTTACAGACTGGAGTTACCGCCCTTTGTCTGAAAAACAACTGCTCTATGCACTTTCCGATGTAACTTACTTAAGAGATGTTTACTTGTTATTGAAAAAAAGGTTAGAGAAAAATCAACGAGCTCACTGGATGGATGATGAAATAACAATCCTTTTAAATCCTAAAACCTATGATATGCCAGAAGATGAAGCATGGAAAAAAGTGAAAGGAAAAATTAAAAAGCCACGTGAACTTGCTGTATTACAAAAGATAGCAGCTTGGCGGGAACGTGAAGCACGAAAATACAATATGCCACGTCGTCATATCATAAAAGATGAATGTCTTATAGAAATAGCAACCCAACAACCAAAAGATGAATCTGCATTAAAACGGTTGCGCAGTCTTAATAAGAACTGGGATAAACTCTCAATTGCTCAATCATTAATCAAAGCTGTCCACGAAGGATTAGAGGTGGATCTTTCTACTTTACCCCCCATTCCTAAACATAATCCACTCAATGATACGACAGCCGCTGTTATCGATCTGCTCAAAGTGTTATTAAAAATTGTTGCAAATGAAAACAGCATTGCCCCTAAAATTATTGCAACATCTAATGATTTAGAAAAAATTGCCAATGGAGGAATAAAGAAAAATATTCCCGCTATGAATGGCTGGCGCTATGAAATATTTGGTAAAAAAGCCGAACAACTGCTAAAGGGCCAGATAGGGTTTTACTTTAACGATGGAAAAATAAGCACAAAACAGCTTTAATTTACATTTTCATTTTGAAAAATCCATTACGCTACTCATTATCTACATCAATTGGTATGCCCTATAGGCCAACGCAAACAGGATAAATAAAGCCTACTTCTGACAAAGTTAAAAAATTAAATAGTAAACTCTTATTAAAATGATAGCTAAATCTTTATCAGGTCAATTAAATAGAAATCCCATTAAAAATAATCTAAAAAAACAGACAGTTCCTTATTTAAAAGTTTTGAAAAAAAAAGTTCTGATAATAAAAGCGCATTCATTACAAAAATAGCAGCCTAGAAATAGGAACAAACAAAGATATAATGCCTCACGTCACCATATCGTATTAAAAACTACCAAGATTGCAATCTAACAATCAAAAACGAGCCAGCATAACAACTAAAATACCTAACAAAAGCAATATATTGATTTCTAACGATAATCTAGCGTTATTTATATTGAATTAGACCTCCGAATATCGTAAGATCCTCTCACTCCATCTCAATAAAACTCATAAAGTTTCACATAAGAAATTATATGATAAAGCGCTGTTTTTTATAAATTAAACACCTTTTAAAGGATTCGAAAATCATAGTTAATAAATAGTTGTGATTTATTTCTATTTTTTATAGTGAAAGGATTTTATAATGACTGAAATGATATTCTTTTGACAGACCGTGAAAGTGCAAAACTGTTTCATATGAGTATTTCAACATTCCAGCGTCATGTAACCAATGGATCTCTCCCAAAATCTTTAAAACTTGTTTTTTATCGCGTTGGTTACAATCGTAATCTTATCAAGATAATCGAGCAAGCTAAACAAAAACGTTATAACGACGCAGCATAAAAAGAAAACCTTTTCACGTAAAAATGGACAAAACTTTTCATTTTCACATGAAGCTTATGAAGTGAAAAATCCATCCTGTGATGCAAGTAACAGAATAAAAAATTATGTTTTCTTTTATGAATGCTCAGGTATTACAAATGCTTTGCGTGGTGTCTAGCATGGGCGTTATGGAACAAGTCCTATTGTCCAGCTCATGATGATAGGCTACCTAGTTTATCCCTCGTCAATGGCCCTATTATTAAGACATAAAACACGAATAAATTAGGAAAAAAATCAAAAAATTTCAAAAGCGAGAGGTTGTTTTATTATTTTTGATAACTTCTGTAATCGTCCAAGAGGACGTTCTCCTAATAACCCAGCGTAATTCTTTGGGATCTGCAGGATAATATGATCTGCTTTTTTATGCCACAATAAATGAGGTAAAATTCCTGCAACAGAAGCACTAAAAAGATGAGCAATACGCATAGTTTCGCCAAGAATACGTGCTTTTTCAATTATATTTTGAGTTGCTAATTGAAAAATGGGAAGAGATTCTTTATCAACCAATAAACTCGTATTGCGAAAAAAAACAGCAAGTGCCGCATAAAGGCGCCCTTCATGAGAAATTCCTGGATAAGATCCTAAAGCTATTTGATTTGCTGCTTCATTGCCTCGATAATCTGGATGTATACGCCAACCAATATCCGCAAGAAGACAAGCGGCTTGACGATAACGGCATTCATTTTCGGTTTCTGAAATTCCAAAAACTTCAAAAGCATTCGTCGTAAAATCAATGAGTTCTTCTGCTTGTTTTGGTGAACGTGCCCGTAAAATAGCCATTTCTGTGCATGCTGCAATGAGAGGATCTGAAAGTCGAATCGCCTGCGGCAATCGTGAATAAAGAAAACCTTCACGAACGCCAGCACCAGAAAAGATTATCTTTTCAAACTCCATACACTGAATGAGTTCAATAAGAACTATTGCCCCATAAGATAAAAGTTTTCGACGGTTCTGAGAAACCGCTGCAATCCCTCTCATATTATCAATATTGCCACGTGCTACAAGACGTAAAAAGTTCTCCATTTCAACAGCATCAACTTCATAGCCATGCATAACAGGGAGCCGATAGTGTTTCATTGCCATATGGAGTTTTGCCAAATTACGCCATGTCCCCCCTACTGCATAAAAATAACGTGCTATACCTTTACGAGCACGAACAACAGACGATTTATAAAATTGCTCATGTACAATTTTTGTAGCTACAGCACTATCATTATTTGACATATACTGTAGCCTTAAACCACCCAATGGGAGCGTTATCCCTTCACCAACATCAGAATGATCAATATCAATCAGCTCAAGACTTCCACCACCAAGATCCCCAGAAATACCTTTTGGTTGATAAAAAGTAGACACAACTCCATATGCTGAATACATAGCTTCTTCACTTCCTGAAAGAAGATATATTTTATTTTGCAAAATATCTTCAGCATGCTGAATAAATGCTACGCCATTCTGTGCATCTCGTGCTGCTGCTGTTGCTAAAGTATAGACCTCATCTGCCCCAATCTGTCGACAAAGCGTACGAAACCGTTTCAGTGTTTGCAACGCCATTTTCATCGATTTTTCTTCTAAAAATCCTGTTTTCGCCACACCATGACCGAGACCACAAAGAATCTTTTCATTAAATAAAACTGTTGGTGATCGAACAAGCCCCTCATAAATAACCAACCGAACAGAATTTGAGCCAATGTCAATAACAGCAACAGGCTTACGCCCTTTTAACCGACCTTGAGCATCTCTATATGTCATTGGATTTTAGTCTTTATGTATTTCGGCTTGTTGCCGATGCAACGCAACCAAGCGCGAAACAGAAGACTCAAAAGACTCATTTTCCCCCGCAAAACTTGTATTGGCCATAAAATACTCCTGCGCATTAAATAGACTTTCACCTATCTGCGGTGTAATACGTTTTGATGTTCCATCCTTAAGTATATCAAAGCTTTGTTGATTATCAATGATATTAGCTAACATAATCTGTAAAAGAATTTTTTGACGCACTATTTTATTAAAAACCGGAACCAATATTTCAATACGATAGTCCAAATTACGAGGCATCATATCAGCAGAGCCTAAGTAAACGAGTGCATTTTCATTAGGCAAATCTTGACCATTCCCAAAACAAAAAATGCGACTATGTTCAAGAAAACGCCCGACAATTGATTTTACACGAATATTATCCGAAATTCCTAGAATACCAGGACGTAAACAACATATCCCCCGCACAACCAAATCAATTTGCACCCCTGCTTGACTGGCACGATATAAAGCATCAATAATTTCAGGATCAACCAATGCATTAACTTTCATCCAAATAGCAGCAAACCTTCCCTGTTGTGCATGAACAATTTCTCCCTCAATATGCTCTAAGATACGACCACGCAGTGTTAAGGGTGAAAAAGCAATCTTCATTGTTTCATTTGGACGCTCATATTGCGCAATATAATTGAATAATAACGCAACATCATGAGCGATATCATCATCCGTGGAAAAAAAAGAAAGATCGGTATAAGTTTTAGCATTAATGGGATGATAATTTCCTGTTCCAAGATGAACATAAGAGCGAAGACGTTTTCCCTCACGTCTCACAACTAATGACATCTTAGCATGCGTTTTTAATGCAATAAAACCAAAAATAACTTGAACCCCAGCACATTCAAGATCCCGGGCCCAACGAATATTTGCTTCCTCATCAAAACGTGCTTTAAGTTCTACCAAAGCAGTCACAGACTTTCCCTGTTCAGCTGCTTCAATCAAAGCGCCAACAATTGGACTATCATTTGATGTACGATAAAGTGTTTGTTTTATTTCTACAACATCAGGATCGCAAGCAGCTTGACGTAAAAATTGGACAACAACATCAAATGTCTCATAAGGGTGATGAATCACAATATCATTTTCACGAATAGCCGCAAAACAATCCCCATGATGTTCACGAATACATTCTGGAACACGAGAAATATAAGGAATAAATTTAAGATCATCGCGGGGAATAGAAACAATTTCTGATACCGTATTAAGCGCTAAAAATCCGTCAAGGACATTAATACAATTATCAGGAACAGCGAGACTATTCGCTATAAATTGGCGTAAACTCTCTGGCATTTTTGCGTCAAACTCAACTCGAATAACCTGCCCACGGCGCCGCCTTTTTAGAGCAGTTTCAAAAAAATGAACAAGATCCTCAGCTTCTTCTTCTACTTCAATATCGCTATCTCGGATTATTCTAAATGTACCAATTCCTTTAACCTCATAGTTAGGAAATACATGTTTAATAAAAAGGCAAATAACATCTTCAGATGCGATAAAACGAAAATGATTACCTTCTTGAGGAAGAAGAACGAAACGCCTTAAAAGCATTGAAATAGACAACAATACTGTGTGTGAATTCTGATCAGTTTCTCCAGACAATTGAAGCCCAATAGAAAGCCCTAAATTAGGAATAAACGGAAAAGGATGAGTAGAATCAACAGGTAAAGGTTTTAAAACAGGAAAAATTGTCTCAAGAAAATATTTTTCAAGCCATGATTTTTCAATTTCTGAAAGATCATCAGAACAAATAATTTCAATATCATTCTTTTTTAATTCATCACGTAAAACATTCAATTCTCGTAGTTGGTGAGCCTGCAGCTTTGAAATCTCAGCTAATACAATATCAAGTTGTTCCTGTGGAGTGTGCCCATCTGCACTGCACGCTGTAACGCGAGCACGAATTTGAGCTGCTAGTCCTGCAACACGAACCATAAAAAACTCATCAAGATTTGCAGCTGAAATAGAAAGAAATTGTAGACGTTCTAATAAAGGATGTTTCGAATTAGCCGCTTCCATCAAAACACGATTATTAAATTGTAGCCATGAAAACTCTCGATTAATAAACCGTACCGGATTTTTCATTGTTATATTCGATATAGAAATTTTATTTACCACCCTCTGTTCCATATATCCTAAATAATTTTCTTTTATATTTTCTAAAATCCTTGACGAAATATCTCACATAACATTTGATAATATGTTATCATCATAATAATATATCAATACCTAACTTCCCTCATCATTTTTCCATTTAATATTTAAAAGTACTTGGAATTATTGCTATGCGCAAAGCACTAAAAGTAAGACAACTATTCTAATATAGCATAAAAGAAGAGAAATTTGTCTTAAAAAGCATCTTGCATTATTATACGCTTTATTACAAACTCACGCCTATAAAATAGAAGAGCCCAATCATAGCTGATGAGAAAATTTATTCTGGAGTTTGTATGCCATGGCTGATCACAATATTCCTCATTTCCAAAATGACCTTGGATATAAAACAATCGAAATTGGTGTGAAAGAATTTATGTGTGTAGGCGCTACACACCCATTCGATCATCCTCATATCTTTATCGATATGGGAGCAGCAGATGAGAAAATTTGCCCTTACTGCTCAACCCTTTATCGTTATGTTCCCTCGCTATCATACGATCAAACAAACCCAACAGGATGCTTATATCATCCAGAAAAGCTATTATAATTGCGTTTTTTGGCTTTCTTAATAACCCCTCTTTTAATTCTGCTTGTTTAATATGAAATCATTTGTGGAACAATCACCCATCATCGTTGGAGGAGGAATTGCTGGTTTAAGCACTGCTTTAGCACTCGCTCATAAAGGAATTGCAAGCACCATTATCGAAAAGTGTAAGCAACTTGAAACGATAGGCGCTGGTATTCAACTGACACCAAATGCAACATCTATTCTTGCTCGCTGGAAACTTCTTAACAAACTCACTGAAGTCGCGACAATCCCATATTTTCTTGAGTTAAAAGATGGATTATCTTTAAAAATACATCTACGGGCTCATCTTATTAATCTAACAGAAAAATATTGGAAAGCCCCTTATATGACGATTCACCGCGCGGCTTTACAAAAAATTTTATATAATGCAGTGATTGAAAATCCTTTGATCAAATACAAAGCAGGCGAAACGATTGTATCTTCTACCCAATCGGCAACCAACATTAAAATCACGACAATAAAAACAGATACGGCAACAGAACAGCTTTATTCAACGCCCCTCTTGATCGGATGTGATGGCATTTGGTCAACATTACGGCAACAATCTCCTTTTCATGAAAAAGCAAATTTTAGTGGCTTTATTGCTTGGCGTGCAACAACAACATCTGATAATCTTCCTCAAAACTTTCGTTCTTCATTGCAAAATATGAAGACAATTAGGGCTTGGATGGGACCAAAAAATCATCTTGTTGTCTACCCCATTCAATCGTCAGAAAAAATTTTTAATTTTGTCGCCATTACGCATGGAGAAAGTTCAAAAGAAGGATGGGCCCATAAAGGAGATAAAGAAAAACTCAAATCTCTTTTTAAAGATTGGAATTCAAAAATCTTACAAATCTTCGATCATATTGATGAATGGAGTTATTGGCCACTTTTTCAAATGAAACAAAATCGTTTTATCGGTTTAGAGAGACAAGTATTTGTTGGCGATTGCGCACATGCTGCCTTACCTTTTGCAGCACAAGGTGCCGCTATGGCAATCGAAGATGCCGCCACATTAGCAAAAGCACTTTCATTGAAAGATTTTTCATTAACGAAAGCACTTTCGCTTTACGAAACAACACGCACCCCGCGTATTGCAGCAGTAAAAAAACGCGGAGATTTCAATAGATTAGCCTATCACGCAACCGGTCCCATAGCAATTGCACGCAATCTCATGATGAAAATTCGTACACCAGAGAGCATTATGTCAGATCTCAATTGGCTTTACATGTATGATGCGATGAATTCTATAAAAAATAATGATAAAAACTTATAAAATTCTTCCGGCACTTTGAATATTACGAAAGAACGAGATTTTTTTAATTTTATGACACTAAAAAATATCATAATTTACTCTAATAAAAGCAATATTTTTCGAAACCTACAATCCGATTTTAAAAGCTCCATTTTTAGCTCTCCTAAAAGCAAAAACACCACTCAAAATCAGCTCCCATCTTTAATCTTTCTTTAACTCAATTCTACATCAACAACACCCTGAATTAATTTCATAGCATTTGCGACATGTGAATTTACCTTATATCGCTTAGGAAGTGCAATTTCGACTTCTCGCAATCCATCCTCTTGAATTAAAATAAGCCCAACCTCTCCATTCCCCCCAAGATTTAAATTTTGTTCAATTTGTGGAAGCATATCAACTGTTTTTATAAAGAGACGCATCATTTTATGCTGTTGTAATGATTCATTTTCCAAAGACTGAATTGTTTCAATTCGCAAACTAACTCCTTCAGAACGATTTTCTGCGCTCACCGTAATAATAAAAGATTTTCCGGGTTCTAGCATCTCTTCATAATCCGAGAGTGCCTCAGAAAAGAGAACTGCTTCATATTGTCCACTTGTATCAGAAAAATGAATAATTCCCATTTTTTTACCAGATTTTGTTTTGCGCACGTTTTTTGCCACAACAGTTCCAGCAAGCCGTGCAGCCGTTGCTCCCCCTTTAACGGCATTGGCAAAATTACCCCAAGTCTGAATGCGTTTTTTGTTCAGAATAGCTTGATACTCCTCCAAAGGATGCGCAGAAAAGTAAAAACCTATAGCTTGAAATTCTCGATAAAGTTTCTCAGCCGGCAACCAAGGGGTTGTTTGCGATAAAATCAATGGTTCTTTTAATCCGCCTGCCATTCCAAATATATCAACCTGCCCGCTAGAATTGTCATCGAGAATACGAAGTGCACGCGCATGAAGGGTTCCAAGATTGGCTAATAAAACCTCACGTGCAATGTTAAAACAATCAAAAGCACCAGCACAAACTAAACTTTCCATCGCACGCTTATTAACAATACGAGGATCAACACGCGCACAAAAATCTTCCAAATCCTTAAAAATCTTACTCCCACGACAAGAAACAATATGATCTACAACAGTTTCTCCCACACCTTTAATGGCAGCAAGAGAATAATAAATACAATTATCACCAACCTCAAAAACACGATGAGATGTTTGTATAGAAGGTGCAATAACTTCAATACCCAACCTTAATGCTTCACGCCGAAAATCATTGAGCTTATCTGTATTCGTCATATCATATGTCATTGAAGCAGCTAAAAACTCAACGGGATAGTTTGCTTTCATATAAGCCGTTTGGTAAGAAACAATTGCATAAGCAGCAGCGTGCGATTTATTAAAACCATAATCGGCAAATTTCGCTAAAAGATCAAAGATAATATCAGCTTGATCTTTATCCACGCCACCTGCAACAGCTCCATTGACAAAACGCGTACGCTGTTTTTGCATTTCAGCATGAATTTTTTTCCCCATAGCACGACGTAATAAATCGGCTTCCCCAAGCGAATAGCCAGCAAGCACCTGAGCAATCTGCATCACCTGTTCTTGATAAACAATAACACCTTGTGTTTCTTTGATCAGATGATCTATTTTAGGATGAATAGAAGCAATTTCCTCTTCCCCATGTTTGCGTGCATTATAGGTTGGAATATTCTCCATTGGACCTGGACGATAAAGTGCAACCAGCGCAATAATATCTTCAATACGGTCTGGCTTCATTCCAATCAACGCCTTGCGCATACCAGAACTTTCCACCTGAAACACGCCAACCGTTTCACCACGTGCCATCATAGCGTAGGTTGCTTCATCATTCAGAGGAATATTTGATAAATCTATTTTAATCCCCTTTCTGGCAACAAAATCGACTGCCATTTTCAAAACAGTAAGCGTTTTTAATCCAAGAAAATCAAATTTTACCAGCCCCGCTTGTTCAACATATTTCATGTTAAATTGTGTAACAGGCATATCAGAACGAGGATCACGATACATCGGGACAAGCTCCCAAAGTGGACGATCTCCGATAACAATCCCAGCAGCATGAGTTGAAGCATGACGATAAAGTCCCTCCAACTGAAGCGCTATATCTAATGCGCGTCCAACAACGGGATCTTTTTTCTTTTCTTCTTCAAATTTAGGTTCATCCTTAATAGCATCTGCTAATTCTACCTGACTTCCTGGGGTGGCAGGAATTAATTTTGTAAGATAATCCACCTGACGATAAGGAACTTCTAAAACACGCCCCACATCACGCAAAACTGCACGTGCCTGTAACTTACCAAAAGTAATAATTTGAGCAACTTGATCACGTCCATATTTTTTTTGAACATATTGAATAACTTCTTCGCGCCGCTCTTGACAAAAGTCGATATCAAAATCTGGCATCGAAACACGATCTGGATTCAGAAAACGTTCAAAGAGAAGAGAAAACCGCAAGGGATCCACATCAGTAATCGTCAATGCATAAGCAACAAGTGAACCAGCACCAGAACCCCGGCCTGGTCCAACGGGAATGTCATGAACCTTTGCCCATTTTATGAAATCTGAAACGATAAGAAAATATCCAGAAAATTGCATACGCGTAATAACTGAAATTTCATAATCAAGCCGCTGTTCATAATCTGCAATCGTATACCCTTCAGCCAACCCTATTGTTTCAAGCCGAATCTTCAAACCATCTTTAGCCTGATTTAATAACTCACTATCTTCTATTTCTAAAGTAGTTTCTGAATTAACAGATTGTTCTATAAAACGAGGCAATATCGGTTTTCGAAGAGGCGAGGCAATATGACAACGCAATGCAATTTCAACACTATTTTCCAAAGCTTCTGGAAGATCAGAAAACAGTGTAACCATTTCATCTTGTGACTTCAAATAATGATCTGGTGTCACACGTTTGCGATCTGGATTAGAGACAATTTGTCCTTCTGAAACAGCCATCAGCGCATCATGCGCTTCATACCCTTCTCTTTGCAGAAAAAAAGCTTCATTCGTTGCTACAAGAGGAATTTCATGCGCATAAGCCAATTCAATAAGATCAGCTTCTACTCTCCGGTCATAAGAGCCATGCCGTTGTAACTCCACATAAAGACGATCAGCAAAAGATTTTTTCAAATAAATTAAGCGCTCAACAGCATGTTCTTTTTTCTCTTCTGCCAAAGAAAGATTAATAGGTCCTCCCTTTCCACCCGTTAAAGCGATTATGCCTTCACTGTGTTCTGACAACCAATCAGCTTTAATATGAGGAGGATCAGTATCACACTTATCAAGATAAGCACGGCTCACAAGACGAACCAAATGAGCATAACCGGTTTCGCTAGCAGCCAAAAGAACAATAGAGCAAAAATCAGAAGGATTACGCCATTTAGCCAAACGTGAATGATCATTTTCATCACAAAAATCAACAGTAAGCTGACAACCAATAATAGGTTGGACCCCATGAGAAAGACAATGCTGTGAAAATTCCAAAGCACCAAATAAATTATTGGTATCGGTAATAGCAACCGCTGGTGCATGATCTAAAATCGTCTGTTGAATAATTTGGGGGATTTTTAAAGCCCCTTCGAGCAAGGAATAAGCTGAATGCACTCTCAAATGAATAAAGCGAGGAAGAGAATTTTTGTTCTCTTGCATTTGCATTTTATTTTTTACCACTCTCACAATTTCCCACTACAAAATAAATGCTAAACAGCACCCCTTATAAAAGAAAAAACTTCTGTTCATCATCAAACTTTAAAGCTATAAATTCATCATCCTACATAGGAGCAATATCCCAATTTTATTAATATTTATAAGAGAGTTCTATCAAGAAAATGCTTCTATTCACAGCAAATAAACACCTAAAATAAAAAGAAAAACAATATACCTCATCTAAGTACTTTAATTTTTGACCATTTAATTGTATTTTTCTTTAAATATTAATTTCTCTTCCTAAAGTTCAATGTGTAAATAAAGCAACCTTGTCTTTATGACTTTATCCCCAAAAAGCTCTTCTAAAGGTCTAGAAAAAACAAAAAGGGCAGGTTAAATTTGCTCATGCCTCCAAGTCTTCTTACCCCACTTTTTAATTCTATCCGAACTCTTTCTGGTATTACACCTAAAGTCTATGGTTTATTGACCAAACTCTTAGATGTTAATCCCACACAACGCGAAGCAACCCTTATTGACCTTCTTCAATTAATGCCCCATTCCGTTATAGACCGCAGAATGCGTCCCAACATTGCTTCTGCAAAAGAAGGAGATACTGTTACGCTCGAAATTATCATCGATCAACATCAACCACCACCCCGTGGTCACAACCGAATTCCCTATCGTGTTATTGCCCATGATCACACAGGAAAAATAAATTTAGTCTTTTTTCATGCTCAACCTCTTTGGCTAAAAAAACAACTCCCCGAAGGAAAAAAAGTCATTATATCAGGAAAAGTTGAATGGTTTAATGGACAGCTTTCAATGGCGCATCCAGACTATATTGCCCCAAGCGAACAATCAAATCAGATACCTCTGATCGAACCTGTCTATCCCTCTACTGCCGGACTAACTGTAAAGACACTAAGACGCGCCATACAAAACGCTCTTGATTTTATTCCTCTTCTACCAGAATGGATAGATGAAAATGTAAAAAAGCAGCAAAATTTTCCTTCTTTTTCCGTTGCTTTACGCCGTATCCATGCACCCATTAACCCCAATGATCTATCCTTAGAAAGTACAGCACGCAAACGTCTTGCCTATGATGAATTGCTCGCTTGTCAATTGGCACTAGGACTCGTGCGTTTGAAAACTAAATCTCTTGTTGGCACTTCTCGACCATCAACAGGAATTTATACTAAAAAATTACTCAATATCCTCCCCTTTCAACTCACAACCGGACAAAAAAAAGCAGTAGAAGATATCGCAAATGATCTTGCTTCACCAGAACCGATGCTAAGACTACTTCAAGGTGATGTAGGCGCAGGAAAAACTGTTGTTGCATTGATGGCAATGGCACAAATTGCTGAAAATTCAGGACAATCAGCTTTAATGGCACCAACTGAAGTGCTTGCTAGGCAACATTTTGCCACCATCGCTCCTCTTGCCGAAAAGGTCGGATTACAAACAACGCTTTTAACAGGACGAGAAAAAGGAAAATTGCGGACAAATATCGTGAATGATATTCTGTCAGGTCAAGTTTCTATTGTTATCGGAACTCATGCTCTCATACAAAACAGCGTTACTTATAATAATCTCGCTTTAACCATTATCGATGAACAACACCGTTTTGGTGTCCATCAACGTATCGCTCTTACAGAAAAAGGCAATAAAGCTGATATGCTGGTTATGACCGCCACGCCCATTCCGCGCACACTTGTCTTAACAGCTTTTGGTGATATGGATGTCTCTAAAATTACCGAAAAACCAATGGGACGACAACCCATTACAACAGCAACGCTTTCTTTGAAACGTCTTCATGAGCTTATAGCGAGAATCGCAATTGCATTAGAAAAAGGAGAAAAGCTCTATTGGATTTGTCCTTTAGTAGAGGAATCGACAGCTCTTGATCTCACTTCAATTGAAAACCGCTTTGCATTTCTCCATGAGCGCTTTGGAGCACACGTTGGTATGATCCATGGAAAAATGTCTACAGCAGAAAAAGAAGCCGCTATGGCATCTTTTAAATGTGGAAATACACGTATTTTAGTTGCAACCACCGTCATTGAAGTGGGAGTAGATATTCCAGATGCTTCGATCATTATCATCGAACACGCGGAACATTTTGGCCTTTCACAATTGCACCAATTACGTGGACGTGTAGGACGAGGCGATAAAAAATCTTCCTGCATTTTGCTCTATAAAGATCCACTGACTAAAACAGCAGCAACACGCCTTAATATTATCCGCAATACAGAAGATGGTTTTGAAATTGCTGAAGAAGATTGGCGCCTACGAGGCGAAGGAGAACTTTTAGGTACAAAACAATCCGGAGTCCCTGAATTTCATATAGCAAACCTTGCAGTTCATAGCGATCTTTTGTCAATGGCAAGAAAAGATGCTCGTTTATTTTTACAACGCGATCCTCATCTTTCTTCTGAGCAAGGACAAGCTTTACGGTTGCTCCTTTATCTTTTCGGACACAACGATGCTGCACGCCTCTTACGAGCAGGATAACAAAAACCCTCTAATAAAAAACTTAAATACCTCTCTGTTCAAATATGATTTTCTCTTAGAATTACCCATAAATGATCTACGCAGTCTCTTACCATCTTTATGCTTCATGAACGAATAACAAATCAACTGCATTAAAACAGTAGAAGCAATATTGCGTCTTTTTTTACCATTATATTCACATAACTGATCTATTTTTTGATAGGTAAGAAAATATTTTTTGTTTTATCGTAAAGGATTTAGGAATAAAAAACCTTTCTTCAGTATTCTCGTTCAACAGAGAAAAATGAAAAAATAAGTTTCATTATAAATCAATTTCTTACACTTGATTATTCTCCAAAAGATTCAGAAATATACTTTTATTCAACCGTGACTGATTTTGCTAAATTACGGGGTTGATCAACATCTGTTCCTAATAAAACAGCTGTATGATAAGCGATTAACTGAACAGGGAGTGCATAAATAATAGGAGAAATAAATTCTGGAACATCTGGCAAAGTGATCGTTGATAAAGTCTTAAGACAAGCTACTTCTGCTCCCTTTTTATCGGTTATTAAAATAATACGACCATTACGCGCTACCACTTCTTGCATATTAGAAAAAGTTTTTTCAAACCACCGATCATAAGGTGCAACAACAATAACGGGTATTGTCTCATCCACCAGAGCAATTGGTCCATGCTTTAATTCACCTGCCGCATAACCTTCAGCATGAATATAAGAAAGCTCTTTCAGTTTAAGAGCTCCCTCCAAAGCAATCGGATAAGAAGTTCCACGTCCCAGATAAAGAACACTTTTTGCATTCACCAAATCACGACAAATACATTCAATTTTTCTCTCTAATTTTAAGACCTCATTTAAAATACGTGGAACTTCTGCCAACTGTTGAACCAGTTGCTTTTCTATTTGAGCCGAGAGATAGCCACGTTGTTTAGCCGCACTAAGAGCGAGTGAAGCAAGCGTTGCCAATTGACAGGTAAAAGCTTTTGTTGAAGCAACACCTATTTCCGGTCCGGCAAGTGTTGGGAGAATAAAATCAGCCTCCCTTGCCATTGTTGATTGCTCTACATTCACAATTGTTGCTGTTTTTACACCCCGCTCACGACAATAACGCAAAGAAGCCAATGTATCAGCTGTCTCACCAGATTGAGAAACAAACAGCGATAACACATCAGACGTTATAGGAGGTTCACGATAACGAAACTCGGAAGCAACATCATTATCAACACTTAAAGCGGCAAATTTCTCAAACCAATAGCGCGCAACTAAGGTTGAATAATATGCCGTTCCACAACTCGCAAAAAGAAGCCGATGAATATTTTTCCAATCAATCAAATTCTCAAGCGGTCGAACCGCATAATTTCCAAGGTCAAGATAATGCGCCAAATTATGAGAAATCACTTCAGGTTGTTCAAACATTTCCTTGTGCATAAAATGACGATGATTACCCTTAGAAATCAATAAAGCCCCTTCGAGTAATGTCGTCACAGGACGTTTTACCGGTTGGTTGTTAGCATCATAAATTGTAACACCTTCCCGTGTGAGAACAGCCCAATCTCCATCTTCCATATAGCTAATATAATCAACGAATGGTGCCAAAGCTATGGCATCTGACCCCACAAAAAATTCATCTTTTCCATAACCAATTGCCAGAGGTGGACCAGAACAAGCCGCAATCATAAGGTTATCTTCACCTTCGAAAATAAGAGCAATAGCAAAAGCCCCCTGCAGCCTTTTCCAACTGGTACGTATGGCTTCTTGCGGAGAAAGACCATCTTTTAATGCACGCGTTATTAAATGTGCAATAACTTCCGTATCCGTCTCTGTTTCAAAGATACAACCATCCTCTATGAGTTCCTTTTGCAGTTCTACAAAATTTTCAATAATACCATTATGAACAATCGCAAGCTTTTCAGTCACATGGGGATGCGCATTGCGTTCAACAGCAATTCCATGCGTAGCCCAACGGGTATGACCAATCCCTAAACTTCCCTCCAGAGGTGTTTTTTTTAATTTTTCTTCTAAATGAACAAGCTTCCCCTCAGCACGTACACGATAAAGATGCCCATTATGGACCGTTGCCACCCCAGATGAATCATACCCTCTATATTCAAGACGTTTTAACCCCTCAACCAAAGAGGACGTAACACACCTCTTTCCAAGAACTCCAATAATTCCACACATTAAAAAGCTCCAACCCACATCTTAAGATTCAAATTTTACAAAACAATCCAACAGCCTTTATTTAAAACTATAAATAATAAAAATAATTCAAACATGGAATACGGCAATCTTTAAGAATAAATCTTCCATCCATCGTTAGATTAACACGAAACAAAAGAATAAGCTGAAAATAATCATTTTTTCTGTTTGTTTTCTAACAAACGCTCTCGAAATTTTGTCGCATAGCCCTCTTTTATAACCTGTCGTGCACGCCCAAAAGCCATACTGTTCATAGGAATATTTTCAGTAATAACACTTCCTGAAGCAACATAAGAGCCATCCCCTATTACCAATGGGGAAACAAGTGCCGTATTAGACCCAACAAAAGCATGATCACCAATCATGGTTTTATATTTGTTAAATCCATCATAATTGCAAGTAATCGTACCGGCTCCAATATTGGTATGTGCACCAATTTCGGCATCACCAATATAACTTAAATGATTGATTTTAGAAGATTCTCCTACCTTAGCTTGTTTGACTTCACAAAAATTTCCAATCTTTACGGACTTAGCCAACTCTGTTCCAGGACGCAAACGTGCATAGGGACCAATCTGTGCATCTCTACCAACCACAGCACCTTCGAGATAACTAAATGCATGAATAACCGCACCAGATTGTACTTTTACGTTTAACCCAAAATAAACATTTGGTTCTATCACCACCCCTGGTGCAATTTCTGTATCATAAGAAAAATAGAGTGTTTCTGGCTTCAAGAGTGTAACACCCGATAACATTAAATCGCGCGCTTTACGTTTTTGCCACAAAGAATCAGCCTCAGAAAGCTCAAGACCGTTGTTAATTCCTACAATATCTTCAAAAGGAACTTCAACAACACGCACATCTAATCCTTCGCGTGTTGCAAGAGAAGCAATATCTGTTAAGTAATATTCTTTTTTCACATTATTATTACCAACTTTCTCTAAAAGAGAAAGTGCATGTTTTCCACGCATAGCGAGTATTCCACCGTTACAAAAAGAAATCTTTTTTTCTTCATCGCTAGCGTCTTTTTCTTCTACAATTGCAATCAATTGACCATTTTTCTCGAGAAGACGCCCATAACCTGTTGGATGTTTGGTATGAAAACCTGCAAAAACAACATCTGCTCCATCAGCAAGCTGTGCACGCATTTGGTGCAATGAATCTTGCTGAATGAGAGGAGTATCCCCAAAAACAATGAGCACATCATCCACCTCCTTTTGCAAAGCTAAACGAGCAGACAAAACAGCATGAGCAGTTCCTAAACGCTCTTTTTGTTCAAAAATCATTACATCTTTTACAAATGACTGAACAACGTGCGTAACCTCCTTAGCACCATATCCCACAACAACCGCTAATTGTGAAGAGCCTGCCAATTCTATTTTTTTTAGAACATGGCATATAAGAGGCAATCCAGCAATTTTATGAAGTACCTTAGGCAGAGACGATTTCATGCGCGTCCCCTCACCTGCGGCAAGAACAATAGAAAGACAACTTCTAACCATAAAAACACATAAGACTAACGAGAAAATCCAAAAAAAATCATAATATTGTGCCAACGAATATCTTCAATATAACTCAACGAAGGATAATGTTCTAAAAGCCAAAATGAAAGATCCTGCATAGAACCTGTTAAAAACAAAATCCCTGTAAGAATAAGAAAAACACCAATGATTTTTTCAACTTTTCCTAAATGAATACGAAAAGCTCCTAAAAATCGCATAAAACTGCTCGAAAATAAAGCTGCTAACATAAAAGGAATAGCAAGACCTAATGCATAAACCGCTAAGAGAACAGCTCCCTCTCCCACAGTTTCTTTTGTTCCAGCAAGCGTTATAATAGGACCTAAAATAGGGCCAATACACGGTGTCCAACCAAAGGCAAAAGCTAAACCGATAATATACGCGCCTAAAGGACCAGCAGGTGTTTTTTGGGTCTGAAAACGCGCCTCACGAAATAAAAAAGCGATCTTGAAAATCCCCAAAAAATTTAAACCAAAAATAATAATGACAATTCCAGCAGCAAGGGCAAACCAATCACGATAATAACCGATGAATTTCCCAATTGTACTAGCACTGGCACCTAAAGCAACAAAAACAGTCGTAAACCCAAGAACAAAAGCAATAACAGAAGATAATAAAGCCCACCGGATAAAGACTTTCTCATCAGGCTTTTCTGAACGAAAATCATCAATACCAACCCCTGCCATATAGCACAAATAAGGAGGAACTAACGGCAAAACGCATGGTGACAAAAAAGAGAGTGCCCCAGCAAAAAACACACCAACTGTTGAAATTTCAATCAAAATTCATACCCCGTCTTTCATCATAGTTTACCCCCCATGAACAACAATCAATCCACATCTTCATCAACTCGCTGCATATTTTCTTCATTCGCTATCACACTTATATCTTCATCATGACCAGAAACGACTGAAAAAACTTTTTGATAGATTTTATCTTTATTTTTAGCAATTGCAATATACTCTCCCTCCGCTAACACGAGTGAAACATACGCACCTACTGTTTCATAAACGATATCACCAGAATCATTGGCAAGAGACCAACTTGTATCTGCAAGCGCTTCTCCTCTTTCTTGTCGCACCAGCTTTAAGACAATCTGAGCGGCCTGATGTTCAAGAGTAACTTCTGTTATTTTACCCGCATCCACTTGAATATCCGAACGAGCCGTCGCATTAATAGAACCATAATGGGAAGCAACATGGTAGCGGCCAGCTTTTAAACGCACAACTGATTGGGGTTTAACATTTGATATAATTACTCCCGTATCATCATTTTCTTTTTCATCCTCATAAATGGTAAAACGGAGTTCCTTTTCATTCATTACGCCATTGAGCAGTGTTGCATTTAAAATGACACCACCAGCCTCAAGATTAAAGTTTTTTACAAGACTCTGCCCATTTTCTAAACGAATATGGCGCACAGCACTCATATGACCAAATGAGACATGAACAAGATAATTTCCTGGTTCGAGATCAAAACGTGCACTTCCCCCCTTATAGGTTGCCACTAATGGTAACTTATTATCAATCCCTAGAATAGGAGCATAAACCCGCCAGACAAGCCCTTTTTCAATATCCGGATGACTATTTGTTAATCGAGCATTCAAAATGAGTTGTGTTTGAGATGCTAAGTTTTCGTTCTCCTGCTTTTGAGTCTTTACAATAAAACTCCTTGATTGTCTCTGCTGCTGATCTTGCCCTTCTCCTGCTTCAGAAAAAGCACAGTGGCTCCAAGTCAATAAAGAAAGCGCCACGCACAACCATACACATCGGTGCACTATTTTTATAAGAATACCCATTTTTGCATTGTTGACCAACATGATCTTTTTTTCAAGAAACAATATCACACAGCCATCATTTTAAATTGAGAAACTTACACCACAACCACATGATGAAACAGCATTGGGATTGTGGACTTGAAAAGACTGCCCCATAAGATCATCAACAAAATCAATCTCAGCTCCTTCCATAAAAGGAAGTGATAGTAAATCAATAAACACAACTGCCCCGTCTTTTTTGAGAACGAGGTCATCTTCACACATTTCAGAAACCAAGTCATATTTATAAGAAAAACCAGAACACCCACCACCTTCAACAGAAATACGTAATGCTATTTTATCGGGTTCACGCAAAAGTATCTGTGCAATTTTTTTGGCAGCAACATCTGAAATTTTCACATTCATTTTATATATCCTTGCATTAAACCATCAAGAAAGAGTATCCTACACTCAAAGAGCAGTTTATTTGTCATAAACCACTCTCAATTTTAAGATGATAATAGACAGCTTGCAATGGATATAGGAAATATCGACTTCAATTACCAATCTCGAGCAGTATACAGTGCTCATCCACAAACAAGCCGTGGTCGATTATACCATGAAACGATGAGCACCACACGCTCACCTTTTCAACGAGATAGAGATCGTATTATCCATTCTAATGCATTTCGACGTCTTAAACATAAAACGCAAGTGTTTATTGCTGATGAAAGCGATCATTACCGTACTCGCCTAACCCATTCCATAGAGGTTTCTCAAATTGCAAGAACATTAGCCCGTGCCCTGTGTCTTGATGAAGACCTTGCCGAAGCCATTGCCCTCGTTCACGACTTTGGACACACACCCTTTGGCCATGCAGGAGAAGATGCTCTTAATGAAGCCATGGTACATTATGGCGGCTTTGATCATAATGCACAAGCATTACGCATTGTAACAAAACTAGAACAGCGCTATGCAAATTTTGATGGACTTAACCTTACATGGGAAACCCTCGAAGGACTTGTAAAGCATAATGGTCCCCTTTTAGGTCCTCACGCAAAGAATAAGGAGGTTCCTATCGATATTTTACAATACAATGCAAAGCAAGACCTTGCACTCGATTGTTTTGCAGGGCTAGAAGCGCAATGTGCTGCTATTGCAGATGATATCGCATACAATGCGCATGATATTGATGATGGTCTACGTTCGCAATTTTTAACACTCGATCAATTTGAACATGTTTCACTAACAGCAGCAATATTAAAAGATATAACAGATGAGCATCCCCACCTCGACCAAACGCGTCGCGGTTACACGCTTGTACGAAGACAAATAACAACCATGGTTGAAGATGTTATCAAACAGTCACAAAAAAATTTAGCACGCATCAAACCAACAAGCATAAACGATATTCACCAAGCAAAACAAACTATTGTCACCTTTTCACCGACAATGACCGTTTATGAAAAAGAACTAAAAAACTTTTTATTTAAAAATCTTTACTACCATGAACAAGTTCTTAGTCGTCGCAATGCAGCAAAATGCATTGTACAAAAATTATTCAATTGTTATTATGAAAATCCAAATACAATGCCTGAAAGTTGGCAGAGCAAAACAGTGCACTTAAAAAATCAAGAGTTAGCACGTTTGATTGCTGACTTTCTTTCAGGCATGACGGATCACTACGCTCTACGTGAATATCAGCGTTTATTTGACCATACAGATAATTTCGTTTAATGGCTTTTGGCATCATCATGGAAGCTAAATATGAATATCTTTAAAAACTTCGAAAAAAAAATTAAGAGATCAATTGAATTATCTGATATAAAAGGAAAAAATGGAGAAGCTCTAGATTTATCAAAAATCACTGTTGATCCTCCGCGTGATTCCTCCCATGGTCATTTATCAACCAATGCTGCTATGGTGCTTGCAAAATCTATTGGAATCAATCCACGTGCACTTGCAGATAAAATCATAGAACTTCTTAAAAATGATTCCTCTATCGAAAATATAGATGTTGCCGGTCCTGGTTTTATAAACATAAAGCTTACAAAATTATTTTGGCAAGATGCTATAAAATCTATGCTTGAATTAGGCACTTCTTATGGTCGTATTCCAATGGGACAAGGAAAATGCGTCAATGTTGAATATGTCTCAGCAAATCCCACTGGACCAATGCATGTAGGACATTGCCGCGGAGCGGTTGTTGGGGATGTTCTCTCCAATTTGCTACAATTTACGGGCTATAACATTACAAAAGAGTATTATATCAATGATGCGGGTCAACAAATCGAAGTCCTCGCCCATTCGGTACTATTGCGCTATCGTGAAGCTCTTGGGCAAAAAATTAATGAAATTCCAGAAGGACTCTATCCTGGAGAATACTTGATACCATTGGGTCAATCGCTTGCTCAAGAGTTTGGTGACCAACTCCTCACGATGGATAAAGATGAAGCCTTATCTCTTGTGAAAGAACGTGCAATTCATGCAATGATGTCCATGATTCGCGAAGATTTGGCTGCTCTTAATATTTATCATGATATCTTTTTCTCTGAGCGAATGCTTTATGCAGATAATGCACGCGCCATTCGTAACACCATCAACGACCTCACTTTAAATGGTTATATCTACAAAGGAAAACTCCCCCCTCCCAAAGGACAAAATACAGAAGACTGGGAACCAAGCGAACAAACTTTGTTCCGTTCAACAAATGTCGGTGATGACCAAGACCGTGTTTTAGTCAAATCTGACGGTTCTTACACTTATTTTGCTGCTGATGTTGCTTATTTTCGGGATAAATTTAATCGTCATTTTGATGAAATGATTTATATTCTAGGCGCAGACCATGCTGGCTATGTAAAGCGGCTAGAGGCAATGGCAAAAGCAATTTCTGGGGGTAAAGCTAAATTAAGTGTCTTCTTGTGTCAATTGGTAAAACTTTTTCGCAACGGTCATCCTGTACGCATGTCAAAAAGAGCAGGATCTTTTGTCACTCTACGGGATGTTGTCGAAGAGGTTGGGCGTGATCCTGTGCGTTTTATGATGCTATACCGTAAGTGTGAAGCACCTCTTGATTTTGATTTTGCAAAAGTAACAGAACAATCAAAAGATAACCCCATCTTTTACGTACAGTATGCAAGTGCACGTTGTCACTCAGTCTTTCGTCAAGCACAAGAAGCGCTTCATATTAAAAGCTTTTCAAATGATACATTGATTGCCCATCTTCATCGATTAACAGATGACCATGAAATATTGTTAATACGCAAACTTTCTGAATATCCACGTATCATTGAACAGGCCGTAATTCATAAAGAACCGCATCGATTAGCGTTTTATCTTTATGACCTTGCCTCCAGCTTTCACACCCATTGGAATAAAGGGAGTGAAAATCTCAATTTACGCTTTATTCAACCTGATGATAAAGAGTTATCCTTTGCAAGATTAGGATTGATACAAGCTGTTATCAATATTTTATCATCAGGGCTTACCATCATAGGAGTCGAATCACCCATAGAAATGCGTTGAAAAAGTTCTATAAATACATACAATAGGTACTCTATTGATAAACTTTTTCATGTATCCTTGCATGAGAGGGGGAAAATTTATAATTTTAATATAACAAATCAAAATCAACCATTGATTGCACGTAAGTGCAAACCATCATGTGAGAAAAGCTATGAGCGATAACGATCGCAAAAATCTACACGAAACAAAACACGATCATGAACACCATGATCCTTTAGAAAGGCTTACGCGCATTTTTAATCCGCACAAACAAAGCGGAAACCAAAATGAGCAATCTTCTTTAAAAACAGATCGATCAACATCTCACCCCGAAATATCATCCCATGATGATGATTTTGATTTGTCCTTTCTAGAAGAGGAACTTGAAAATAATTTAGCACATGACTTACCGTTTGATGATCAAAAAAAACAATGGGACTTGTATGCAACCAGCAACGCAACAGCCTCAAATATTGCACAAGCTGCTTCTTTCAACCATTCAAAACAAAATAATTTATCTGAAGAGAAATATTCTTCACCTAGCAGTCATGATGAAGAACAAATTTTAGATGCGCTTTCTCCATTACCAATCCCAAAAAATCAATCACATCAACAGAAAAAAACAGCAACCAGTGCTGATCCTTTTCTTGAAAAAAGTAATCTTATGTCACAATCAGAATCAGAAAATTTCTTTTTTGATAAATCTGAAAGGCACGAAAATAAGAGAGAGACGCCAGAAGATGTTGAACAAACCAATCGTTTTTCACAAATAAATTCACAACAACCTGAGACTACGAATATACAAAAAACTTATGAGGACAATCAAAGCCTCTATGACACTCCTATAAACCATCCCTATAAAATTTCAGCTGATCAAGAAAATTGGATTAAAAAGGATTATCCTGATGTCTCCTCTTCTACAGAGGAAAATGAGTTTTTCTCATCTTCTAATCTTGTGTCAGAAAGACAAAACACTGCAAGAAATCAAACAACAAGTACCTTCTCCTCACCTTTAGATTCTCCACCAGTTGATAGACAATCTTATTTAAAGGGGGCTTCACAAGAAGATCATACAACCAATTATCCCCATTTTTTTGCAGAAAACCCCTCACAACAAGAAACTTATGGCGAAAAAGTTCCGATATATGATGAGGCTCGAGCCCAATACATCAATAACGCCGAAGGTGCCTCTAACCCAAATAGAGAAATTTCATATAATGAAAATAATTTAGATGAGTTTCTTTCCTCATCCCCCTCTTTAAATACAAAACAAACGGATGGCTTTTTTGCCCATAACTATACGCACAGAGATACTCCCCCTCCCAATGTTGATACTTATAAATTTTCAGAGGAAATCGTAGAAAAAACTGGTCCTATTATGGTTCCAGAAGTCCCGTACGAAGCGCCAGAATATGATGTGCCAACTAATGGTGGTTTAGAAGAAGAATTTGCTGATGTACTCAATGTAGGGAATGTCCCAACGGATAATTTTTCTCAAAAACAACAGAAAAATGAGGTTTTTAGTGAAGTTTTTCATCAGTCTATACAAAATTCAAAAGAAGGTGTTTATATAAACTCTAAAGAACAAAATTCCGACTATTTTTCTTCTGCCAATATGGAATATAATTTTCCCTCTTTTAGCGAGAATTCATCATACACAAGCTCAGATGAGGTTCCCACGCATCCATCAGCTCTTCCTCCCTTTAAAAGTTTTATTTTTGGTAAAACTTTCATTAAAGGTTTTTTTATACTTATTTTAATAGGACTTGGGTTTGCTGGTTATTCTCATTTTTTTATGCCATCACAAAAAAATGAAGAAACGGTCATTATCCACGCTGATAATACGCCTTTTAAATTCAAACCAGAAACAACTGAAACGAAAAATGATGTTGCACATAATTTAGATATCTATAAACAAACAACTGAACAAAATGAGAAACAAGAAAATACACAACAATTTCTTATTGATAACTCTGAACAACCTGAAAATTTAAAAGAATTAAACCCTGAAGAATCTTCAAACGTTTCCTCATCGTCTTTAAATGAATCTGATGTTGAAGATGCAGTCACAGAAGCCATAAACCATACTATTCCAATGCGAGAAGTACAAACTGTTATTGTCAATCAAGATGGTACAGTTACACTAGCCCCCGCGCATCAAACAAACAGCAAAACTGCTGCTCAATCTGAAGAAAGCATTGATCAAACTTCTAATGAACTTCAAGATTCGTCCCTTGTTTCATCGCATGATTCTGATATAAACGACCAAGAAAGAGATCATGATCTCAAAAATAATATTGATAAAATAATCGCAGAAAATAATTCTAGCTCAAATATTGAAGAAAAATTTATCCCTATCCCTTCTCATGCAGAAAGAAATACACAAGTTGAAACACCAGCCGCGTCTCACCCCATATCACCAAACAGAGTCGCAGCACAAAATTCAGAAAGTTATTACGTACAACTTGCATCTCAACCAACGTATGAGCTCGCTAGAAATTCTTTAAAAAATATGAAATCTAAATTTGGATTCCTTATCGGTGCCCGTTCTTTAAATATTCAATCCGCTTTTATACCAGGAAAAGGTACTTATTACCGTGTTCGGCTTCAAGCGCAAGACCGTAATGAAGCCATAATCCTTTGTGAATCCATTAAAAGTTCTGGTGGAAGCTGCTTCATCACACGCTAAACCAATAATGCAACGGTTTTAACAACCGTTGCATTATTTATTTCCATACCATTTAATTACTTATCAAAAACTTCAGAAATTAAAATCATTCCTCTCTTTTTTATGTCTTTGTGCTGACTTTATTCCTTAATCTACGTCGATTTTCGCCCTATCTAAAAGATTATATTTACGAAAAAATTACTCCGTACCCTTATAGGTATAAGGTACAGGAGGAAGCGAATTTAAATCTTTTTTGGGCGTTGTTACACTTTGGCTTGTTTCTGGGGTATTATAACGCGAACTATGTTCAGGAGATTTTGCAAAAAAAGATCCTAAAAAACCAAAAATAAACCAGATAATAACCATCGCAAGAAGAATAGCAAAAATACCCTTAGCGATTGAAACAGGTTGTTCACGACCTCTTCTTTCTGCGGCCATACGTTCTTCATATGTGTGATAATTTTTATCAATCATAGTGGATTCCTTTTCTCAATTCCCTTACCTTTAAATTTCTAGAAAATATGCATATATGCAATTATTCAGATACTTATTGTGAGAAAACGATAATTATAAACAAAAGTTCCAGTTTACTTCATAAAGTTGAGAAAAAGAAGCGAGGATAGAATTAAAATATCTACCCTACTCTAGCCTTTGAATTCTATAATAAACCCCTTTGTATTCTATAATAAAACATTGACACAAAGGTTTTGTTAATAATAGAGTTATAATCAAAATATTTCATTATTTTTATTAATAAAAATGAAACATACTCAAAAGGTTTTTTATGAAATCTCCCATATCATCGCTTCCCTTTAAAATAGAAAAACACCCATCTCCTCTGTCAGAAGAAAAATATGAAGAAATTTTAAAAAGTCCCGGTTTTGGTCAATTTTTTACAGACCACATGTGTACTATTCAATGGACTGAAGACAAAGGCTGGCACAATGCCGTCATTTCTCAATACAAAGCTTTAGAAATTAACCCTGCAAGTACCGTTTTACATTACGGACAGGAAATTTTTGAGGGTTTAAAAGCATATCGTGCAAAAGATGGACGCATCTTGCTCTTCCGTCCTGATGCCAATGCACAACGCTTTATAGAATCAGCGAGGCGTTTAGCTATGCCAGAATTGCCAAAAGATATTTTTCTGGATGCCGTTCATCAATTAGTAAAGATTGATCAAAAATGGGTTTCTGATCAGCCCAACGCTAGCCTCTATATCCGTCCATTTATGTTTGGCAATGAAAACTTTTTGGGAGTCCGCCCTTCTCAAGAATATTTTTTTTGTGTCATAGCCTCTCCAGTTGAATCCTATTTCAAAGGAGAAGAAAAATCTGTCAGCGTCTGGATTGAAACAGATTATAGTCGTGCCGGTCCAAGAGGAACAGGGGCTGCCAAATGTGGTGGAAACTATGCAGCAAGCTTACTGGCACAAAAAACTGCAACTGAAAATAATTGTAGCCAAGTACTCTTCCTTGATATGATTGAACATAAATGGATTGAAGAACTTGGTGGTATGAATGTCTGCTTTATTATGGACAATAATACACTTGTAACCCCCCCACTTAATGGAACTATCCTTCCAGGGATAACCCGTGATTCAATCTTAAGGTTAGCTCAACAAATGGGATTAAAAATAGAAGAGCGTCCTTATTCTTTTACAGCGCTTCAAGAAGATGCAAAGAGTGGACACCTTAAAGAAGCCTTTGCTTGTGGTACAGCTGCCGTTGTCACATCAATTGGTCGTTTTAGATATAAAGGGGGAGAATTTATTATTGGAAATGAAACAGTTGGAGAAGTTACAAAGCAGCTTCGTACACAATTGGTTGGCATTCAAAAAGGGAACATAGAAGATAAAAATGGCTGGGTACATTCTGTCCAGATCTCATAATATTTAAGGTATTCTCATATCTATAAACGCTTCCATGAAAGTAGATTCATGGAAGCGTTTTTCCTAGAAAAACTCCCTCTATTTTTAGTGACAAAAAAGAAAGCATTAATCAAATTTCGAATGATTTCTATGCTTTGCTTTAATATTACGGACTGTACCCGTATGGGAGCGCATTACGAGAGTTTCCGTTTGAATGTAACGAGATGTAAATTTAACACCAGAAAGCATATTGCCATCTGTCACCCCTGTTGCTGAAAACAAAACATCACCCTTTGCCATTTCTTCCATTGTATAAACCTTATCGGGATCACTAATCCCCATTTTAGCTGCACGAGCAATTTTCTCTTCTGTATCAAGCAGCAAACGACCTTGCATCTGTCCTCCAATGCAGCGCAAAGCAGCAGAAGCTAAGACACCTTCAGGTGCTCCACCAATCCCCATATAGATATCAATACCTGTTTCTTCTGGATCAGTTGTATCAATAACAGCAGCCACATCTCCATCCCCAATCAAGCGAATCGACGCCCCTGTCGCTCGTACTTCATTAACCAATTTTTCATGACGAGGTCTATCCATAATACAAACAGTAATCTGATTAACGGCTACTCCTTTAGCCTTCGCAAGAGCATGTATATTATCGGTAGGACAAGCATCTATATCGACTACTCCCTTTGGATAACCAGGACCAATAGCAATTTTGTTCATATAAACATCAGGAGCATAAAGGAGATTACCCTTTTCAGCAATTGCAACTACTGCCAAAGAATTGGCAATATTTTTAGCACAAAGTGTTGTTCCCTCTAGTGGATCAAGTGCAATATCGATCGCCAATCCACTTTGAAGACCTACTTTTTCTCCAATATAAAGCATAGGCGCTTCATCCCGCTCACCTTCACCAATCACCACTGTACCATCAATAGGCAATCGATTAAGTTCCTGCCGCATTGCATCTACAGCAGCTTGATCCGCTGCCTTTTCATCGCCACGTCCGCGCCAGCGTGCAGCAGCAACAGCAGCACGTTCAGTAACACGTACCAATTCAAGCGTCAAAATACGATCAAGTCCATTTAAAATCTTCTGAGTTGTGGGCATATGAAAAAATCCTACCGAATGAATACCAGAAAAAATATGAGTCCTTATTAAATACTAAGAATAAAGTTTTTTGGCAAAGATGAAAATTTTCCACAAGAGATAAAAGAACTCAAGCGTTCCTTTTTGTCATTATCAAGAAAGTTATCAATTCTCTGTCATAGGTTCAATACGAATAAATTGAGATTTTGCAACAAGATGTCCATCTTTTTCAATTTCTGCAAGTGCCTGTCGTACATTCAGCTCTGTTGTTTCATGCGTAATTAAAATAATTGTTTTTTCAATTTGATCTTCTACAAAAGATCTTTGAACAATCGACTCCAATGAGATGTGATTATCAGCCATATGCCTTGCGACAGCGGCAAAAACACCAGTACGATCATGAACATTTAAACGAATAAAATAACCACCTGCATGATGCGAAATACGTGCTTTTTTATGAGGAGCAAGTTCTAATGCTGGACGTCTTAAAACAGGTGCATACTGAAAACCAGAACGCGCTTTTGCTATATCAGCCAAATCACCAATAACGGCTGATGCTGTTGCCTTTCCTCCGGCGCCAGGACCAGAAAACAGTAATTCACCTAATAAATCACTTTGAATAGAAAGAGCATTGGTTACACCATTTATCTGTGCAATCATTGAGGATGTTGGTACCATTGTTGGATGAACGCGTTGCTCTATTCCAGAATCCGTTTTTAATGCAACCCCTAAAAGCTTAATCCGATACCCCAATTCATCAGCTGCTCGAATATCAATTTGCGAAATATTATGAATTCCTTCAACATAAACATCATCTAACGAAACAGCAGTTCCAAATGCCAAGCTTGTCAACAAAGCTAATTTATGAGCAGTATCATTTCCCTCAATATCAAAACTTGGATCTGCTTCAGCATACCCAAGTCTCTGTGCATCTGCTAAACAATCTTTAAATGAAAGACCTTCCGTAAACATACGTGTTAATATATAATTACAGGTTCCATTGAGAATACCATAAATTCGCGATATGCGATTACTAACAAGTGATTCTCTCATCGCTTTGATAACAGGAATCCCCCCTGCAACAGCTGCTTCAAAATGAAGAAAAACACCTTTTTTTTCTGCAATTATAGCCAGCTCTACTCCATGTCGAGCAAGAAGAGCTTTATTGGCTGTTACAACATGATGTCCCGCCTCAAGCGCTCTCTTAACAGCGGTATACACCACATCCAATTCACCACCAATTAACTCTACAAAAACATCAATCTCATCAGAAGCAGCCAACTCCACAGGTGAATCAAACCATTTTATACCACTAAGATCAATTCCACGATTGCGACCTTTATCACGCGCACTAACAGCAACAACTTTGATGAATCGCCCACATTGACAAGCTAAACTATTCGCTTTTTCAAATAGAGTTCGAACAACTGAAGTACCAACTGTACCAAGTCCCGCAACGCCAACTTTTAAAGCTTCTGCCATATTCTAACCACTGATCCCTATCTTCATTGAAGAATCGTTTAAATGATGTGCCAATCAACACAAAGAATATCTATATCCATAAGAACAAAAGAAATATCCCGCTCTATTCACTTTATTTTCTCCAATAGAATTATCCCCGCTTATTCAATCAACATTCCTAAAAATATAATATTTATTGTCTTCAAAGATTTCAGAATCTTATAAAATATTTAATTCAGAATGAAAATCTGTAAAACTGATAAATGCAAGTTGCCATAAAGAAAAGTTCTAAAAAATAATCAATAACAAGTTAAAGAATA
This sequence comes from Bartonella sp. AA23NXGY, assembly GCF_042197165.1. Lineage (NCBI taxonomy): Bacteria > Pseudomonadati > Pseudomonadota > Alphaproteobacteria > Hyphomicrobiales > Bartonellaceae > Bartonella > Bartonella sp. AA23NXGY. Next base: position 82,330 of record NZ_JBHIRO010000003.1, on the reverse strand, counting down.
TTGAAGACTTAGTAAGAAAGAATAAAAATATCTCTTCTAAATCGACAAATATGGAACAAAAAACATTCTTTCATATGATAAATTAAGAGAATGGATAAAATAAAGTAGTTCAGTCAATAATAACACATTCCTTCCTACCATTCCATAGCTTAAACTATAAATCTTTAATGCAAAAATCTTAACGCATTCATATATCAAAATAGAACCTTACATTAAAGTAAAACACAAGACTTAATATGCACACACCATAATTCTAAAATATTATAAATATGGAAAATAAATTTGCAAAATTCGAATATTTTATCTCAACTTATTGCCACCTCTTTAAAAAACTAGCGAATTGAAATGACAAAAATCTCAATCTGCCCTTTACCCAAACTAATTCATTTCCAAATAAATAACCTTCCCAATATGTGAGGGAACAAATGAAGGGGTTTTAATTTTAAATTTCTTACAAACCTGTAAAAGTAAAGATAAGAAAAGTATTTTTAATATATTCTGTAAAATTTGCTTAATATTCTTATTATAAAGAATCTTTTTATATTTTGTTAAACTGAAAGGAATTTGTGGCTTGCTCCTCAAAAAAACTTTTGTATAATTGGTATTATTTGTTAATTTTGTAATAAATATTATCTTTCTACTTCATAAATTATACAGTTTTTGCTTTATGATAAGCTCAAATGAGAAGTCTTTCTGTATAAAGGCTCTTTCAAGCAAGTTAAATAATATTCTCATGTGGTGAGCAAAGATAACAAGCGATAAAATATGCAAAAAATAAATACATAAAAAATGCTGTTTTTGATCATTTTTGCCTACTCCTCAAACTGAAAATATCATTCCCTGAGATGATACCCACATCAAAATTTTCTATCAATCATGATAACTTTATATTTTTTCTACAAAAAATCTTAGAAAATAAAATGATCTAAACAGGAAGCGCTCAAAAATTATTCAATAAAACACACTTTTTTCAAAAAAAATGACACAGAGGGCTTGCGAAGTAAAAAGATCCTCTCTATAAGCCTCATCATTGGTTTGCGCCCATCGTCTAGCGGTTAGGACATCGCCCTTTCACGGCGGAAACAGGGGTTCGATTCCCCTTGGGCGTACCATGTTTCTTTTTTCTATGTGTAATATATTCATTTTATTTGTGTTTTTAAAAATGAGGGATGCATAAATAAAAATGAGGGAATAAGATTTTAAAAGGAATCTCTTCGTAAAAAGGATACAAGAATCATTAGGTGATTAATTTCTTTGTTGCATTTCGAGGATAGTGCTTTACTGCGCATAGTTAATAACAATAAGAATCGATAAAACATAAGAATTAGAAGATTCTAGCTCGCGATACGGTAATTTTATAAGTCATATTCTTGCGTATGCTGTTAATTTTTAAATTAAAACCAGCCGGCATCATTTATACGTTTTTTTCAACCTTCAAAATTGAAGTTTATCTCAAACGCATTTTATATGAAGCATTTCTAATTACAGTGCCTTTGTTATCACATTAAACTTTTTATAAACAAACAGACCGTAAGCTTAGAATTGAAATAGCAATATAAAAATAGTTTCTTATTCACCTAACACAACAAATCAAGAAACTATAATTCAGAATACGATCAACTTATTAAATGGAATCTCTGATAATAAAAACGCATAATCCCCGTCCCTCGGTGATCTAACTACCTTATCTATTAAACAGATTCTTCATCAATCATAGAATAATTATAGATTTGCAAACACATCACTTCTTTTCAAAAATTAAACCCTCCAACAAAATTTTACACTCTATTGATAATATATTCTAAAAGCTCATATTTGAATGCTTTTTTCCCTTGTTTTTACTTTTCATTATAAACTTGAAAGTGTTATACAAGTAGTATCGCTTAAAAGAAAAAGGATTTCTAATGGTAAAGATCAAAGTAGAAAACCCCGTTGTTGAACTTGATGGGGATGAGATGACCCGCATCATCTGGAAATATATCAAAGATAAATTAATCCATCCCTACCTCGACATTGATCTAAAATATTATGATCTTTCCGTCGTAAATCGTGATGCAACCAATGATCAGGTAACTATCGATTCTGCCAATGCTATCAAAAAATATGGGGTTGGTATAAAATGCGCAACCATCACACCTGATGAGGCACGCGTTAAAGAATTTAACCTAAAAAAAATGTGGAAATCACCTAATGGCACAATCCGCAATATTTTAGGAGGAGTCATTTTTCGCGAACCCATTATCTGTAAAAATGTCCCTCGCCTTGTTCCTAACTGGACAAAGCCAATTATTATCGGACGTCACGCTTTTGGTGATCAATACAAAGCAACAGATTTTAAATTTCCAGGAAAAGGGAAATTAAGTATTAAATTTGTCGGTGATGATAATCAAGTTATTGAACATGATGTTTTTGATGCTCCAAGCGCAGGGGTTGCCATGGCTATGTATAACCTTGATGAGTCAATTCGTGATTTTGCCCGCGCATCCTTTAATTATGGACTACAACGGAATGTTCCAGTGTATCTTTCAACAAAAAATACCATTCTAAAAACTTACGATGGTCGTTTTAAAGATATCTTTCAAGAAATATTCGATACGGAATTTAAAACTGAATTTGAAAACCGTAAATTATATTACGAACACCGTCTTATTGATGATATGGTTGCTTCTGCATTAAAGTGGTCAGGTGGATACGTATGGGCATGTAAAAACTATGATGGTGATGTCCAATCTGATATTGTTGCCCAAGGCTTTGGTTCTCTGGGTCTCATGACTTCTGTTCTCATGACACCTGACGGCAAAATTGTTGAAGCAGAGGCAGCACACGGCACCGTAACACGCCATTATCGTCAGCATCAAAAGAATGAAGAAACATCAACGAACTCTATTGCATCTATTTTTGCATGGACGCGTGGACTAGCGCACCGTGCTAAACTAGATAACAATGAGAAGTTAAAAAACTTTTCCACGACATTGGAAGAAGTTTGTATTAAAACCGTCGAAGAAGGTTTTATGACCAAAGATCTCGCACTTTTGATTGGGCCTAAACAAAAGTGGCTTTCTACAACAGGTTTCCTTGATAAAATTGATGAGAATCTCAAAAAAGCAATGGGCAGTTGAGTTATTACTTAAATTAAAATTCAAAGCTCTAAACAGAGCTTTGAATTTCTCTTGGCAAATTCAAAGAAGTACCTTATAAGTAAAAAGAGGATAGATTTTTATTAAATAGCAAAAAACAGTGAAAAAACAGGGCTGGTCTGCGCTTTTATTGGGTAAAAATGGTCTTTGCTTTTTAACGTTTACAGGTGGAGTTGTGTTACACGCCACCAACGTTTATATTGTTATTACTATTTTACCCTCTCTTATGAATCATATTGGCAGTGAAATATATTATTCTTGGGTGGCTACTGTCTTTATTACAGCTTCACTCGTGGGTACTTCACTTGCAACAAAAATATTAGGGAAATTAGGTCCTCGCAATGCGTATGTTATTTCTGGACTTATCTTCACCCTAGGCACTTTTATGTGCAGCATTTCTTCATCTATGCCATTGTTTTTAATAGGACGCTTTATTCAAGGATTTGGAAGTGGTTCTTTGTTATCCCTATCCTATTCCATGGTACGGATTGTTTTCAGCCCATCTTTATGGTCACATGCATTAAGTATTATCTCTGGAATGTGGGGAATATCAACCTTGTTAGGACCAGCAATCGGGGGGCTTTCTGTATATTATGGGCTATGGCGAGCATCCTTTTTGATCATTGGCGTATTAGCTATATTTTTCTCACTCATCGCCTTTAAATTTTTACCAAAAAAGAATGAAAACGATGTTCCAACACCCCCTCTTCCTCTTCTCCAGCTTTTCACACTCACCTTATTGATTTTTATTATTTCTGTTGGAGGGGCTATGGAGTCTACAATAGCAAAAATTTGCGGATTAGTTATCGGACTTAGTCTTCTTTTTGTTCTAGCAAAAATCGAATCATCTACCCCTCATCCTATGTTGCCCCGCAAATCCTTTTCTTTCTCTTCTGAAATCTTTTCTGTTTACGCATTGATACTCGTTATGACAACAGTCGTATACAGTATAGAACTTTATTTTCCACTTTTTCTTCAAGAGCTTCATGGGCAAGCTCCACTTATTGCTGGTTATATAGCAGCACTTATGAGCCTAGGGTGGACATGTGGAGCCATCTCAAGTGCTGGTCTCTCCACAAAAAAAATTCGCAACATCATTGTATACTCGCCCCTATTAAAACTGTTAGGCATAATGATTCTTTTATGGCTCATCCCAACAGAAGTTTCCGCGCTTGAATATATTTTTATTATTTGCTTAGCACTGTTTTCTATTGGAATCAGTGCGGGCATAGCATGGCCACATTTGCTCACAAGGATCTTACAATGTGCAAATGATGAAGATGCTCTCCGTGCCAGTGAATCCCTTACCTCTGTACAACTATTTTCAGCAGCCTTAAGTGCAACTCTAGCAGGAGTCATCACCAATCTTGCAGGCCTCTTTAATCCTGGAGGAACAATAGGAATGATCTTAGCAGCAAAAACTCTTCTTATAGTGCTCATGGGTCTTTTATTTTGTCTTGCTATTCCATTAGCACTGCGCATTTCTTACTTCATATTGAAAAACCCAACAGGACATTCCAATAACTAAAAATAAATATAAAAATTCCTTCTTCATTAAAAAAATGAAAAATATTAAGCATGCTTCTCCATATACCATGAGATGCAAAAAACCATTAATCCACACAAAGTTAGAACACTTCCTAAAACAGCTGTATATTCATAACTATAGCCCAATTTTAAAACTAATGCTCCAGATTCAGCACCAAGAGCGTTGGCAATATTAAAAGCAGACTGCATTAATGCTCCTGCCAAAATCTGTCCCTGTAGTGCAACATCCATAATTTTTGTTTGTATAGAAGGCATAGCAGCAAAAGAAGTTCCAACAAAAAAGCATCCTATTGCCGCTGTTAACGGAGCATAGGATAAAAAGAAAAAAAGAAAAAAAACAAATACGCTCCAAAGCATAGAGAAAAATATCATCGGTGAAATGCCAATTTTAACAGCTAATTTAGGCCCCAAGAGATTTCCTATCACCATTCCCAATCCAACTAACGGCATAATAAATGGTACCCACTCAAGTGAAACACCAGAAATATGCATTAATGTTGGCTTGATATAAGTGAAAACAGAAAATAATCCTGACGCTCCCACCGACACCATCAACAAAAGAAGCCACACCTGCTTTTGCTTTAATGCACCCATTTCTTGCAAAGGATTCGTTTTTGGAAAACTTGAATCACAAGGAAAAAAATTCCAAATAAGCAAACAACATAATAAAGCGATCATCCCCACAAGGACAAAAGCAATCTGCCAACCAATAAGTTGACCAATCCAAGTAGCACTGGGTGCTCCCAAAACGGTTGCAATTGTTAAGCCAAGCATAACATATCCAACAGCTTTAGAACGTTCTTTCATTTCTACCATTGAAGAGGCAACCATAGCCGCAAGTCCAAAATAGATTCCATGAGGAAGTCCACTGAGAAAGCGTAATACTACTAATATGCTAAAATCAGAAACAAAGGCACTAGCAATATTTGCTAAAGCATAAAAAAGCATCAAGCCTATCAAAACAGTTTTGCGTGATACCTGAGCTGTTGCCACAGCTAAAAGAGGTGCTCCAATCACAACTCCTAATGCATAAGCAGAAATATATTGACCAGCGGTAGGAATATCAACATAGGAACTTCGTGCCATCTCTGGCAGTAGCCCCATTGCAACAAACTCTGCAGTACCAATAGCAAAACTGCCCACGGCAAGAGCTAAAATTATTAAACGTCGTATTCTCGAATCAATTCCCAATACAAGAACCTTTTGTTGATAAGAATCCCTCATATCATCACTTCTGAATAGGAGTTTTAACTGTAAATATCTGTAATACACACAAACAAAAATTCAAAACATTGTTATACGCATGCCCAATAGTCCCCAATAAAGTTTTAGAAATATTTTGATATATAAAGCATTTTATGGAGTTTTAAGTAAGATTCTTTAATGGAAAATCTTTGAAAACCTCAAGATCATAGACGTATTCACCTATTTCTATCAGATCTACCAGATAATAAACTTTGTCTCCTCTTTTTAGCCGTTGAAATTTACAGTGAAAACTTTATTTTAAAACGATATAATATACCCTATAAATAATTCTAAAATTTGCTGAATAATGCATTTCAAACAAGTGAACAATATCTCATCATTATCTTGATACAAAGATAAAACCTCTCCCCCAATTATTGTTGCTTTATTTTTGCTATCTAAATGCAGATCCCCCAAATCGATAAGTTATAATTTCAACTTTAGGCCATTCTTATAAATTATTATAGAGTCTTTTAAAAATTCTCATGATAATAGTGCTTGGTTTCTAGATTTATTAAATACCCTCTTTTAGACATCTTTACCCCTCCCTCATCTAACAGAGGAATCGCATCAGATATCTAACTCACTATCTGTAAATTAAAATATTCACGTAAATATATTATGATTATTTTCAGATAAATTCTATAAACAAAGCAAAAAACAAATATAACAAATTTTTTATAAGTATATTTATTGATATTTTATAAATAAGACAATTACCGTGATTAATATTTAATTTATTATGACATTATATCTATAGTTTTATTATAATTAATAATATTACATAAATCTATTTTAAAGAATATTTAAATTTATATATAAAAACTTAAAAAATAAAATTATAACATTTTAAATGTTGTAATTTTATTTTAGTTTTATTTTAATTTTTCTAAAAATTTATCTGTTCGATTGTATATAACCCATTCTTTACCTTTAGTAATAAAAAACACAAAGTAGCTCATAAAAGTACAATTTTCATACTTCTTTAAGAGTTCGCTAACGCCTCATTAACATTGTTGCTGTAAACAGTCATCAGAAACAGAAAAACTGTTTTTCTCCGGATCAGGTAGCGCGTACCGGAGTAACAGTTTCTGTTTTATATAGTAATTAGAAAAGAATATGTACCCTATAAAACCGCACTGTTATATCTTAAGATAGTGGAATTTTATAATTTTGGAAGATGTTTCTAATTTCATATTTTTAGCTAAATTTGTAAGTGCGAGAATAAATTCAATAAAAAAATGAGGTGCTATATTACGATTAATATTTTAGCGTCCTTGTGCCCATAGAGCACGCGTTTCAGCGCAAAAATCAGCATAACAGCCTTCCTCAATGGCATCACGAATTCCCTGCATAAGTTGTTGATAATAAAAAAGATTATTCCACGTCAACAACATCCCCCCAAGAGATTCACCAGATTTAATCAAATGATGCAAATAAGCACAACTATAATTATGTGCTGCTGGACAAAGTGACTGTGGATCAAGAGGAAGTGGATCTTCTGCATAACGCGCATTACGCAAATTAATTCTACCAAAGCGGGTAAAAGCTAAACCATGACGTCCTGCACGCGTCGGCATAACACAATCAAACATATCAACACCACGAGCAACACTTTGTAAAATATCATCAGGTGTCCCTACTCCCATAAGATAGCGTGGTTTATCCTCTGGTAAAATCGGACAAGTAGTATCCAATACTGCTGTCATAACACTCTGCGGCTCACCAACAGCAAGCCCTCCAATAGCGTAACCTTTTAAATCTATTTCTTTTAATGCTTGAGCAGAACGTTCACGCAGTTTCATATTATCACCCCCTTGAACAATCCCAAACAATGCTTTATCTGGCTGATCTCCAAAAGCTGTTTTACAACGCAGCGCCCACCGCAATGAAAGTTCCATAGCTTCTTCCATTTCTTTTTCAGTTGCGGGTAATGCAATACATTGATCCAACTGCATCTGGATATCCGCACCAAGAAGTTCTTGAATTTCGATAGAACGCTCTGGACTCATTTCATAGTAGGCTCCATTAATGTAAGAACGAAAAATCACACCTTGTTCAGTAATTTTACGGATTCCCGCCAATGACATAACCTGAAAGCCACCAGAATCGGTTAAAATAGGTCCGCTCCAGCGTGAAAATTCATGTAATCCTCCCAAACGCGCAACACGTTCAGCTCCTGGACGTAACATTAAATGATAAGTATTCCCCAAAATGATATCTGCACCAAGATCACGAATTTGATCCATATACATAGCCTTAATGGTTCCTGCCGTCCCAACAGGCATAAATGCGGGTGTACGAACACATCCTCGCCCCGTTATAATTTCGCCTCGACGTGCATACCCATCTTGAGCAATTTTTCTATAATGAAATGTCTTTATCATAACTCTCGTCTTTTTGATTCCATCAATGCATATCTCTATAGAAAGAAAAAAGATATCCCCTTACGAGCATTGTCAAAAGCTTTATGAATTAATTTTTGATTCGCTCAATATTGTAATCAGCATCAAAAATTAAACGAGATAAAAGAACATTTCTTGTTAAGAAACCACCATAATAAAAGTGATAATCTAGCTCTAGAAAAATAGTAAAATCCTTATAATATCATACCTCAAAATACCTACGCTTATCCTTAACAGAACTGCAACATTATTATCACAATAATTTCATCTTCACATACTTCCATAAGCAGTAACTTTGTACCCATAGAAGAAAATTTTGAACGCATTGTACAGCTTACATATTCTTTAACTTTTACAGATAAAAATTTTTCATCTACTGGGCACAGCGATCCTCACGCTTAATAAAAGCGCAAATGAGCATAATCACTTATCCACTCACAATATTGAGATAGCTCTTGGCATTAGAGATAATTCACAAAAGAAATTAACGTGTAAATAAAAATACTTTAAAAAACTAAAAATGCTTTTTGTAAAGATTCTCAAATACCAAAAGCTCTATCGTAACATTGGAGGCTGAAAAAGCGTATGATGGTACCCGTTTGCTCCTTCACAAGCTTTAAAGATGGTGGTGCATAATATTTTATACTATTTATAGCTTTAAAACTATACATGCTATGAATGTCATCGTGGAAGTGAACGTTGATATGTACTAAGAAATGCTTCTTAAAAAACACGTAAATACGCAACACAAGTGTATTCCGTTTGGAGCATTCCTCTATTAAAAAACGAGAAAAATAAAAGCGTAAGTCCATGCATAATCTTCATTATTTAAAAGATATTGCATTAGATACTTTTAAAAAAGTAAAGTTGAGTTAAAAAGGAGATGGCAAGACTAGCCATTTATTTCACTTCTGCGCCTTTATTATATTCTTCTAAGATTAAACTGTCTTCTTATTTTAAAGATTACGCCAATATATATATAAATGCTGGTTTTCCACCTTGCTAAGAAAACTGGATGAGCGAGTAAAGCTCTTATCCGTCTTAATATGTGTTTCAAACATGCTTCTGCATTAGGATTGGATGTTGATTTACGAGCAGAAACAAAAGCACACGCTCTCTTAAGAAAGTAACATCATAAAACCATTAAGACCGACAATGGATTGAAGAGAAATGCCGAATTTTTTATAAAACACTTTGCCAAACAACAACCATAATACAACAGACTTTGCGTTTTCTTATTCTGACAGGTGTTTGTACAAATCCGTTGCGTTATATTCTTCAGGAAGATCCGATTAAAGAAAATATATGGACAATGCTTAGCTCGAAATTATAAAAGGTAAGCGTGATACTACAAAAGAGTTTCGTGTGCCTTTATTGATCAGAAAAGAGTACTTTTTCTTAGAAACTTACAATTGAAATCAGTATAGTTTATACTATTCTACATCCGCAGCAATAATGGCTTTGGTAATTGAATCTGGATCTGCAACAGGTTCACCACGTTTAATTTTATCAACATTTTCCATACCTTCAACAACCTGCCCCCATATGGAATATTGACGATCAAGCCACGGAGCATCTGCAAAACAAATAAAAAACTGAGAGTTAGCAGAATTTGGATTCTGACTCCGTGCCATAGAAACTGTACCACGCTTATGAGAAAGATTTGAAAACTCTGCTGTTAAATTTGGTTTTTCTGCTCCCCCCATACCAGCACGTGATAAATTGAATTTTTCACTATCCTTCTTTCCAAATTGCACATCCCCTGTTTGCGCCATAAAACCATCAATAACGCGATGGAAAATAACATTATCATAAGCACCTTCCCGTACCAGTTCTCTAATACGTGCAACATGACAAGGTGCCAAATCAGCAAAAAGCTCAATAACAACTCTGCCCTTTGTTGTTTCAAGAATTAAAGTATTCTCTGGATTTTTATTCTCAGCCATATGGAAAGCTCCCTTGATTCATTTCTCAACTTGTAAAGTTGCAGCATTAATAACATCAGGATTTTTTACAGATCCATTATTACTTGTCGTACCTTTTTTTATTTTATCAACAACATCCATCCCCTTTATAACCTCTCCAATAACCGTATACTGACCGTTTAAAAAATCAGCATCATCAAAACAAATGAAGAATTGAGAATTCGCGGAATCCGGATCTTGTGATCGTGCCATCCCAACTGTGCCACGCTTAAACGGCTGTTTTGAAAACTCCGCCGGTATATTGGGATAATTTGAACTACCCATACCAACGCGTTTCAGATCAAAATCTCTACTGCCTTTTTTTCCAAATTCTACATCACCAGTTTGCGCCATGAAATTAGGAATAACGCGATGAAACACAACATTATTATAGGCCCCCTCCTCTGTTAATCTTTTGATTTGCGCAACATGCTTTGGCGCCAAATCAGGACGCAGACGAATAATGACATCACCATCTTTGAGAGATAAAACAAGAAGGCTTGCATCACTTGCTGGGCTAGGATTACCAGCGACTGCAGACAATGAAAAAAAACAAAACACACATATCAAAACAGCAAAAATTCTACGAGACACACTTATTCTCCCCTAAAAGATTGGTATTTCGAGCTTAAAGCTTGTGCAACATTGAGCGGTACAAATGGTGTCACATCACCTCCCATAGAGGCAATTTGGCGTACCAATGTAGAAGTTATCGCGCGCCCAGAAACACTTGCCGGCAAAAAAACAGTTTGCAATTCAGGAGCCATAACACCATTCATTCCTGCCATTTGCATTTCATAATCAAGATCAGTACCATCACGCAATCCACGAATGAGAAATGAAGCACCAACTTCACGCGCCTTCTCAATGAGAAGGTTGCTAAATGAAAGAACCTGCAATCGATTAGAATCTGCACCAAATAAGTCTTTCCCTACCTGCGTAATGAAATCAACACGCTCTTCGAAGCTAAAGAGTGTTTTTTTGTCAGCCTGTATCCCTATAGCGACGACCACCTTATCAGCTAACACAAAACACCCTTTCAAAACATCAAGATGACCATTTGTAAGAGGATCAAAAGAACCCGCGTAAAGAGCAATTTTCATGACTTTACTCCTTCCTCTTAAAAATTATTTTTCTTCGCTCATATCAACTGTATCAGAATGCTTCTCACCTTCATCATCTAATGAACTCGTATCATCTTCAGGTTCAGAAATACGTTCAACCGATACGACTCTTTCACCTTTGGCTGTATTAAAAATTGTGACTCCCTTAGTTGAGCGCCCAGCAGTACGAATTCCCTCAACAGGGACACGAATAAGCTGCCCCCCATCTGATACCAACATAATTTGATCTTGCGCCTTCACCGGAAAAGCCGCTACTAATTTACCAATTTCAGCTGTTTTAGATGGATCTGTTGCGCGAATCCCCTTTCCGCCACGTCCCGAAATCCGGAACTCATAGGAAGAAGAACGTTTACCATAACCAAACTCACTCACTGTCAAAAGCATTTGTTCACGTGCATGAAGTTCTGCATAACGTTCATCTGTTAACTCTGTTTCAGCACCCCCATCTTCTTCATCAAAAGTTATAACATCTTCAACATCAGCATCTGCACCAGAAGCACGCCGTTCATTCATTACACGTTTAATATAAGCAGAACGCTCAATGGACGTCGCCTCGACATGCTCTAAAATTGTCATCGAAATGACTTTATCGCCTTTAGCTAAATTGATACCACGAACTCCCACAGAATTACGCCCAGCAAAGACCCGAACATCAACAACTGGAAAACGGATACATTGTCCTTTGGCTGTTGTTAGAACAACATCATCATGTTCTGTACAGGTTTCAACAGAAAGAATTTCATCTTCTTCATCAAGTTTCATCGCAATTTTACCATTACGATTAACCTGAACGAAATCTGATAATTTATTACGACGCACAGTTCCACGTGTTGTCGCAAACATAATATCTAATGCACTCCAGCTCGCTTCATCTTCAGGCAAAGGCATAATCGTTGTAATACGCTCACCTTGTTGTAAAGGAAGCATATTGATCAAAGCCCGCCCACGCGATTGGGGTGTCCCCAGCGGCAGCCGCCAAACTTTTTCCTTATAAACAATCCCACGTGATGAAAAGAAAAGAACCGGAGTATGCGTATTGGCAACAAACAACCGCGTTACAAAATCCTCATCCTTCGTGGACATACCAGAACGCCCCTTACCACCACGTCGCTGTGCACGATAGGTATTAAGAGGCACACGCTTAATATAGCCACTATGGCTTACCGTTACCACCATATCCTCTGGTGCGATCAGATCTTCACTCTCCATCTCAGCGCTACCAAAACCAAATACGGTACGTCGCGGCGTTGCAAATTCCTCACGAAGAGCACTCAACTCATCCTTAACAATAGACATAATGCGTACGCGTGATGCCAAGATCTCAAGATAGTCAGCGATATCCACGCCAATTTTATTCAATTCATCAGCGATTTCATCACGCCCAAGGGCTGTCAATCGTTGCAAACGCAATTCTAAAATAGCACGCGCCTGTTCTTCAGAGAGGTTATAAGTACCATCCTCATGAATAATATGACGAGGATCATCAATAAGTTTAATCAAAGGCGCGACATCCATCGCTGGCCAGCGTCGCTCCATTAACTGTGCACGTGCTGTCTGCGGATCAGGAGCTTTGCGAATAAGCGCTATAATTTCATCAATATTGGCAACAGCAAGGGCAAGGCCAACCAAAACATGTGCTCGCTCACGCGCTTTACGCAAAAGATATTTTGTTCGCCGACTGACAACTTCTTCCCGAAAAGAAACAAATGCACGAAGCATATCAAGCAACGTCATCTGTTCGGGTTTTCCCCCATTCAAAGCAACCATATTACAACCAAAGGAAGTTTGTAGCGGCGTATACCGATATAATTGGTTTAAAACAACTTCCGCAACAACATCTTTCTTCAGCTCAATAACAACCCGATATCCATCACGATCAGATTCGTCACGCAAATCAGAGATTCCCTCAATGCGTTTATCGCGCACCAATTCAGCCATTTTCTCAATCATTGTTGCCTTATTAACTTGATAAGGGATCTCACTCACAATAATTGCTTGTCGACCACTGCGAATTTCTTCGATCTCAACTTTAGCACGCATAATGATTGAGCCACGCCCTGTTTCATAAGCTGCACGAACACCAGAGTGGCCAAGGATAATACCCCCTGTAGGAAAATCCGGACCAGGAATAATTTCAATTATTTTATCGAGTGTGATATCGGGATTATCAATCAAAGCGATACAACCATCAACGACTTCACCAAGATTATGGGGAGGAATATTGGTTGCCATTCCCACAGCAATTCCCCCTGACCCATTAACCAAAAGATTGGGAAAACGCGCTGGTAAGACAACCGGTTCACGCTCACGCCCATCGTAATTATCCTGAAAATCAACAGTATCTTTATCAATATCAGCTAAAAGTTCTTCTGAAACTTTTTCTAAACGACACTCAGTATAGCGCATAGCCGCGGGTGGATCACCATCAACGGAACCAAAATTTCCCTGACCATCAATTAATGGATTTCTTAAAGAAAAGTCCTGCGCCATACGCACTAATGCATCGTAAATTGAAGCATCACCATGGGGATGAAATTTCCCCATAACCTCACCAACAACACCAGCAGATTTACGATACGACTTATTGAAAGAAAGCCCCATCTCATTCATAGCATGAAGGATACGTCGATGAACAGGCTTAAGACCATCACGGACATCAGGGAGTGCACGTGAAACAATCACGCTCATCGCATAATCGAGATAGGAGCGTTGCATTTCATCAATAATACTGATTGGTTCAATACCGGTTAGCACATCACGTTCTGGGTGTGGAGTAAGATCGGTCACAATTTCAAAACTTTCAAAAAAGAATCATTTCACTTTATTTATAGCGAAAAATACACAAAAATGCTAATTTCTCTCCCATGACAAAAAAGAAATTTAACAATATTTTTCAAGATGTTATTAATTTATATTTTAAATTACCAATAATAATTAACAATTTTCACTTCGCTAAACTTCAAAAATCTGAAACAAGCAAACCATAAAATGATCATAATACTGCAATTTAAAGACTCTTAAAAAGGGACGTCATCATCTAATTTGTGTGAAAAACTTTCTCCCAATTGATTATTATTTTGACCAAAAGCATTTCTCTGATTTGAGTGACTATCGGCAAAGCCACCACTATAACTCCCCCCTTGACTTGCTCCTTGCTCCCCGCTCGCAGCTCCCCGCCCATCAAGCATTTGTAATTCGCCACGGTACTTTTGCAAAACAATCTCTGTTGTATAACGGTCATTTCCATTTTGATCTTGCCATTTTCGTGTCTGTAACTGCCCCTCAATATAAATTTTGCTGCCCTTTTTTAAATATTGCTCTGCAACTTTGACAAGGTTTTCATTAAAAATAACAATACTATGCCACTCAGTGCGTTCTTTTCGCTCATTTGTATTCCGATCGCGCCAACTTTCTGAAGTAGCAATACGCAGATTTGCCACTTGATCACCAGAATTCAAACGGCGGATTTCAGGATCCGCACCAAGATTACCAATCAAAATAACTTTATTAAGGCTACCAGCCATCGCATAAACTCCAAAATTTTAATTTGTAAAATACTCTGTTCTATAACAGTTATAACCATCTTGACCTTCAATTTACATGTCGCAATTGACTATCAATATGGGTATTGCTATCCTTTACCAATATTGTATTCAGTGTAATTATAACAAAAGATGATAAAAACGCATAGTTTATTCCACCACGAGAGAATAAAAAGCTGCTCATTTGTATTTTTTTCACAAAACTTATACCTTCCTTTTGCATTAAAGCAGTTAAACACATTATAATTCTAAAAAAACAGTTTTATTCCATTTTAGGTGCTCAATTTTTGCCACATATGCCAAGGATAAAGTATGACTCATCAAAAATATATCTCCATTCGCGGTGCACGTGAGCATAACCTTAAAAATATTGATCTCGATCTGCCTCGTGATAAACTCATTGTTATAACAGGACTTTCTGGATCAGGGAAATCATCCTTAGCGTTTGATACAATTTACGCTGAAGGACAACGCCGCTATGTCGAAAGCCTTTCAGCCTATGCACGCCAATTTTTGGAAGTCATGCAAAAACCCGATGTCGACCGCATAGACGGTCTCTCTCCAGCTATCTCCATTGAACAAAAAACAACCAGTCGCAACCCTCGTTCAACGGTAGGTACCGTTACTGAAATCCACGATTACATGCGTCTTCTCTTTGCACGTATTGGTATTCCTCATTCTCCTGCAACAGGACTTCCTATTGAAAGCCAGACAGTAAGCCAAATGGTGGATCAAATTATGGCCTTACCAGAAGGAACGCGAATTTTTATTATGGCACCCTTAGTGCGAGGACGAAAGGGAGAATATAAAAAAGAGCTAACAGAACTTTTAAAAAGAGGATTTCAACGCGCTAAAGTTGATGGAAAATTCTATGAAATCGCTGATATTCCACCTCTTGATAAAAAATATAAACACGACATCGATGTCGTGGTAGACCGCATTGTTGTACAGAAGGATATCACCTCTCGCTTGGCTGATAGTATAGAAACCTGTTTACAGCTAGCAAATGGGCTTGCCATAGCTGAAATGGCAGACCACCCCTTAGCACAAAAAGAAACGACAAAGGAATCTGCTCATAAATCAAAAAATGATACACACAAACGGCTCATTTTTTCAGAAAAGTTTTCCTGCCCTGTATCGGGTTTTTCTATTCCTGAAATTGAACCACGCCTTTTTTCGTTCAATAATCCTTTTGGCGCCTGTCCTCTCTGCGATGGACTGGGCATAAAAAAAGCAATGGATCCACTGAAAATTGTGCCCAATAAAAATCTTACCCTCAAGAATGGCGCCATTGCCCCTTGGGCTAAATCAGATTCACTTTACTATAAACAAACCTTAGAAGCATTAGGAAAAGCTTACGGTTTCAAACTCACAGATCAATGGTGTGAACTCTCTAATGAAGCACAACAGGCTATTCTCTACGGTACAAAAAGAGATGAAATTTCTTTTATCTATAAAAATAATTCTGGTTCGCATAAAATGACCCAACCTTTTGAAGGAATCATCCCTAATATGGAGAGACGCTGGAAAGAAACCGATTCTGCTTGGTCTCGAGAAGAAATCGAACGTTATATGTCTTCTTCGCCCTGCCCAGCTTGTCACGGTTATCGTTTAAAACCAGAGGCACTTGCTGTAAAAATCAACGGAATGCATATTGGGCAAATATCAGATCTTTCTATTCTAAAGGCAGATGATTGGTTTGCCAATGTTCATCAACATCTCACAGAAAAACAACGTAATATCGCCGTACGTATTTTAAAAGAAATTCGTGAACGTTTGGCTTTTTTAAATCATGTAGGATTGGAATATCTTACCTTGTCTCGAAATTCAGGAACGCTTTCAGGGGGAGAAAGCCAACGTATTCGATTAGCATCTCAAATTGGTTCTGGTCTTACAGGCGTTCTTTATATTTTAGATGAACCATCTATCGGTTTACACCAACGCGATAATGAACGCCTGTTGGAAATGCTGCGCCATTTGCGTAATCTTGGCAATACAGTTATTGTTGTTGAACATGATGAAGATGCTATTCTCACAGCAGACTATGTTGTCGATATGGGGCCTGCCGCAGGCGTTCATGGTGGAGAAATCATAGCGCAAGGAACACCGCAGGAAATTATAGAAAATTCAGCCTCTCTCACAGGCCAATACCTTTCAGGAAAAATGGCTGTTAAAATGCCGACAGAGCGACGCAAAATATCAAAAACGAAAACACTTAAAATCATCGGCGCCAAAGGCAATAACCTCAAAAATATCAATGCGAATATTCCTCTTGGAACCTTCACATGCATAACTGGTGTTTCTGGAGGAGGAAAATCAACATTTCTTATTGAAACGCTTTTCAAAGCAGCATCACATCATATCATGGGCTCTCATCACAGCCCTGCCAGCTATGACAAAATTAAAGGATTAGAATTTCTTGATAAAGTCATCGATATCAACCAGTCTCCTATTGGACGCACCCCACGCTCTAATCCCGCAACCTATACAGGTGCTTTTACACCGATTCGTGAGTGGTTTGCCGATCTTCCAGAATCAAAAGCCCGCGGTTACAAAGCTGGGCGTTTTTCATTTAATGTTAAAGGAGGACGGTGCGAAGCATGTCAAGGTGATGGAGTCATCAAAATTGAAATGCACTTTTTACCTGATGTCTATGTTACTTGCGATGTCTGTAAAGGAAAACGCTATAACCGAGAAACACTAGAAATAAAATTCAAAGGACAGTCTATAGCCGATATTTTGGATATGACAATTGAAAAGGCAGAGGAATTTTTCCAAGCTATTCCCGCTATTCATAATAAAATGGAAACTCTCATTAAAGTAGGATTGGGTTACATAAAAGTAGGACAGCAAGCAACCACACTTTCTGGTGGGGAAGCACAACGTGTAAAACTTGCGAAAGAACTTTCTCGTAAAACAACGGGACGTACACTCTATATTTTGGATGAACCGACAACAGGTTTACATTTTCATGATATTTCCAAACTTCTTGAAGTGCTTCACGAACTAGTCGAGCAAGGCAACACAGTTATAGTCATTGAACATAACCTTGATGTTATAAAGACAGCCGACTGGATTATTGATTTAGGACCAGAAGGTGGAGATCGCGGTGGTGAAATTGTTGCAATTGGACGCCCTGAAGACATCATTAAGGTTCCCGCTTCCTATACGGGAAAATTTCTAAAACATGTTTTACTGCGCCCATCTCTCTATAATTCCAATTCTTAGAAACGCTTTCTATTGTAAAATACAGCATACTAACAAAGCCTGTACTTTTATTATTACCTGTAAACCAACACCTAATTCCAGTGGTGCAACACGTTTGAAGCAAAGACTAAAAACAATTTAGCGCTTTATAAGCTGTTTCAGTTGTCGTATTGCCAAATAGGAACGCGCACATAATTGCGTATTTATTCTCTGTTTTGTTTATACCTGAAACGACCAGACAACCTAAACTGGGAAGAATATGAAGTTTTAAGGGTATAAATAAATTTCTATATTTCCATTTCCTTTTAATTTATCTTTATGATTTTCCAAGGCATCCACAGCAATATCTTATAATGAAGATTGCCATTGCTTCACACTTTTATTTATCGCGTTCCTTAATGAAGATCACATTCCTCACGAAGGAACAAAACGCCCCAAACGGAATATATTTGCGTTGCCAATTCCCACATCTGTTTTAAAGAAACATTTCTCAATGCTCTCAAGCCCATTTCACAACGGCTCCTATGAATGCTATAATGATAAACTCATTATTGTACACCACCATCTTTACATTTATGAATCGGCATCATCACACTCTTTTCCAATATTTGTCTTCCCTACTCCCTAATATTGTAAAGCCTTTAATTATCGAAAGCTTTCATAAAAAGCATTTTATTTCTTTTTTCAAATGTTGTTATCCACACACTCATAACTATTTATGATATATAAAAGTATCGTTTTGATTGATTGACGATAAAAAGATCTAAAATGAGAAAATCTTACGCTATTAGAGTTTCTCATTCAATGTGGAGAGCGTCTAATTATCCTTATAAGTCAAGATATTATCTAATAAAAAAGAAACAAAACTCTTTTATTATATTATTTGAATTCTGTATAAGAATTGTAAGTTTTTTTCCCAAAAAACAGTATTTGGCTGTATTCTACAAAAGAAACTCTCCTAACAGAGCATAGAGTGTCATTATTTTCGACTTTTTGTGCACAAAGTATCTGTTGGACATCTTACAGTTGTCAATATAATGTGATGCAGTCTAAAAAGACAAAATAACGTTGGAGATAATTTCAGCATGAAAAAAATTGAAGCCATTATAAAACCTTTCAAACTTGATGAAGTGAAAGAAGCGCTTCAAAAAATTGGGTTACATGGTATTACAGTAACAGAAGCGAAAGGTTTTGGTCGTCAAAGGGAACATACAGAACTTTATCGTGGTACGAAATATGTTGTTGACTTTCTACCTAAAGTAAAGATTGAAATTGTTGTGTCCGATGAAAAACTGGAACAAACTGTTGATGCAATACGTAAAGCAGCTCAAACCAAACATATAGGGGATGGAAAGATATTTGTCTTTTCCATTGATGATGCAATTCGTATAGGCACGGACGAAACCGGTATCGATGCCCTTTAATAAATAACGAGAAAATTCACTTTTTTATCCACCTCAACGCCATATTAAGGAAATTGAATATGACAACCGCATCAGATATTATCAAACAGATTACAGACAACGAAATCCGTTTTGTTGATTTACGTTTTACTGATCCACGAGGAAAATTGCATCACATTACAATGGATATCGCAGAGATCAGCGAGGATACTTTTAGTGATGGTGTCATGTTTGATGGTTCTTCAATTGCTGGTTGGAAAACAATTAATGAATCTGACATGGTTTTAATGCCAGATCCAGCAACAGCACATATTGATCCTTTTTTTGCTCAATCTACTTTGGTCATATTTTGTGATGTACTTGACCCTGTCTCTGGTGAGTTTTATCGTAGAGATCCTCGTTCTATCGCCAAAAGGGCTGAGGTGTATATGAAATCTTTAAACATTGGAGATACAATCAATGTGGGTCCAGAAGCAGAGTTTTTTATCTTTGATGATGTGCGCTATAAAACGGACCCTTACAACACAGGGTTTAAACTCGATTCAAGTGAACTTCCCTCTAATGATGATACGGAATATGAAACAGGAAATCTAGGGCATCGCCCACGAATAAAGGGAGGCTACCTTCCTGTTCCGCCGATTGATTCCTGCCAAGATATGCGTTCTGAAATGCTCACAGCACTCAAGGATATGGGCGTACAGGTCGAAAAACACCATCACGAAGTAGCAGCAGGCCAACATGAATTGGGTATTCGTTTTGATACACTTGTTCGCGAGGCTGACAAGATGCAAATTTTTAAATATGTTGTACATCAAATAGCAAACAGTTATGGGAAAACAGCAACCTTCATGCCAAAACCAGTTTTTGGTGATAACGGCTCTGGAATGCATGTCCACATTTCCATTTGGAAAGATGGCAAACCCATTTTTGCAGGAAATGAATATGCTGGACTATCAGAAACCTGTCTGTTTTTTATCGGTGGTGTTATTAAGCACGCAAAAGCAATAAATGCTTTTACCAACCCATCCACAAACTCCTATAAACGTTTGGTTCCTGGTTATGAAGCTCCTGTTCTTCTTGCCTATTCAGCACGTAATCGTTCTGCATCTTGCCGTATTCCTATGAGCTCCTCACCAAATTCAAAACGCGTAGAAGTTCGTTTTCCAGACCCAACAGCAAATCCCTATTTGGCATTTGCAGCCCTTTTAATGGCTGGTCTTGACGGTATCAAAAACAAAATTCATCCCGGACATGCTATGGATAAAGATCTTTATGATCTTCCCTTAAAGGAACTTAAAGAAATCCCTACTGTTTCAGGAAGCCTGCGTGAAGCGCTTGAAGCACTTGACAAAGATCGTGGCTTTCTTAAAGCTGGCGACGTTTTTGATGATGATCAGATTAATTCCTTCATTCAAGTAAAGATGCAAGAAGTCTTGCGTTACGAAACAACACCACATCCTGTTGAATTTGATATGTACTATTCTGTTTAAACAATCAATACGCATTCTTTTGATTTTGAAAATGGAGGCAAAAGCTTCCATTTTTGTGGATATTCTTCTCATGCAAAAGCGCAAGAGGCTTTTTGCTCATCCGCTTTTCCTTTATAATGTGTTGAATCTCTTCAAATGAATTAACAAAGGTTTCTAATGCCGCGAATTTGTTTTCTCGTTTCCGTTCTTTTATGCATTGTCTTTATCACATCAACAACTAAAGCACATACAATAACCAACCAAAAACTTACAACTCTTGAGAAAGCAACATCTGCTTATAGTAAAGCACTTAAAAATGCCGATGCAAATGCCATCTTAAATGCTATTCCTCCCCAAGTCATCAACCGCTTAACCGCCAAAAAAAATCTTAATCAATCGCAATTTCTACAAATCATGAAAAGCCAAATAGAACGGTTGGCAGAAAGTTACAAGATTGAAACGATCAACATTGATCAAAAACAAAAACGTGAAGGTACCCTTGATAATGGTACCCCTTATTTTGTTATACCCGTGGAGCTTGTAACCACAACAAATGCTGGAAAAAAATGCTCTATTCAAACTGAAATTATTGCCCTACTTCACGATAACCAATGGTATTTTATCCGTGGTAATGACGAAGCGCTCTTAACCATAACCAATGAACTATTTCCTGGACTTGATAAAGTAAAAACCAATCCTCAAAAAGTCACAAAAATACTCTGAGCGAAAAGAATGCACGTAAATAAAAGATTTTCCCCTATAAACAAGTTGTAACAATTGTAGCAGCAGCCTTAAATTCAACTTTTTTATGAGAACGGCGTGCTATTGTTTCTTTATCCGTTCCCCATTGTTCCATCATCCAATCTTCATCTAAATGGGCAATAGACCAAGCATGATCAGCATCAATGTTTCCCGCAGCAACAGCAAGAGCAATGAGAGCAGATCCCGTTAAGGTTGTCATCATATGAAGTGCAGCAAGCATATAAGCAGACTCAACGCTACGTAAATAATGACTCACAGCTTGAAGTGCTTCTGGTGATTGTTCCACATGCATCAGCCCTTCTGTCAAATAAAACCTTGCACCTAGCTTTTTTTCAGCCCAATCTAATAAAGGATCCCATTGTTCAGATTGTTTTTGCACCAACTCTTTAGGTGTTTGTGCACGATAAAAGATCATATCACATGCAACGAAACGCAATAAATCTTCAAAAACCGCCTGCATATCATCAGCGATACCATCAATAACAGTATTAACCAAACGCGTCATCGGCATTTTTGCAGGATCAACAACGTGCTTTTGGTTCTCAAATTCCTGAGCAACATATTCAGCAAACACTTCTGTTGGCACATGAAAATGACGCCTTGCGGGCGTTTTTACAGGACATTCATCCAACAAAATCGTAAAGCCGCCCTCCTCACAAGCGATCTTCACTTGCTTATAAAACCGTTTTGGGTGTGATTGGAATGAAAGATTTTGAACCTTTTGAATAGAACTCTTCTTATTCAATGGCATATCAACATGATCCAAAATCTCACGCATATTTGTTTACCTCTGATCTTTTCAAAAAAAAACGACTGTTTCTTTAGGTTCTGTAGCTTGAATAAGGTTTAATCTGACCTTCTTAACGATTCCAAAGAAGAAAAAAATCTTGCCAATCTCAATCTAACTTAAGAGTTATATTTCATGTTTCTTTTACAAACAAGACAATGATGATTGCCTTTTATATATTTAATACAATCATAATAGTAAAACAATTTCTAAAAGTATTATCTTAATTAAGAAATTAAACATATTGAGTTTTATGGCAAAGATGTTCATGCCTTACCAATTTGCTTATTATTCACCTATAATAGTATTATCAATATGAATAGATTCAAAAACGCTGATCATCTAAAAAATGATAGAGCAGTGTGCTTTACGTATCATTTACCTTTGTTTAACCATTCCAATAATTCTCTAACATATCCAATAAATACCCTGCATAGAACTTTCCTGCTCAATCACTCCCCTAAACGACGATGTTTTACGGCATGATAGAATAATGAACAAACAAAATTATATCTTAAATTTTTTCACATATACATTATTTTATAAAGCACTAAATTACTTAACGCATTGTGCTTGATATACTCTACATATTACACTAGTTTAAATTTAGGCATATAATTATAAAGAATAGAGATCATGCAATCTGAAAATAATACATTTATCTATACACTTGGCCCTGCAGATACTAACTGTGCAGCAGCAACACAGTGGTGGCTTGACAATCACAATAAAAATATTTTGTCCACTGACTCGAGATCCCGTATTATATAATACGCAACTCTTGAAGAAGCATTTAATGAACTTGCTCAAAAAAAAGATGCTTATCTCTTAAGTTGTGCTGCTTACCCTGATTTGCATACACTCATATTTACCCGTTTAGGTGATATGCAATTATTTGACAGCTTTATCATGCCTACTCACTCTATGGTTTTAGCTAAACGCAATAACGCTGATGAAATTAAAACCATAGCGTCTCATCCTGCCCCGCAATCTCTGGTAGCTCATCAATATGACAAAGTATTTGCCAACAGCAATGCTGATGCAGCCGTTCTTTGTAAGGCTGAAAAAGCAGATGCTTGTATCACAACATCGGTTGCGGCAAATCGCTATAGGCTGAGTATTGTCGAAAATTTTGGACAAGTGCCAATGGCCTTTTTGCTCCACTCACTAAAGTCAACTCATCATGAAAAAATCTGAAGCGCTTCTTTCCATTGTTAACTTGGTTGACAAATTCCGTATGCGCCAAGAACGAGATGGGAGCATTAAAGAACCAACTTCAGCAGATAATAATATGATCAATGAATTGATCACTCTGCTGAACCACCATGCCAATATTCTTGACGGATTATCTCCAAAACTTTTAGCGACCACTTCTGATGATCTTCATCAGTGGATGATCAGCGGTTTAACGACCCCTCCTAAATTTGATAACACTTTGGCTGCTTTCAAAGCCCCATTACCAGATGCGCCCTTGTTTTTCTTGGCTCCAATGCGTGCAAAAAATGGACCTGATCCAGAAGGATTCCGGCTGGAATTAGTTACAGGATATCGTCATGAAACGGCCTATCTTGCTGACGCCTCAAAATATACAAATAATTATGTATCACCATTTCAATGTATAAAAATGGGAATAGCATCAAGAGGTTTTTTAGAAGGCAATTGCATTGTTCTATTCCCAGAATCTGTAGCAGCTGCTCAAAAAATTGATAAGCAAGCATTTGCTTTGTTTTTTTTTCAGTAAATTCTTTGATATTTACAACAAGCAAACAATTGTGGAAGCTGAACGTTTACTCGGTCGAGATAGTAAATTCCTGTTCGGTCAATTGCATAGTCGTAACTTATCTAAAGAAGACATTTACGATGCTCGCTGTTTGTGGGGCTATTATCATGACTATGCACATCATACCGGACCGCGGCCATTGGATAAAAATCTGTATATAAAATTAAATTGGTTTACAGGTCTTCTAGAAGAAACTAAAGTTGATTTAATTACAGTGCGTATTATGCTACAAAATCATCCAAAATTTTGGAAAGAAATAACTGAATTTATCCTATTAGAACGCATATTTCGTTATCCAAAAGATTCTGATCAGCATATGACATTCGATGCTGGTACAGGGATCTTGCTTTTTGAAATATTGATGCGGAACAAAGCATTGATTGAAACAAATCAAGGTTATCTTCAATTTGATTTGGAGCGTCTTGAAAAAGTAATAATATTGATGATAGCAGATATAGAAGCACTTGAAGCATTAGATGGTGACGCTTATTTGGCAGGAGCTAAAGATTATATCCAAAATAATCTTGGTAAGCCGCAAACTTCACAGTCACGATTTAATTTTTCAACATCATCTTATGCACAGCGAGTGATTAGAGGATTAAATCATTGAGTTTTATAAAAGGACGATTATTATTATTTACTTTTGCCATTCTAGCATTGTTTTCCATAAGTTGGTTATTATCTAAGAATTTGGTTAGCAATATACCCGTCATGCATGCAGTTGGACTTAGGTTGTTTGCCACCGCTGCCACCTTATGGCTGATTGCAATATTTCGTGAGAAAGCTGTTTTCAGATCCCTACCATTGCTTTCCATGATACCTTCTTTTTTAATTCTCTCAGTGTTAGGATTTTCGCTGTATTTTGTATGCAGCTTTGGTGCATTAAAATCGCTCAAAGCCAGTGATTTAACCATGGTGCTCGCTACTATTCCAGGAATTACTTATATATTAGGTGCATTGACAAATGTCCTTAAATTCTCATGGCTGAAGCTTAGTGGAGTGATAATTGTCAGTGTAGCAGCTGTAGTATTCAATATAAATAGTGGAGAAGGTGGATATTATAACCTGATAGGAGTAGTGCTTGCCTTAACAGCAGCACTTTCTTATTCTGCTTATGGCTTATTGTCTAAACGTTATCTTAAAAATCTACCTTTGCTCACCTCACTGGCTTGGATCACGACAATTTCTGCAGCATCATTTATGCCATTATTTATTTTTGATCCTGCCCCACTCTTCTATCTTAAGTTAGAAGATATATTTAAAATATTGATTTTAGGAACTGTTTGCTCGGCACCAGTTTACGTATTATATCAAAAAGTTTTAGCCGAAGGAGGCGTATTATACGCCAACACTATCGGCGTATTATCCCCTTTTGCAGTGATTGCATGTGAATGGATAATCGGCTCGAGCCCTTCTCTCAATATGATCAAAATAATTGCTATGATTGTAGTTGTTATAGGGATGACACTCTTATTTATAGATGCATCAAAGGTATCTACATGGCAACATAAACGCCATTCTCAAAACTCCAAATTTAATGAGGAAACAAAATGAAAAAACTCGCGTTAGTTTGCCAGCGCAATGCAAAATTACCATTTATATTTGAAGCAGCACAAGCAGCTAATATCGAATTAGTAATGATCTATGATACCGCTGAAAGCGTTCCCTCTCAACACCCCGCAGCAGTAACTTCAACTTGGCAACTTCCTGTTTTTGATAACCCAGAGGCAGCTCTAGACACTTTTGCAACGGAAGCAAAAGAACGCAATATTTCTGGGGTTATGACCCTTCGCGAAGAAGCCATCCTATGGACAGCTTTGGCTGCAAAAAAAATCAATACTCCAAGTATTGAACCAGAAGTAGCAGCATTAACCAGAAATAAATATCTCATGCGTCAAACTTTCGCTAAAGCAGGCTTAAGAACACCAGGATTCTTTTATATAGATCATCCAGAAGACCTATCACAAACACAAGCCTTGGATTATCCACTCGTTATTAAACCCGTCTCTGGATGGGCAAGTACAGGCGTCATGTTAGCTAAAAATTCCGCCGAACTTCCTGATCTCATTAAAGCCGTATGGAATGTTCAGCATAAAGACATGGCACGTTTTAATGATAAAAATAAACCTGTAGGTTTAGTAGTAGAACAGTATTTGCCAGGAAAAGAGTTTGTCGTAGAATGCTTTGTTGATACAGCAGGTGTACACGTTCTGGCCATTGGAGACAAGGGACAGCCTGAGGGACCATGGTTTGAAGAAACAATTTATCGTCAACGCTGTGATATAGATGATCCTTTAATTATTGCTTTATGTGAGGCTGCATGCTCTGGAGTTAAAGCTCTTGGTATAAATATAGGTGCTGCCCATGTAGAGCTACGCCTAGATGCTCATAATTTACCTTATATCATTGAGATTGGCGCTCGTATAGGTGGATCGGGTGTCTCCCATTTTATTGTTGAGCAAAGTACAGGGATTTCATTTGCAAAACTATGTATGAATACCGCTTTAGCTGAAAAAAACTTAGACCTTCCCGATATACTTCCAGCTGAAAAAGTGGCGGCAAATTATATTATTCCTCTTCGTGGTCATGGACGGTTTTCTGGATTTTTAGGTCTCGATAAGGTTGCACAGCATCCTCAAACCGCCAGAACTATCATTTTCTTTGAAACCAATCATCTTTCACCACCTCCACCAGCATTTGGTGGATATCCTGGTTTTATTTTCTCTGTTCATAACTCAAACGAAGAAGCACGCAATTATCACAAATGGCTCGATGACACCTTAAGCATCATATGGCAAAACATTGATTTATAATGATAATTTATCTTTATTCATATTGAATAAGAACCCCGATATTGTAGGATTTTCTCATTTTAATCTGTTTATCAGATGGACAAATTTTTTAAAGCATTTGAGAAATGCTATAGCAGATAAAAATAAATCAACATGATATTTTCATATTTATTAAAGCACATGGTACCATTATTAAAAAATTCTGCACAAACAATGGTTTTAATTCCGATAGTAGAACAAGACTTCGAAAATCACATTTATTATTTTTAAAAAGATTGCTTAAAAATGATAGCGCAATCCACCAGAAAAACGAACTCCAGAAAAACCAGCCTTGGTTAACCTATGCTGATAGCTAAGATCACTGTGAAGTGTAACTTTAGAAGAAAACTGTGAATTGACACCCAAGCCAACTTCTAAGGAAGAACCAAAAGAACTCAACTGAAAAACATCTTTAAAATGAACAAATTGTTCTTTACCAAAACAATGAGCAAGATGAATATTGCCATAAAAAGAAATGATACGATCCTTTTCAGAGGCTGTAAATGTTTTACTTAAACGCCCACCAACACGCATAAACCATTGATCTATTTTTTTCATCTCAACATCAAATCCATCAATATCACGAAACTTATCAAATTGAAGATGTTGATAAATAAGCTGAAGTTGCGGATCAAAAATAAGATCTTTATATCCTGTCATAGACACTTTACCAGCAGAAAACGACACGTTCAAAGGATTTGCTTTTAATGTCGCCGTCTTACCCCAAACACGGCTACGCACATCCCCTTTAAACAAACCATAAGATAAAAAACTATCTATATAAAAATCAGTGTAATGTTTCACACTAGCATATGCCGTAAATGACCATTTATTAAATGTACTCTTTTGACTTTGTTCCACGTTATGAGGTTGTAAGGAAAGCTTTCCATAGGTTCCCATAATCCCAAAAGATGTCGTACTATATGCACGCTCTATTGTTTTGAGCAAAATATCTGTTTTTATAGCGTTATAATCAACATGACCATCGTACCCATATTTAAGTGTAGAAAGATCTGAGACATAACGATAACTCCCACCATAACCGTGGACAGATAAAGCAAAGTTCCCTTCAACTTTTAATAATTTACGAGGAATAGACCGCCTAACTTGCAACTGCTTTTGTTGATGACTCATATCCATGAGCCCAACATGAAACAACGCATTTGGTAACAAAAGATAGGTCGGAACTTGTGGAACAACCTCTCTGACCTTTAACTCAGAAGGGGGAATAGCAGGCACCTCTAAAGCAGGCTGAATATATTTACTTTCAAGGCGGAAATCCCAAAAATCTCCATCTCCTTCAACCAATCTTTGAGAAGTTTGTGCATTTCCAAGAGCAGAAGCTGGACCATAAGCATGAAGATAATATTGGTAAGGCAAACCCTCTAATGCGATATAAGCACGATTTAACTGAAAAGAATCCTCTGCCGCTTTTCCAGAAACCTGAATAAGTGAAATACTATGAGCATTTTCACCGGTTGCTATCTCACCCTGATTTTCTGCAAAAAATTGCACATAAACTGTTGTTTTTCCAGAAACATCACCATGTATTAAAAGCCGATCAGTTTTTGTATTATCGAGCAAACCATCACTACTGAGATGCGTATTGAGATAAATATCTGCCCTATCTTGCGCACTATAAACTTCTTTTTCTCCCTTCCCAATATGAAGTGTCTGATACTCCTGAAACATTGGAGTCTCAAAAGCAATAAAACTATCAGAAACTTTCACAAATGAAATAGACGAACTTGTACGGTTTGCAACTTGCAAATCGATCTCTCTTCTTTTTGTCAAAAACCATTTTGATCCCCCTGTTAAATAAAGCTCAGCAATAGAATCATCGGCAACACGAGTCCCTCCTATCAATGAAGAAGAATTAGCCAAAATCGCTACACTTCCCCCCTTTTTAGCTGTTAATAATAAGTCACCAAAAATTTTTGTACCTTCTGTTACTCCAATATAAATACGACTGTTATGACTATGAACAGCTGTCCCATCTGGAACCTCAAAAATCGTCCTTTTCAAAAAGACAAGCCCCTGTTCATACGCATCATTTTCCTCATCCCTCTCAAAATACATACCATGTTTGTTACCTATTGCTTTAATTGTTGAATCTTCAATATTAACCCGCGAAATTAAAATATTTCCTTCCCTGCCGTTATTGGATGGCGTGTTAGAATCTTGTCCAACTGTTAAAACATGAACATCCGTAGAAATAATATTCGTATTTTTTACATAAACAGAACCCTGATGTTTTACATTGAAAACTGTATGTGTAATTTTTTCATTTGTATTTTCTTTGTCTTCTGTTTTTTGATATTTTGAAGCAATGGTAACACCATCTAAAGTCGCACTCCCCCCTCTCCCCACATAAAGCGCAGCAGCATCATTCACATCAATAAATCCACTTTTCATCTGAATACCCGCATCAGCACTAACGAAAAGAGCACTCTCTTGACCGATACCCAAACCTTCCACTTTAATTTTTGTATTCGTTAACGTAACAGATGCTCCTCGCTTCTCTGCATAAGCAGCAATCTGAAAAGCCTCAATTGTTCCACGATCAACCTCAATCATTCCATTATCAGCTTTAAGACCTATTGATACATTTTTAAAAGCTGAATCGCTCAAAACAATTTTTCCCCCTCGTGATACAAAAACACCATAAATATCTTCTATACCCGCAGTCCCTTCAACCTCTACACGCGTTGCCTGAATAACTGTATTTGGCTCCTGCACTACTATAGCAGCAGGTAACATGAGAGAACGATCCTCCCCATTCTTTTCTTTAACAGGCGCCGTGAATTTATATACTTTATCACTAATTGTATGCTTTGAACCATCACTGCATTCATAAGGTAATTTGTTTTTGTCACATGACAGTGATGTATATGAATGAGAATGTGCCTCAATATTTATATTTAACAAAAAAGAAAAAATAGCTGCTGTAAAAACGCACGAATACAAGTGATTGTTAGATACCTTGATTATCATTGTTTTTCAAAACTTTCTTTTTTCAACAAAAACAAAAAATGCTGGCAAAAAAATAAACCACAAATTAAACACAACAAGAATAAAACAAACAAAATTATTTTATTTTTTTTATGATAAAATCATAGCATTCAATAATATGTTTTGTGTTTTATGTAAAGAAAGAACAAAAAGTTTAAAAATACCATTTAGGATGAAAATCCCTTTAAAGAATGCATCTCAAAAACCGCTGGAAACTGCAATTACAAAAGGCCAAAAAACCAATCTTAAAAAAACGTGAAAAAATGCGAATTTTGAAGAGATATAATATTCAATTTATCTCACCACCGAAAAATAAAAATACAACAAAATGAGAATAACTTCTAAGATTAAACGATTAAAACGTTTTAATAAAACACAGCACAAAAAGATACAGTATACGAAATCTATAACCGCATCATCTCTTCAACTACAACAAAAAAACAAGAAATTGCACACTAATGTATAAGCTAATGTACACAATTTCTATATTAAAAATGCTAGATATCTAACAAAGAAATTTGAATAAATAAAAAACTTCTCCTAATACCCTATCATCAATGATTTGAATTAATAAATGTAATATTTTAGATCTTTTGATAAAATCTAAAACACAGTAAAACACTCACCATTCTGAACTTAAAAAACACCAAAATAAAATTTCATCAAAATTAGCTCTATGAAAGCTATCTGTTTATTATCGTTAAAGAAGATATTTTAGCAAAGCTATTATTTGACATTCTTTATATGGAATAAATTTCTCTAAACAACAACTCACTATCCTCCGCTAGCATCATCTGATAACAACACTATTGCCAATCTCGTAGCTGATGAATATAACTACATTAGAGAAAAAGAGCTATATCTCTCTTCTCCCGTTTAATATTTTTATTTAATTATTGCTTTAAAAATTAATGTTCTACTGTTGATGATCACTTGTGCAAAGCTTTTTTTATTTTCTGGCGCTTTTTATCATTTTCAAAACGTAACATCAAATCTCGCTCTTGTTGTGTCGAATTGGTTACACCAAAAGTATCATTGTCCATAACCTGCTGATACCCTGCTACCATTAAATTGACTAAAAATGAATCACTTCGCGGCGTTGATGAAAAATAGATTCCCTTTGAATCTTGTAATTTGTACCGATAACCTGCTTTAGTCATGCACTCATAAACTGCTGCAAAATCACTTGCACGCGAATCCATATTTTTAGAAGAAGCGTAGATTGGTTTCCAACCACATTTTGACAGTGCTTGTTGGACCATAGACTTACTGACACCAGACTTTTCCCATAATTCTAACGTCGATGGGGGAGGTTTGCTAATACACCCAGCAGAGCTTAATAAAATTATAGCAATCAATAATTTCAATGTTTTTTTCATTTCCCCCTCCGTCAATATTTACGATAGAAAGACTGATAAGTCTTCTAATATTTTCTCACACGCAAGATGACTTTTGTTAGCATATAGATATTGAAGAAACAATCCCACCCCCCATGCAAAAACAAGAATGGAAGGATTTTTGATTACAGCAGCCTCAATACTTAAGGTTGACATTCAGGTTGTTCTTTATGCTCTTGACAATGAGGACTATTCAAACGCCTCTCTACACTTCGCTGAGGAATAACTGCATCAGGCTGACAAATTGGAAGATTTTTATATTTCTCACACCACTTCATTCTTCCCAATTTATCTTGGAAACCTGCTTGGATCATACATGCATTCACAGACTCCTCAGCATTGAATTTCTCATCAGTACTTGTTTCTGTATCAAGACGACCATCAAGATGCTGTATTCCACATTCTAACAGAGCTTTTTTGATCTCAAGCTGATCAGCACCGGATTTTTCCCATGCATCTACAGCTGTTCGAGAAGGCTGCTCAGGGTAGCATCCAGCCATAACAAATAAGGTTATCCCGCTTAATAATTTTAAAATCTGCTTCATTTTCCTATCCTTGAGTAATTTTGATATTACGAAACAATCTATAAATTATTTTACATACTGTTTTTTATTTCCAAAACAATGATGAACATTATCAACCTATATTATTTTATCTTTCCGAAGATTATGCCATAATTATTATATCAAAAATACGGTAAAATTATTACTAAAATCATCTATCTATCAACGATATGCTTATAATTATTATCAATATTTTGATTACAACCAAAATAGATATTTTATATTATTGCGCCAACAGTTGTGGTACCCATAAATAAATAGCATTGACATGCTGAATTAAGCCCCCCGCGTACGGGTATGAGAAACATGAAGGTAGGGATTGTGATCGTCACAAACAGCAAGACTTAAGGTTTGCATTCAGGTGCATTTTTATATTTTTTACAAAAAGGGCTGTTCAAGCGCTTCTTGACACTGCGCCTCGGGATGACAGCGCCTGAACGACAAATCGGCAAGTTTTCGGCTCTAAAAGTATAACATGGCCCACCCGCTCTTGCTACCTCTTCATCTTTATAGCGGAAACCTGATTGAAGCATGCAAGCATAAATTGTTGCTTTTGCATTGATGCTCTGCTTTCTATTTTCTGGATCGACATCATAAGGAGTTGGCATACCACATTCTAACAAGCCTTTTCCTATCTCTGTAAAATCTGCTCCTGGCTTTTCCCACGCACTCAAATACCCTCCAGGAGTTTTATTAAACTGACATCCGGCTATACTCAATAGAGTTATCGCACTTAATAATTTTAAAGTTTGTTTCATTTTTTACTCCATGATTTAATTCAAGGCTTTTGTTCTAAATGAAATGTGCCATAAAACTTTTGGCATTTATAATCCACATCTCCAAGACAGGTATGGGAATTTATGGGATTTGTAGCCACTCTCTACCATTCTATCAAAAAGTTACTACCAGCAGGTATTGTCTCGTAGGTATAGCCATTACCGCCAATCCATCGGCTTACAAAGTCATATCTATACCCATCAAAAAACCTGTTTCATGCGTCTGTGAATGGCTGCTATGATGGTCTGTCATGCCAACAATCGTCATACTTTCCCCCATTACATTAATATCTTGACCAGAAATCAGATGAGAAGCAATAATCGTAGCATCTCATTGTACATCCATATCAACATTGCCTGTTGCCTCAAGGATAGAGAGAATTGTTGTTGTGTGTGTTCAGAGCTATTGGAAGATTTCTCGTGTAAAAAGCCACTTTCCGATGATTTTTTTTTGCTGGTTGTAGTGTTCTTGAGCGCATTTTATGGTAATATCGAATAATTTTTCACCGAAATACAGTTGCGGAGTGCATTTTGTCCGCCTCCACTTGTGATAAAAATTACTCTTGTATCAATATTAAAAAAATAAGTTTGATCCTTCCTCTTGTGAGAGCAATAAGAATCGTAAAACTGTCACACGTTCATTGTTCTCTTTAATTTACTCTTCTATGAAATTTTATTGTAATACCTTGCTGCTGTTTATTAAAGTTTTTGTAAAAACAATGATACAATGCCTCATGTAACTTTGTTATCCACTATTTTCTACCAACGCCAATCCTCTTTGAGAAAAAATACATAAAGAACTTTATCTTCGCTTCTAAAAGCAATAGTAATTTTCTAAACAACAAAATTTAAACAACCAATTTTTTAAAGAGCTAAAAAACAATTCTTACAATAACTTCTTTCGTAAAACAGAACTTCATTAATACGTTTAGAAAAAGATATCTGCCTATAATCTTGTATCTGGTAAAATCTATTTGCGCTGTTAGGCATTTTAACCTGAAAGACTTATATTGATGGCACAGCTCACCATCAAAAAACGTCTAATATTTATATGATTTGGTCGTTACCGTAAGCAATGGCTCACAAAAACTTCCAAAGCAAAATAATAACGAGCAGATTTTTTCAATCTAGATTGTTCTAACCTTTAGAGAAAACAATCAAACACCTGTTCTCCTGATGACATCAGCTATTTGTTTTGAGTTTTTTCTCTATTCACATTTTATTCAGCTTCTTTTGCTTAAAATTATAAAGTTTAAGTACATAGAAACAAACAACAAGCCAAGCAATCCAACTAACACCTATAATTAAAACCGGTCGTGTCTCATCAAAATACCATAAGAGAATAAAAATAAAAACCATAAATAAAATAGAAAAAATCGACCCTATTGGCCAAAATGGAATGGGAAATTTTAAACCATTCTGTGCTTCTTTAGGCATCTTAATTCGCATAGAAAATTGTGAAAGTAGAATCATCATCCAAACAAAAACTGTCGCAAATGTTGCCATTGCGGCAATAAGAAAAAAAAGCTTTTCATGATAAAAATAATTAAGGACAGCACCAAGAAGAAAAATACCGAAGATCATCAAAATAACAAAAACTGGTATACCGTTTTTTGATAAATATTGAAACTTTTTTAAAGCATAACCTTCCTGCGATAAACCATGGATCATACGACAAGCACCATACATTCCACTATTCATTGCTGAAATAGCCGCTGTAACAACAACAATATTTAAAATATTTGCTGCATATGAAATCCCAAGATTTTCAAAAATGGATACAAAAGGGCTATCCATGAGACCAATCTCATTCCAAGGATAAAGAGACATTAAAATAGCTAACGTCATGACGTAAAAAAGCAAAATACGAACTGGAGTAGAATTAATTGCCTTTGAAATCGTTTGATGAGGGTTTTGAACTTCCATGACTGCCATGCCAATGATTTCTATGCCACCAAAAGCAAAAACAACAACACTAAAGCAAGCTAAAAAACCAAACCAACCATTGGGAAAAAGTCCACCATTTTTCCATAAATTATGAACAGTAACGGTAGAAAAATCTGCACCTTCACCCCACCCCCAAAAAATAATTGCTATTCCTAAAATAATCATCGCAATGATAGCGATAACTTTAATAGAAGATAGCCAAAACTCTAGTTCACCATAGACTTCTACAGCCGCTAAATTAATACCTGTGATGATTAATGTAATACTCAGTGCCCATACCCAAGGAGCAACATCAGGATACCAAAACCCCATATAAGTCGCAAAAGCTGTAATATCAGCCAAACCAACAAGAATCATCTCAAATACATATGTCCATCCCGTTAAAAAACCTGCTAATGGTGATATGTAATTTGCCGCATAACGAGCAAAAGAACCAGGCAATGGATTATGAAGTATCATCTCTCCTAGAGCCCGCATAACCATAAAAATAGCTAAACCAGCAATACAATAGGCAATCAAAACACTGGGACCCGCAAGCTTAATTGCCTGTGCAGACCCATAAAAAAGACCTGTTCCAATAGCAGAACCAAGAGCTAAAAAAATAACTTGGCGCTTACTCATACCCCGTTTCAGTTCATTTATTGCCATTTCTTTCCTTACTTTTTGAAATGCTGACAATCCACACCACGATAACAGCCCTATGATAAATAAAGCCTCATGTTTCTTTCACAAATATATTTCAAAAAACATCGAAGACCAGCCAGTCCAACACTTTGCTCTAAACAATGAAAAAATACTTTTATTGCGAATTATTCAGCTTTTATAGCCTACAATTTCGTATTATTTTATTCAAATAAAGTGATAATGAATTTTTTCACAATTGTCATTTAATTCATTTCGTATTCTCTAGTTTTTTACAGAGAAAATTAACCTTAATGTAATCTAAACTTTTAGGCTTCTATTTCGGTGCACTGAAATAGAAGCCTAAAAATTCATAACAAACACATTAACTATGCATACAATTAATTTTTTGTTACTTTAAGCAAACTTTCTTTGAGCCCATAAAACAAACTTTTTATGCCAATTGAATAGCTCAATCAATGATAATACGAATCTCGCAAGTCTTCAAAAGCATGAGAAAATTTATCTACAACCCATCTTTTAAGGACTCCAGCTGCCTTAACGACAAGCTTTCCAATGAAAAAAAAATATACGATAAAAAAAGCATCTTTGATTATTGGTCCGATGATAGCGTTCTCATTACCTCTGGGAATTTGCCCTGAGATAGCAATAAAATCTTTGTTTTTCGCTGAAATAAGAGGCTCTTTCTCTTGAGCCACTATCATAATGAAAACTTCCTCTTGAAAGCTAGCTCTCCTAAAATTTGCATGAATCTCAAGAATTTGAGAAAAAAAAAGAACTGTTATTGAAACACATAATTTAGCACTTTTAAACATTCTTTTCTCCTTTTTTATTTTAAATATCAAAAATGAACTATAAAATTCATAAAGTATTAAAAATAAGAAGAATATAAAATAAAAATTTTATTTTTACTTGATACAATACATATATTATAATTTATATTTATAAAAATACAATATCACGAATATATAATTCGTATATATTATTTAACTTATATTAAAATTTCTGATATAAATCAGAAAATATAGGTGCTTTAATTTTATAGTTTCTATAAAATAACAAAATATCTAGTTAACTACAAAAATCAGATATATACAGTAATAAATATATAATTTATTAAATAATTCAAATATAGCATTTCTCCTCTATATTTTCATATGAGGAAGTTTCAAAATTCAATATCCCCCCTTCAGCATTGACCTTAAAACAAATACTATTGAAAACTTAATGAAGGAAAAATTGTTTCTGGTAAAACAGATAATAAGTGCCCTTCACGCACAAGTATATGTGCTTGATGAAGATCTGGAGCCAGATAGCGATCTTCCTTAAGAGAAGCAACATTTTTTCGTAGACATTCCATAACAGATTGCAAAAAAGTACTTGTTTTTAAAGGTGCACGATATTCAATTCCTTGTGCTGCAACAAGCGTTTCAATACCAATAAGTGTAAAAAGATTTTCGCTCATGACCAATAACCGACGCGCTCCATGGCAAGCCATTGAAACATGATCTTCTTGATTGGCAGAAGTTGGGGTTGAATCAACGGAAGCAGGATGGGCCATTTGCTTATTTTCAGACATTAAAGCTGCCGCTGTTACTTCAGCAATCATAAAACCTGAATTAAGACCCGCATTATGTGCTAAAAAGGCTGGAAGTCCATAAGAAACTGCTGGATCAACCATAAGAGCAATACGCCGTTGAGAAATAGATCCTATTTCACATAAAGCAAGAGCAATCTGATCAGCAGCAAACGCTACAGGTTCAGCATGAAAATTCCCACCTGATACAACTTCACCATTCCTTAAAATCAATGGATTATCTGTAACAGCATTTGCTTCAATAATCAGTGTTTTTGCTGCTGCCAGCAAAATATCAAAACATGCCCCCATGACCTGTGGCTGGCAACGTATACAATAAGGATCTTGTACACGCTCATCCCCCTGTAAATGTGCTGCACGAATTTCTGAATCCTCTACAAGTTTTTCTAATGTTTTCGATACGGCAATCTGCCCATAATGTCCTCGTAAAATATGGATATCAGGATGAAATGGCGCCGTTGATCCCATGATAGCATCTGTCGTCAAAGCCCCTGCCAACAATCCACCACACAATGCCCGATAACCTCGAAAAAGACCAGCAAGTGCAAGGGCTGTTGAGGTTTGAGTCCCATTAATAAGAGCTAGACCTTCCTTTGCCTCTAAAATAATAGGGGACAATCCCGCTTTCTCTAATGCAACCGCCCCACTCATACGAATATTTTGAAAAAATGCTTCCCCTTCTCCCATCATAACAGCCGCCATGTGAGCAAGTGGAGCTAAATCACCTGAAGCACCAACAGACCCTTTTTCAGGGATGACAGGAATGACGCCTTTTGCAAGCATATTTTCCAGCAAATTTACCAATTCTAGACGAACTCCTGAAGCCCCTCTTCCTAAAGAGATAAGCTTTAAGCTCATTATCAAACGCACAATATTTTCAGCTAAAGGCTCTCCTACCCCACAACAATGGGACAAAATAAGGTTTCTCTGTAAAACAGCGACATCGTCCGCATCAATTTTAATGGAAGCCAACTTCCCAAAACCAGTATTAATACCGTACACAGGCTCACTTCCAGCAGCAATTTCAGCAATGCGCTGAGCCCCTTTCTCGATAGCTAAATGCGTGTCATTATGAAGTTTACTTACTTCACCATTAAAATAAATA
This sequence comes from Bartonella sp. AA23NXGY, assembly GCF_042197165.1. Classification (NCBI taxonomy): domain Bacteria; kingdom Pseudomonadati; phylum Pseudomonadota; class Alphaproteobacteria; order Hyphomicrobiales; family Bartonellaceae; genus Bartonella; species Bartonella sp. AA23NXGY. The sequence continues at coordinate 44,087 of NZ_JBHIRO010000003.1, read as the reverse complement.
GCTGCAAGCTCACTAAGCGTCACCTCGCTCGGTTTCAGTATAATAGTCATAATTTACTTTCTTTTTTTTTATCAAAGTATAACGTTTAGCATTATTGATCCTTCTATAAAACAAAAAAAACTATAACGACTCTTTAAAGCGAGAATGCTTTCTTAAAGGTATTCCTTACAATGGAATTATTATCCAAAAGTAGAATAGTTGACGATAAATGAAAATGAAATATTGACAAACACAACCAAGGTCATGGATTTTAAAAATAGATAACGCATTAATTTATAATTATAATCTAGCATGATTCATATTAAATGAGAGAGCTGAATATCTTTAGACTCTCTCATTCCAAATCTGTGTATGTTGAATCAATCAAAACCATTCGCTTGCACGTCATAAGCGAAATTGGCGTATGGATAAACTGTACAAAAAAGGACTACTCCTCTTATGAGCCGTGTCAAGAGCTGTCACAACATTGGGAAATGACAAAGTGTGTGATGGTGCAGGCTTATTCTTTTATGAAGCGTAAAGATGGAGAACTCAATGGATTTATCATCAAGCTATTCCTACTAAACTTATAAAAATCTTAAATAGATAGCTGTCACAATCTATCATGATTGCAAAAATTAAACTCTATAGAAAATTAAAAAACTTATTCAACACATCACAACAGAGAAGAAATTGAGCTTATTTGCCACTTCTAAAATTGTATTTAAAGCGCCAGATTAAATCTTGAAAAACACATCTTCAATAAAACCACATAAGAATCGGCCTAACCCGTTATTTAAAATAGAAAATAAAAGAAGTTTTCTTATATCAAAAAAAATAATTAATATATTGTTTTATATTATATCTTTTAAACAGAGAAATGCTTCATATAGCATATTTATATTTTACTTTTTTGTTATACTGAATCTAAATTTAGAGATAATTTCAAAATGAGTTGTTTTTTTAAGGTTCTTCCAAGCCATTACCTTTTTTACTACAAATTTCTGATTATGATAATTTTTTGTACTTTTTCAGTTGTTTTTGTCAAAATTTATTAAAAACACTCTCATTTAATAACAAAAAACAATCATAAAAACAAAGAATTATCAAATATTTCTATTCAATCTACCTCTTTCCATTTTATAAAATAATCTGTTGTTAAACTGCAGTAAAGAAAGCGCTTCGATGCTATAATGCAGAGCATAAGTTTTCTATTTAAACTCTCTCATATTAAATGAACAATGAAAATCAGCGGTAATAAGATGTCAATGTGAATGCTGAAGAAGAAAAAACCTTTCTCTCTCAAAGTCTGACTTAATAAGGCGTTAATTTTCTGAATACCGCCCACTCTGATGTGTTAAAAGAGCAAAAGCAATCATCGATATCGGATTATCCTGCATACATATAGAGCTCACTTTGATACAAAAGCTCCAAATTGCCTTGCACTTCATATTTCTTTATCAATGCGACCAATTGCCGCAAATATTCTTCCCCATAGCAAGCAATAGCGCGTTGCACTTGCGTTGAAGAGCGGCTCATTCCAATAAAAGCTTCAGATGGGATCATCATCGTCCAATTGTGCGTATGAAAAGAAATCTTTTCTGTATCTACCCCAAAGCCATCACTCATTTCCTGTAAAAAATCAAAATTACGATAATAACGGGAATAATTTGGACTCATCTTCTCTAACAATGTCTCATAAGCCTCTAGAAATTCGCTATGCTTGAAATCACGATTATTTTGAATAACCGCCATGACACCATTGACCCGAAGTTGATCTGAAATAACGCGAAGCAATTTAGGGCGATCCATCCATTGAAATGCCTGCGCTGCAACGATAAGATCTACCTTGCCTATTTGAGGCAATAGATCTTCGGCTCGGCCCTGATACCACCGCACGTTCGGAAATTTTCTTCGTCCCTGCTTAATCATATCTTCCGATACATCAATAGCATGATATTGATGCTCGTTGCCTAAAAATTTAACAATCCCCTCTAATGCGATGCCTGTCCCAGCGCCTATATCCACGATGGACAAATTCTTTTTGTTCTTAAAAGGAAAGAGCATGGTCTTAAATAAAGTAAGGGGATAGCGAGGACGATAGCGATTATAATCATCAGCCAATCCGTCAAATTTTTCACTTTGCTGTTGGACACTTTCTATCATAGAACTTTGTCTCTCCTTACAGTTGCTGATATACATAATTAAAAAGTCTTTTTATCCAATACGTTAAGCATAACTTCTAAAGGAAGAAAATAGGAACTGCCCTTACCTTCTATTTTTCTATAAAATTGATCCTTACATTTTTCTCTTTTCCAGTTATTATCTGCACATTTTGAAACCCAAAACTCCTACGAAAATAATATAATTTTCTGTAATAATAATTAATATGAATATTATTGATCTTTTATAAGATGACATCTATATTACTATTATTATTTTAATATCAACAAGTCACTTAAGCGTACCTAAAACGCAGAGAGATATCAATTTATTGATAAATACGCCTGTTTATAAATTTCAAAATACTTTCCACCAAGAAAAAAAACTCTATATAATACATAAAATATCTGTGGAGACATCTTTATGTTAAATGTACAAACTTCTTCAATGTTTAGAATATTAAAACGATTTTCAATTATTATTTTTTTGGTATGGTTAGTGCCATTTTTAAGTGGTTGCGGATTCAATGCGATACCAACAAATGAAGAAAAAGCACATGCAGCATGGAGTGAAGTGCTCAATCAATATCAACGTCGTACAGACCTCATCCCTAATCTTGTAGAAACAGTTAAAGCTTACGCAGCTCATGAACAAAGTGTTTTCACAAATGTAATTGAAGCACGTGCTAAAGCAACACAAGTCAACATTAATGCAGATATGTTGAATAATCCAGAAATTATGCAGCAATATCTCAAAAATCAAGCAAATTTATCAAGTGCACTTTCGCGACTTATGGCTGTTGTTGAAAACTATCCGGATCTTAAAGCAAACCAAAACTTTCTTGCTCTTCAATCACAATTAGAAGGAACAGAAAACCGTATTTCCGTTGCGCGCCGCGATTATATTGAAACAGTACGTGCCTACAATACTGCACTCAAAACAATGCCGACGATGATTTGGGCAAAATTATGGTTTCGTGATGCTAAACCTATGCCAACTTTTACCATCGATACTGATAGCCAACAAACACCAAAGGTTAATTTTAATTAATGAAATCATTTCGATACTCTTTGCAACGTATTGTATTTTCACAATTATGGGTTTTTATCTGCTCTCTGTATTTAGTTGCTGCATTGGGAAGTATCGCTTGTTCGCAAATAAAATTTCCTCATTTAACAGGTTATGTTAATGATGTGGCTCATTTGCTCGATAATGCAACCAAGGAAGACTTGACAAAAAAACTGGCAGCAATCGAAGAGAAAACGGGAGATCAAATTGTTCTTGTGACACTCCCTACTCTTTCGGGCAATGATATAGAAACATACAGCAATTCTCTTTTTCGTACATGGGGATTAGGCCAAAAGAAGATCAATAATGGTGTATTACTGGTCATTGCACCGAATGAACGCACAGCACGTATCGAAGTTGGATATGGTTTGGAAGGAGAGCTAACAGATGCTCTTTCCTCTGTCATTATTAATAGCTTCATGATTCCTAATTTTCGCGAAGGAAATTATCAAAAAGGAATTGCTGAAGCAGTTGATGCAATTATCAAAGTTATTACAGAAAGTGATTCTGATTTTACTTTTCGCATCAAAGAAAAAGCTAAAATCGTTGAAGAACAACGTAAACAAGCTGAAAAAGAAGAAATGATTATAAATACAATCATGTTTCTCATACTCTTTATAGTCGTTGGTTTGCCCATTCTTGCAATGATTTTTGGTAAAAAAGTGGGTCCACAAAAGTATCTCTGGCTGGGGATCATCTTCACACCTTGGTTTCTTAACTTAAGTGCCGGTGGCAGATATCCTGGTGGAAGGTTCGGAGGTCCTCGAGGTGGAGGGGGATTTAGGGGTGGTGGTGGATCATCAGGTGGTGGCGGTGCAACAGGAAGATGGTAAAAGGAACGTGGATTTTTAAGCGTAGCAAATCTTCTTAAGATAAAATTTTATGAACGTATTCTCTTTTATTCAACAATTCTATACCTTACTCTGTAATCACTTTTATTGATTACAATACAAACTCAAACATCAAGATAAATATTACCCATGACATGTGAATTGAAACATACAGATCGTAATCACTTATCACATCATTTTAATGCAATTCTAGAAAATCCACCCGTTGAATGGAAAATAAGCGATCATCTAGTTGAGTATCCTGAAGCTTTACGTTACATGCAAGAACGTGTAGAAAAAATTCTTGCAAAAACTGCGCATGAACAAGTTTGGCTTCTCGAACACCCTTCCCTTTATACAGCGGGGACGAGTGCCAATAAAAAAGATCTTTTGGCGCCTAATTTATTCCCTGTTTATGAAGCAGGACGTGGAGGTGAATTTACATATCACGGTCCAGGACAGCGTATTGCTTATATCATGCTTGATCTTAAACGCCGAAAACAAGACATTCGTGCTTTCATTAGTGCATTAGAAGAATGGATCATACAGATGCTTGCCAACTTTAATATTAAAGGCGAACGCAGAGAAGATCGCGTTGGTGTCTGGGTTAAACAGTCTCATTGCCCATCAACACAAAATGATCTTTCTTCCGAAGATAAAATTGCAGCTATTGGCATTCGAGTGCGCAAATGGATAAGTTTTCATGGAGTTTCTATCAATGTTAATCCTAATTTAGCCCATTATTCAGGAATTGTTCCTTGTGGAATTACAAACCACGGTGTAACAAGCTTTCTTGATCTAGGTTGCCCTGTAGCAATGCATGATATTGATATTGCTCTCAAACACGCTTTTGAAAAAATTTTTGGTCCAACAATTGATGTTTCCTAAGTGCATTGATTTTTAAATAAAAAACAGGCATAAAATTTATTTTAATGAATATTTTATTTGATGAGGTGGATAGTTAAACGCTATGAGCGATAACAAAAAGGATCTTTTTAGTGTTTTAAATAAAGCCCAATCTCGGGTAAATACAAAAGAAAACACTCTGCAGTCTCCAATGAAATCAAACGCGATGATTTCAAGAAAAAGTGCAAAAGATACGCAAGAAGATGACTATAATGCCCTCTCTATTCGAGTTCTTGAGGGTTTAGAGCCGGTACGTTTACGCCCTGGAATGTATATTGGTGGAACAGACAGTAAAGCGCTTCATCATTTATTTGCCGAAATTATTGATAACGCGATGGATGAAGCTGTTGCGGGTTATGCAGATTCTATTGAGGTCTCATTAGATAGGAACGGTTATATAACCGTTACAGATAATGGACGGGGTATTCCTGTCGAAAATCATCCTCAAATGCCTGAGAAATCGACTCTTGAAGTTATTATGACACAACTCCACTCAGGGGGAAAATTTGATGGAAAGGCTTATCAAACTGCTGGTGGACTTCATGGAGTAGGAATTTCTGTCGTCAATGCTCTTTCTGATGATATGGAAGTTGAAGTTGCACGAGAACGAAAACTTTACCGCCAACGTTTCTCACGCGGTATTCCTCAATCTGGATTGGAAGATCTGGGAGATGTTTATAATCGTCGTGGTACGCGCGTTCGTTTTCATCCTGATCATGAAATTTTTGGTGAAAAAGCAGCTTTTGATCCAGAAAAAATCTATAAGATGACATGCTCCAAAGCCTATCTTTTTGGTGGCGTAAAAATTCGCTGGTCTTGTGATCCCGTCATACTTGAAGGCGCAAAAAATATTCCTGAAAAAGCTGTTTTTCATTTTCCCGATGGGCTTAAAGACTATTTACTTTCGTCACTAAAAGATGAATATCGAGTAACGTCAGAAATTTTTTCTGGCAAAACACACCACAATAATGGCCATGGCTCCGTTGAGTGGGCTATCGCTTGGCATGGTGGTGATTCTTGTGTGCAATCTTACTGCAATACGATTCCTACAGGAGAAGGCGGAACACATGAAATAGGATTACGTCAAGCTCTTTTGCGTGGATTGAAATCCTACGCTGAGTTAATAGGAAACAAGCGCGCAACGATTATTACGTCTGACGATATTATGATTTCAACAGCCGCAATACTTTCAGTCTTTATCAGTAACCCTGAATTTGTTGGACAAACAAAAGATCGATTAGCAACCATTGAAGCACAGCGTATCGTTGAGAATGCAATCCGCGATCCCTTTGATCATTGGTTAGCAAATTCCCCACAAGAAGCAACAAAACTTCTCGATTGGGTTATTGAACGTGCTGAAGAACGTGTTAGACGACGCCAAGATAGAGAAATAAGTCGAAAAACTGCTGTCCGTAAATTACGTCTGCCCGGTAAACTTGCAGATTGTAGCCAGAACCATGCTTTGGGTGCTGAACTATTCATTGTTGAAGGGGATTCAGCAGGAGGATCTGCTAAACAAGCAAGAAATAGAGCAAACCAAGCAATTTTACCTCTTCGTGGTAAAATCTTAAATGTCGCCAGTGCTGCACATGAAAAAATGAACTCAAGCCAAACAATTAGCGATCTGATCCTTGCTCTTGGATGTGGAACACGCTCCAAGTATCGTGAAAAAGATCTCAGATATGAACGTATTATCATCATGACAGATGCTGATGTTGATGGTGCTCATATTGCGTCACTGCTCATTACCTTCTTCTTTCAAGAAATGCCTGACCTTATTCATCAGGGACATTTATATCTTGCCGTCCCTCCCCTTTATAGAATATCGCAAGGAGGAAAAGTTGCTTATGCTCGTGACGATATTCATAAGGATGAATTGCTCAAAACTGAATTTACTGGAAAAGCTAAAATCGAAATCGGGCGTTTTAAAGGGCTGGGTGAAATGCGCGCAGAACAACTTAAAGAAACGACTATGCATCCTCAAAAACGTACATTGCTTCGTGTTTCTATTGATGCCGTGGAAATGCAAGAAACGAAAAAGACTGTAGAAAGTCTCATGGGAACAAAACCAGAAGCACGATTTCGTTTCATACAAGAAAACTCTACTTTTGCTTCTAATCTAGACATCTAATGTAAAAAATATCCCTTTCAAACCACTGCAGCTGCGTCAATCACGCGCAGTTGCGGATTGATCGTTCCATTCCAATAATTCAAACTAAGATGACCAGCTAAATGAATCATTTCACCAATATTTTCAAAAAGAAAATCACCTAGCGATGTCCCTACAGCACGAAAAGCTATTCCTTGTAGTTTTTTTCCTTCAACATTAGATACAATGAGGCGAAGATGTCCTTTACCAACTTCAGATAGATTCACCAGTCGATGAGAGGGAAGAACAAAAACAGGTGTTGCATTCCCTGCCCCAAATGGCCCTGCTTTTTCAAGCAATTCAAACAGCGCTTCATTAACACCAGAAGCAGAAAGAGAACCATCTATACTAAGAGATTTTTTTGCACGCAACTGTGAAACCATTAAAGAAACTTTTTCTTCTAGCCATTTTCGAAAAATTTCAATTTTTGTTGATTGAATTGTAATTCCTGCTGCCATACTATGCCCCCCTCCTTTTTCTAATAAATTGAGTGTAACAGCTTCACGAACGATTGCTCCTAAATCTATACCATTAATTGAGCGTCCCGACCCTACGCCATTTCCATCTTCTTTCAAAGCAATAGCAAAAACAGGACAAAAAAAACGCTCTTTGAGGCGGGAAGCAAGAATACCAATAATCCCCGGATGCCATTCTTTATGAGAAATGACAAGTGACAATGGTGTTTCTTGACCTTGATAAAGAGAAGCAATATAGGATTCCGCTTGTGCTAATTGAATATTCTCCATTTCTTGGCGTTCTTGATTAAGCCGATCTAATTGTTCTGCTATTCTGTCCGCTTCATCTTTATTCTCACAGCTAAGCAAACGTGCTCCCAAAGCTTGATCACCAATGCGCCCTCCTGCATTAATTCTAGGACCTAATAAAAAACCTAAATGAAAACTATTAAGCGGCTCCCCTATTCGTGCAACCTTTGTTAAAGCTGTTATTCCTAGATTATGCATAGAACGAGCAACTTGAAGCCCTTTTAACACAAAAGCACGGTTAACCCCCTGTAATGGAACGACATCACATATGGTTGCCAATGCAACAAGATCAAGCATACTTAAAAGATCAGGCAGCGGTCCTTGGAATTGTTTTTTCCGCAGCAAATGATGAACCCAAGCTAACGTAACAAAAACAACACCAGCTGCACATAAATGCCCCTGTTTAGAAAAATCATCAGGACGATTAGGATTGACAAGAGCAACAGCTTCTTGATGAATCTCTGACATTTGATGATGATCTAAAATCACAACATCAGCACCAGCAAGCCTCGCTGCTTTTACGGCATCAGGACTGTTTGCGCCACAATCAACAGTGATAATTAACCGAGCGCCTTCTTGCACAAGCATTCTCATTGCTTGTTCATTCGGACCATAGCCTTCAACAATACGATCAGGAATATAAATTTTGACTTCAATACCAAAATAACGAAAAAAACGTGCTATGAGTGCCGATGAACAAGCACCATCAACATCATAATCACCAAACACAGCAACCTGTTCTTGATTGAGAAGAGCCTTAACAATGCGCTCTGCAGCGCATTGCATATCCCTAAAACTTTCTGGATCAGGCATAAGCGTACGCAATGTTGGATTAATAAAAGCAACAGCCTCAGCTTCATCCACATCTCTTGCTGAAAGTACTCGAGCTAACTGATCTGGAAAGCCAAATTTTTGAGAAATAGCGCGCGCGTTATTTATCCCTTGAACATCAAGGGCATCTAACCAAGCTTGACCACAAGCAGAAGATTCAACATTGAGAAAATAACGAGACCACTGCATTATTTCTTATTTTATAATGAAGAACGATAAAAGACAATCATGCGTTAAAGATAAAATAGTCTTTTGCAACATTCATTTTAAGTTTAAATGGTCTACAAACTTCTTTTAATGGGGTATTATAATACCTTTCTTGTAACATATTGTTTTATAAAGTTTTTATTTTCTCTTGACGTCAATCAAAAGACATTATATCAGAGCAAGTAGTATGCGTTAAATATTTCGCTATGGTAACAATTTTCAACGCAAAACAGTAAAAATTCCCTTATATTAAAAGGGTTCTAATAAAGGATACTTCTATGGCAACTTTTTCACAAAAGCCAACTGAAGTGGTGAAAAAATGGGTTATTATTGACGCAGAAAACCTTGTTTTGGGTCGTCTTGCCACATTTGTTGCTAACCGCTTACGTGGCAAACATAAAGCTACATTTACTCCACATGTTGATGATGGTGACAACGTTATTGTCATTAATGCAGATAAAATAGCTCTCACTGGCAAAAAATATACGGATAAAAAATATTATTGGCATACCGGCTATATTGGTGGAATCAAACAACGTACAGCACGTCAACTTCTTGAGGGGCGTTTTCCCGAACGCGTTATTGAAAAAGCAGTAGAGCGCATGATTCCTCGAGGGCCTCTTGGTCGCCGTCAATTGAAGAATCTACGTGTTTACGCTGGAAGCCAACATCCACATGAAGCACAACAGCCTGAATCTCTTGACGTTGGTGCTTTAAACCGCAAAAACAAAAGGATTGCTTGATTATGGCTGAAATTAATTCTCTTTCTGAGCTTAGCATAGTAACAAGTATTACAGAAACACATGAAAATGTTGTTCCTGTTCACGTGCAGAAGCTTGATTCACAAGGACGTGCTTACGCAACAGGAAAGCGTAAAGACGCTGTTGCGCGTGTATGGATTAAACCAGGTTCTGGAAAAATCACGATCAACAATAAGGAATTTGACAAATATTTTGCTCGTCCTGTTCTTAGAATGATTCTTCGTCAACCAATTGTTGCAACAAATAGGGATACCCAGTTTGATATTATTGCAACCGTTGCAGGCGGTGGTCTTTCTGGACAAGCCGGTGCAGTGCGCCATGGCATTTCCAAAGCTTTAACCTATTACGAACCAGAACTTCGCTCAATCTTGAAAAAAGGTGGGTTTCTTACCCGTGATAGCCGTGTTGTTGAACGTAAAAAGTACGGTAAAGCAAAAGCACGTCGTTCTTTCCAATTCTCAAAGCGTTAATTTCAATTTTTGCAATGCATAAAGCCTCGGACAAAAACGGGGCTTTTTCCCCTACTAAAACAAACTTTTAGATGAATGTAGGAACAAATCTATACCGATTAGAAAAAACAAGAATGCAAAACAACTTCTTCTCTTAAGATAAAAGGCAAGAAAAATAGACCGAAAAAATTCAAAACTTCAGTTTCAATTTTTAAAATCTGTTTTACTAACTTGTAATATATCCACGTGCTGAAGCACGAAAATATTTACGCGACAACTTTAGCAATCTTATAAGCTTTTCAATGCTTTTTCTATCACCACTTAACAAGTTTTAGTCCAAGAAATGCTTTACCATTGTGATAAAATGAGGGACAGAAATAGGCTTTGACATATATTCTTCACATCCACTGGCACGAATTCGCTCCTCATCGCCTTTCATAGCAAAAGCTGTTACAGCAACAACGGGGATTGATCGAAGTTCTTCATCTTCTTTTAATTGTTTAATAACATCTATTCCAGAGACCTCTGGCAACTGGATATCCACAAGGATAAGAGATGGCATTGATGAACGCGCCAAATCTAATGCCATAAGACCATTACGCGTTTCAACGGTTTCATAACCACTCGCTTCTACAAGATCGCGAAATAACTTCATATTAAGCTCATTATCTTCCACGATCATGACTTTTTTTGACATTCGTATAACTCCACCCTTCTCAGATAAAATAGAGAAATAGAAATGAATCCACATTCTCTTTGCTTAAGATAAAATGATAAAATGAATTGTAAACCACAAAGAGATTAAAAGATTCCAATAAAAGCATTTTTGCAAATATTTGTAAGACGCATCGCTATACTTATTCAGTTCATCAACATAAAACCCACAAATAGTCGTAAGATTGTGTGACCTTGTATTTTTTGAGTTGATATACAAAGTTTATGGATATCTCAATTAATGCATTCGCGTTTTCATCATAAAAAAATATCAACCACAAACTTAGCTAAAATGCGCATTTTGAAGAGGAAAAAATTTAAGTAAATTTAAAAAGCAACTGATTAGCTGAATTTAATGTACCATATACTGGCATCCACAAAACAATATCTTAATGATATAAAAAGATAAACTTATCAATGTCATTAAGATTAAAAAAAATAAATAAACCGTGATTAAATATCACGATTTATTTAATATAAAACATTCAATAACAGCATAATTCAAATTTGATCAAGGATAATATCTTTTAATTCAAAGCCCATGAACTATGAGCAAAAGCATCGAATGTTCTTCCACCTGTCTCTCTGTTAGGACTGGGCGGCTTTCTAGTAAAGAAATATACAAAATATGCGATTAAAGCAAAAATCGCTGTCTCCATCCCCATTAAACCCGCGACTTTTTGGACATTTTTCTCACCCCCTTGTCCTCCAAACTGGCTAATAACCATATCGACAGCTTTAATAACTCTATTTTCCTGTGTCATTACAGAAATAAAACCAGCATTTTGAAATCTACCATTTAAAGAATCAGCATTGGCTCTTAAAATCTGTGAAAAGAAAATCGCTACTGCAACAAAACATACTATACAATGCTTGAATATTTTCATCATAACCACCTAATTACAATATTTAGTAAAATAAATTTTCTTTACCGCCCCCTCTAGATAGAAAACATTCCGTTATCTATCTATAAAGTATATTTATTTTCTGATAATAAAAATATAATACAAAATTCAATTAATAATTTTATTTTAATTGTTATTTTTATATTATATTACACTTACAATATTCCGTTACATGTTTATTTAACGATTGTCAATTATTTTATTTGTACTTTACATTTAGTAATTTAAATATAAAAATATATTAAAATAAAGTTATTTTATTGTTTTTATTATAAATTTAGCTTTATTATCATAAATATTATTATGATTTTATAATATAAAAAATATCAATGTGTTGTTTTTTTAGTTACACGCAATGTTTTTATTTTTTTGTATAATATATTAAAATAAATATTTTTATAAAATATTTTTCCTTAGTATAGATTGAGAAAAAATATTTGCCCCAGCTACAATTAGCGTAAGAACCAGCTTAACTCTTTGATTGAAAAAGCTAAATTAGATAAGATAAGGGATAACTTTGGTGAATGCGCTAAATCTAATGCCATAAGCTATTACACATTTCAACGTTTTCACAGCCATGCGTTTCTACCAGAACATGGAATAATTTTAATAAAGTTCATTGTCTTCCACAATTATAACTTTCTAACATTAATATAATTCCACGACTTTAAGATAAAATAGAGAAATAAAAATGAGTCCACCTTTTTTCTAACCAAGATAAAATGATTAAAAATATGAATCATAAAAATTTAATAATGTCCAATAAAAGCATTTTTGCACAAACCTTTGTAATGCTAATCGTTATACTTCTTCAGTTTATCAAAATGATAATCTAGAATAGCCATAAAATTATATGATCGTATATTTTTTGAGTTAATACGAAAAATTTATGGATATTTAAATCAGCTCATGCCCCTTTTCATCTTAGAAAAGATATCAATCACGAAAATTAACATAGATATATATATTTTGGAAAAAAATTTAAATAACGTTGATATGGATAGATTATTTGCTAGCAAACAATCTTCTCTATTAAATCAGAGTGTTCACTACTGTGATATTGTAATCTCAATCACGACAACACTTCAATAACAGACTAAAATATAGATTCACTATAAGCTTAAAATAAAAATTTTGGAATTGATCATACATACAATGAATGAACCGTAAAATACAAAAGTAATCATAACACTAGAAAATGAAAAAGCTTATCACTCTTGTTCACTATTCCTTCCTCTCTCATTTTTTCTGTGTTATTTTTAAAGTCTTGTAAAAGATATGAATTACATGCAAAAAAAAATTAGCCCTTTGTAATCTCTACGCCATCAATCACATTAGTTTTATTAATGATAAGCAATAACATTTGTATAGCTCTAAGCTTAGAGAGCAAAACCAGATTAAAGTATCATTTTTATTTATTGTAAAGAGGATGTAAAACTCCATTTTTCTCTTATCATTGTTAAGAAAAATTGAAAAATGAGCTTATTAATATTAAAAAAATAGAAAATAATTTTTTAAAAAATAATATCTTATTTAATTAATTTTTAAAATAACCTATTTAAAATAATATAAATATATTATGTTTATATTGTATGTGTTTATATTGTATATATTTAATTAAATAATAATATTTATAATAACACTAAAATAGTACATAATAATTATCTTTATATCAAATAAAATCATAACATAAAATAAGAAATTCACAATAAAATTAAGTATAATTCTCTTAGTTTACAAGAACAATAAAGAAATATATTTAATTATGTTATTGAACTCAGTTGCGTTGCCATCGTTTTTTCCTGCTTTGCTTAGTGAATCCTTTTATTTCCAAGCAATTATTAACTGAATTTTGACTGCTCAGCATGCTGAAAAATCTCTATGTGATTGTTGTCTTGATAATTGCTATCATGTTGTTTGGCGAAGCTCTTAGCTTTCTATCGGGCAACTTAAAAGCTTTATTCTGTCAATTTTCTTATTGTTTAAGCAAAAACTCATCCACGTAATAATATATTGAATGCACCAACAAAATCCGCACGAATAACCACATTCTACACATATAAAAATTACCCATCTTTGACAATTTTTTAGCACTATAAATGCAACAAAAATAAATTTTGCTCAGATGAGAAAGCACTACTAATATTGTACACCATCTTACCATTGGCTTGTGTCATCAAGCAGCCATCTAAACTCAAACTAATCTAAAACCAAGAAATTTAATTCTCTGATTTTTATTGTAAATTCTTTGCTCATAGCTATAGAAATACAACCGATTTTATGCATGAATATGTCTAATAAAAAATCCTCATGTGTAAATTTTACATGCCTTATACCGCCAGCATAAATAACGATATTTTACAGTACGATAGAATTTTTACTCAATTTTTTATTTTTATAATCATGATGACTTTTATATTATCCCCCTAATCCATTAAATTTACGCATTGTTTTCTTATAACTTATGAAAGTCATGACCATGGAAAGAAAAGCGCTCAACAGAAGATATCCAATATTCCATTCGCCTTTACCAAGCAACAATGACACAGGCAAGGAAGCAGAAAAAGCCATGGGAAGCATAAACAAAAGCCATTTTACGATGCTTAAAGGATAAATTCCTATTGGCACAAATGAAAGCTCATAAATCATTTCATGAAAATATTCGACAGGCATCTTACGGCTAATAATAAATGTTATAAAATTGAACATCAGAAAAAAACAAATATTGACAATAAAAACACAAAATATTGCAACAACAAAAGAGATCCATCTTAGCTTAAGATCAGAAATATTCGGTAATGATACAAATAAATAGGCACTAACATAAAGGACAAAGAGCTTGATCAAATTAAGAGGTTTACACCAACCAAACAACATCAACAACCAAATTGAAACGGGCTTTATCAAGTATGGTTCAATTTTACCATCCGCTACTTTTTCAAAAAACGTTTCAATAGAATTAATAAAAATATTCAAAAATATTCCAAGTAAAACAAAGACAACAAAGATAAAATGGATTTCATCTCTGCTATAGTTACCGATCTTTCCTGAAAAAGAAGATACTCTATCAATAAATATGAATTGAATAAAATAATAGCATAGAGAAAGAATAAACTCCCCAGCCAAATTCTTACCATAAACAATCTGTCGGCGGATATTCAGACTGATAAAATGAAGGATGATTTTCATCTCAACCACCTGCTCCATTATATGCTTTCATCCCTTTATTCCAAGCGATATAAATTAAGAATAAAAAACACAAAATATAAGTAAAACTTCCGAAAATAAACTGCTGAAACAACGCTAAATTTTGCGTCGCGAAAAACTCGGCAGGAGCGGATATCATGAAACGATAAGGATTAAATTGCATAAGCGGAATAAGCCACACCGGCCAAAAAGATGGTGGTAAAAGAACACCCCCAAGAAGCGCTGAACTAAGAATACTAAAAGAGAGTAATATATTGTACTCAATCACCCAAAAGCTTAATAAAGCAATTCCAAAAGAGATTAAAAAACAAAGCAATTGTGATAGAATAACAACCAGAAAAAAGAACAGAAAAGCGATGACCAATCCCAGAATATTTTCATAGGATAAAACAAGCTTAACAATAAAAAGAGCCAATAATGGGATGCTATATAATACACTCTCCCCTAAAAAAGTAAAAAGCATTTGTGTCATATAACTAAAGGGCTTTGTAAGATATACTTCTAATTGGCCTTCTTTAACATGATGAGAGAAAAACTTAATCACATTATAACCATTATTTAAGCGACCTAGGACTAAAGCAAAAGCATAATAATACATCATATCATAAAAGCTAAAGCCATTTATGGTGTTGCCCGTATCAGAGAAAAGTGCATTCCATAATAGAAGTTGAATAACAAATGGCGAAAGTGTCCCAATGATAATATCGGTAAAAAACATTGCTCTATCACTTAGAACAGTGAGTAATCCATTCTTGGCAAAAAGAAACATACCAAAGTAGTGGTTAGATAAATTCTTTAAATTTAACACGGAGCATCTCTTCAAGCGAGGGAGTGGATACAGAGAACGTACAGTTCAATTTGGTTGTAATTTCGCGTACAAAACGCGCAAAATCCTCACGGGGCAGCGAAACCTCCAGCGAGCATTCTTCAGCGTTAAAGTGCTTATCTTTTAAAGAAGTAGATAATTTCAACGCAATCTCATCAATTTTTTCTACAACAGCTGAAGGTACAGCCATGTGTTCACAAAAAAACGTTATTCTCACCAAAGAAGGGATGACATTTTTAAGCGCGTGAAGATTACCATGAAACTGTTTCTTTCCTTTATGCAAGAGAATAATATCATCAACGTATCCATCAATATCTCCCATATCATGACTTGTGATGATATATCCAGTGCCACGCTCCTTTTTCAGTTTTTTAAGAAGCTCCCTGATTTCATGCTTAGATGTAATATCAAGACCAATACTTGGCTCATCGAGAAACAACAGTTTAGGTCTAAAGGAGAGATTAAATGCCAATTCACTTTTCACTCTCTCACCCAGACTAAGCATCCGCACTGGCTTATCCATAATATGCTCAAGGCCCAGTAACTCAGCGATCTCTTTAAGATCACGGGTAAAAGAGGCGCGTTCAAGACCATATAATGGTTGAACCATATCCAAACTGTAGCGTAAGGGCAAATCCCACCATAAACAATTCTTGTGACCAAAGACCACACCCAAAGACTTGAACAGATTTTTCTTCGCTTTATAAGGATCAACACCAAGGACTTTAACACATCCCTCATCAGCGTATTGTATACCAGAAAGTATTTTAATCAGTGTCGATTTACCCGCTCCGTTAGGGCCAAGAATTGCTAACGATTGCCCTGAAAAGAGGGTGAAACTCATATCTTTTAACACATGATGATTTGTATAAACCGGCTTGAAGAGAGAAAACACCTTGTTTTTAAAACCAATTCCTCTGTCAATGTTGCGATATATTTTTGAGACGTTATTAACGTCAATCAATAATGATCCCATCAGTCACTCCTAATTTCAACTTATCTCCCCTTTGAATGTTCCCATAATAAATATCTGTTTTGTTCACTAGAAAAAACAAAAGTGTTCAAGCCCTCCCTAGAGCAATAAAACGCGCCTGACGTTTTATCTCCAATTTTTTGTCTAGATATTTTTTTAATGTGATGAGTTCACTTCAATGAAGCATTAAGATACTAAAAACTTATTTCTTCTTTTATGAAAGATGATCTTTTGGATAAACTAAGTAAGTAGAAAAATAATTGCTCATTAAAAAGAGAACTTTGCTAAGAAGGCTTCATTGTGTAAGTAAAGCATAAATCTATACTATAAGCATATCAAACCACATTTATAACAGAACAAACTTCCTTGACAACAGGATTTTTTTGAGAGTCTACTTTTCCTAAGCATTACTATAAAATGCCTTCATTATTCCCCATAAAAAACTAAAATCGCTTTCTCTATTTTAGTAAATATCTTTCAGATTTTATCTAACTCATCTCCCTCAACAGACACGCCTTCCCAATATATGACCTCTATAGATAATTCAAAGAAGCAGCTTCATAAACTCAGATTATTAAATGATACACCATATCCAAAAAATAACAATACAATCAATATGGATAAAGAGCTGTAGAAAGAAAGCCATGATATTCGAAAATTTCATCACTCAAAAACACAATTTTCTCATAGCGATCGACTTATCAAAAACTTTCTTCAAATAATGCCCTATTCATCTTATCAAATTTATAGACAAAATTTGTATCAATCAAAAAGAACAAATGAAGTTTGTTTAGTCGGTTTCAGCATCACTCTCATTAAAAGATAAAAGATTAAAACTTTGGACCATATGAGGTGGTAAAGGTGCAACAATGTCCAATATTCCTCCTGAAGGATGCGGAATACGAATACGACGTGCATGAAGATGAAGACGATTTTGAATTCCTCCTGGTAATGTCCAATTACTATCAGAAAAAAAATACTTTGTATCGCCAATGATAGGATGATCCATATGGGCTGCATGCACACGAAGCTGATGTGTTCTCCCTGTATAGGGTTCCATTTCAAGCCACGAAAGAGCCCGCCCTCGTGTATCTAAAACGCGATAGTAGGAAACCGCATGATGTGAATCTGGCTCCCCATGTTCACAAACACGCATTTTGTCACCTTGTGTAGTCATTTCCTTAACCATCCACGTTGAAATTTTGTCCTGCTTTTTTTTAGGCACGCCACGAACCAACGCCCAATAAGTCTTTTTTGTTTCTCGCGCTCTAAAAGCAGCTGTTAAGGACTGAGCAGCTCCCCTTGATCGTGCAACAATAAGCACCCCCGACGTCTCACGATCAAGACGATGAACCAAACGCGGCTTTTCACCTTTTTTATTGCGCCATACCTCAAGCATACTATCCATATGACGTGTTAAACCAGAGCCTCCTTGGACAGCCAACCCAGCGGGTTTATTAAAAACAAATACCTTTGGATCTTCATAAAGCAGCATTTTTTTCAAAACGGTCCCATCATCCTGCCCACGAAGTGTTTTATCCGTTATTGAAAAATTTTCCTTGTCATTAATAGGGAGAGGTGGAATACGAACAGCCTGTCCTATACAAAGACGCGTATCGGCTTTAACACGTCCACCATCAACCCGTATCTGACCAGAACGCAACAATTTTTGCAAAGCTCCAAAACCAAGTCCTGGATAATGCACTTTAAACCAACGATCTAAGCGCATTCCATCTTCATCTGCCTCAACTTTTTTTATTTCTACGCCTGCCATGAAAGTTCCCTTGCCTGATAATTTTATTGATCTATTTTTGCGCCTTTATAAGCACAAATATAAACACAAAAATTCATATTTTAGTTGGCTTTATCACACCATATTACAGTTAGTATCCAAAATTGCCTTTTCTTAACGTCCAAATTTTATTAGCTAAAAATTAAGCGTTATAAAAAAAATCAATAGCCTTTACGCTTAACAGCGAATGGAGATAATTAACAGTGTCCTTATTCAAAACCTATGCACGTGTTCTCACTTACCTAAACAGAGAAAAAAATGCATCCCTTTTAATCTGTACCGCTAATGTTATGTTAGCGATTATCACCATTGCAGAACCTATTTTATTTGGACGGGTTATCGATTCTATTACAGAAAAAACAGGTATCATCTCTACTCTTGCCATTTGGGTTTGTTTTGGACTTTCACATATTATCGCTTATGTCCTTGTTGCTCGCGGTGCAGACCGCTTAGCCCATAGACGTCGCTTAACGGTTTTAACAGAATCTTTCGAACGTATCATTGCCATGCCGTTAATTTGGCATCAACAACGCGAAACATCTAACGCACTCCATACACTTTTGCGCGCTATAGATTCCATGTCAACCATATGGCTTGATTTTATGCGACAACATCTCTCAACGCTTGTCGCCTTATTGGTTCTCATCCCCATAGCCTTTAATATGAATTGGCGCCTTTCAATAGTCTTGGTTGTGCTTGCCATCATCTATGTATTAATTGCACGTTTAGTGATGCGAAAAACAAAAGACGGACAAGCCGCTGTAGAATGCTATCATCATAACCTTTTTAAACATGTCAGTGATTCAATCTCTAATGTTTCCATTGTACAAAGTTATAACCGAATAAAAGAAGAAACTTCCATACTGCATCAACATACAAATGCTCTTCTTAAAGCACAAAATCCTGTTCTCAATTGGTGGGCGCTCGCCAGTGGCTTAAATCGAATGGCTTCAACAATTTCAATCGTTTGTGTTCTTCTCCTTGGAGCTTTTTTTGTTGCAAAAGATCAATTACGAGTAGGTGAAGTCGTTGCTTTTGTTGGATTTGCACAACTCATGATTAGCCGCCTAGACCAAATGAGCAATTTTATTAATTGTGCAATATCCTCACAAGCAAAACTGCAAGAATTTTTTGAAATGGAAGACTCAACCTTTCATATTAACGAACCGCAAAATCTTCCTTCCCTCCAAAATGTTAAAGGCGCCATACAATTTCATCACGTGACCTATCAATTCCCAAATTCTTCTCAAGGTGTTTTTGATATTTCCTTTGAAGTTAAAGCAGGACAAACTGTTGCGATTGTAGGACCAACAGGGGCTGGAAAAACAACATTGATCAATCTGTTGCAACGCGTATACGACCCTACCCTTGGGCATATCTCCATTGATGGAATAAATATATGCTCAATCAATCGCGAATCTTTACGCAAATCTCTAGCAACAGTATTTCAAGACTCGGGTCTTTTCAACCGTACTATTCATGACAATATTTCAATAGGAAAAGCGAGCGCAACAAATGAAGAACTTTATGAAGCAGCAAAAATAGCAGAAGCTCACGATTTTATTCTAAAAAAAGCTGATTGTTATAACACAATGGTGGGCGAACGAGGATCTCAATTATCAGGTGGAGAAAAACAGCGACTAGCAATTGCACGCGCTGTTTTAAAAAATGCCCCTATTCTCATTCTAGATGAAGCAACAAGCGCTCTTGATGTTGAAACAGAAGCACGTGTCAAAGATGCTCTCGATTGCATAAGCCATAACCGCACTACTTTTATTATAGCACATCGCCTCTCAACAGTACGCAATGCTGATGTGATACTCTTTCTGGATCATGGTCACTTAATGGAAAAAGGAAACTTTCAAGAATTGATCGATAAAGGGGGACGTTTCTCTAATTTTTTAAAGGCAAGTGGTTTAACAATCAAACCACCAGAAAGAGAAGGAGAAAATGTTATCCCCTTACATGAAGCCATAGCATCATAAAATTGATACTCTTTTTCAAGCAAAAAAATCCTCCTCCAGATAACAAGAGTTCTTATATATGATACAAGTAAAAAGATTTCTAAAAATGCCACAATCCATTTTAGGTATTTAAGAAAAATATTAAAACAGTTTAGTATTTTCTCTGCTATTGCAATTTTACTAGATTAGAACAAAAATATTTTCCTATATCTGTGCATACTGACGAGTATACATTCTCATTTAGGGAAAATGTAAAGATGTAAAGGTAAAAACAATTTCCAGTTTTACCGTCTTCCTTTCACTCAGCTTTACGAATTTCAAAACGAACTAAAGTAATATCTTTTAAATAATGAATATTATGTATTGCGTTGCACTTTTGTTTATCACTTTCTTTATAGTCCTCTCATAAAGAACAGAACATCATTGTTTTGCACATTCATATAACTTTTTTTAAGAAACATTTCTCAATGCTCTTAAGCCCATTTCACAACGACATTCGTGAGTGGTTTTGATTAATTTAACATACACAGAATTTGAAATAATAAAATCCTACGAATATTCGTAGCTCTTATTCAAAAGATAAAACGATAAATTATCATTATAATTCAATATATTAAAGCAATTTTATCATAAATAAATTAGATGTTAATCTAAATCTTTAGATTTATGTGATATTCATTTGATTTATATTGATAATTCATTACTTTATAAATTGAAATAAAGATTTATAAAGATAGGAGAATATTCTTTTCCAAACCTTTTAATAATAAACCAAAAAACTGTTTTCTTGTACATAACAAGCAAAATAAAAACAACACAATAGCTCTAAGATACAACAACTCTTTTATAAGCCTTTTCAAGGAAAGAAATTTTATTCATTTGAAAACTAATCGAATAATGATAGCTTATAACTTTATAAGGATAATCGTATGCAATAAATCTTGTATTTTTCCTTTCATAAAAAGAGATGTTTCTTCAAAAAATCTATAAGAGCAACACAATAACTAGTCTTCCTAGTAAAAGAATACACAGTAAAGCATGAAGTGCTGCATAATCTATCTTATCTTAAAAAGGTAACTCCTGAAACGCTTGGAAGCTATAAAGCCAAATGATAAAGTGGTGATAAAGACAAACACTGTTTTTATCTTTAACAATTATATTTTCCCCAATTACGCTGTATCTGCATTTCAGAAATACACCAGACAGATATTCATGATACATAGATGCCAACCAAATATAACAATGTGAAAAATACCTATGCAGAATGATTTCATTCTTTAATTTTTTTCAAGAAAATCTTTTAGTGCCGCAAATGCCTCATCAGCTTTGTTCCCCTCAGGACCACCAGCCTGCGCCATATCAGGACGGCCACCTCCACCTTTACCACCAAGCATCGCTGAAAGAATACGAACGAGATCTACAGCATTTAATTTATCCGTTAAATCATCCGTAACACCGACAACAGCACTCCCTTTTCCATCCTCCGAGACACTAATAAAAGCAACCACTCCAGATCCAATTTGTTTTTTCTCAGAATCGACGAGCGCCTTAAGATCCCGTGGTAAAATATTTTTAACAATGCGTCCAGTAAAAGAAAGCCCATTGATGATGGTAATATCACCTTGGCTCCTTTCTGTTACTCCACCACTCAACATCATTTTCTTGCGTACATCATTCAATTCTTTTTCAAGTTTACGACGATCATCAAGCAAAATTCGCACCCGTTCTTCCACACCAGCAGAAGAAGTTTTTAAAAGATCAGCGATTTCATGAATACGTTCATCTTGGCGGCTAAGATAAAGACGTGCTTCTTTGCCTGTTAAAGCTTCAATACGCCGCACTCCAGCTGAAACAGAACTTTCAGAAACAATATGAATTAAACCAATATCACCTGTTCGCTCCACATGTGTCCCTCCACAAAGCTCAATTGACCAACGCTTTTTTAATCTTTCCTGTTCAAGTGGCTCCCCCATAGAAACAACGCGAACTTCATCACCATATTTTTCACCAAACAATGCCATGGCTCCTTCAGAAATGGCCTCATCTACAGCCATGAGGCGCGTTATTACTTTACTATTTTGCAAAATAATCTCATTGGCTAAATCTTCTATTTTTTTCAACTCTTTTGGTGAAACGGATTTTGGATGGGAAAAATCAAAACGCAACCGATCTGGCGATACAAGAGAACCCTTTTGTGTAACATGGTCCCCCAATGTTTGGCGTAAAGCTTCGTGTAACAAATGAGTAGCAGAGTGATTCGCACGAATTTTCTTACGACGAACAATATCAACCGTTAATTCTACACAATCAGACCTCGATGCCTGACCAGATTTCACCTCCCCAATATGGATAAAAACACCATCACCCTTTCTTTGGGTATCATGCACCTTAAAAATAAAATTTTCACCAGAAATGATACCGCTATCACCAATTTGCCCACCAGATTCACCATAAAAAGGTGTCTGATTAACAACAAGCATAGCTTTCTGATCTGAAGAAATATGATCAACAATTTTACCATCACATACAAGAGCTGTAAGAATACCTTTCGCTGTCTCAGTTTCATAACCTAAAAACTCTGTGGCCCCCACTTGATCACGAACAGAAAACCAGATTTTCTCTGTTCCAGCTTCTCCAGAACCAGACCAATTGGCACGTGCCTCCTCTTTTTGGCGTTCCATCGCTTTATCAAAAGCACCAACGTCAACAGATATTCCGCGACGACGAAGAACATCTTGCGTCAAATCAAGCGGAAAACCATAGGTATCATAGAGCTTGAAAGCAACTTCACCATTCAAATAGTCCCCTTCTTTAAGATCGGTACTTGCTTCGTTCAACAAACCAAGTCCTCGTTCAAGCGTTTTACGAAAACGTATTTCTTCTAACCTTAAAGTTTCTGAAATCAAAGATTCAGCACGTGTCAACTCAGGATAAGCTTGTCCCATTTCGCGAATTAAAGCAGGTAAAAGTCGCCACATTAAGGGCTCTTTAGCACCAAGAAGATGCGCATGACGCATAGCACGACGCATAATACGACGTAAAACATATCCTCTTCCTTCATTAGAAGGAAGCACACCATCAGCAATCAAAAATGCAGATGAGCGAAGATGATCAGCAATGACACGATGGCTGGCAATAAAATCACCCTTTGCCTCAATCCCTGTAATTTCTTCTGATGCAGCAATTAATGCACGAAAAAGATCAATATTATAATTATCATGAACGCCCTGTAAAACAGCAGCAATACGCTCTAATCCCATGCCTGTATCAATAGAAGGGTGAGGTAAGTTAACACGTTCTTCCTTGGAAACTTGCTCATACTGCATAAAAACAAGATTCCAAATCTCAATAAAGCGATCCCCATCTTCATTAGCACTTCCAGGAGGACCGCCCCATATTTCATCACCATGATCATAAAAAATCTCCGAACAAGGCCCACAAGGGCCTGTTTCTCCCATCGACCAAAAATTATCAACCGTCGCAATACGGACAATTTTTTCATCTGGAAGACCAGAAATTTTACGCCACAGTTCAGCAGCAACATCATCACTCTGATAAACTGTCACCAACAATTTATCTTTTGGCAGGCAAAATTCCTTTGTTAAAAGATTCCATGATAAAAAAATGGCTTCTTCTTTGAAATAATCACCAAAAGAAAAATTACCCAACATTTCAAAAAATGTATGATGGCGCGCCGTATAACCAACATTATCAAGATCATTATGCTTTCCACCCGCACGAACACATTTTTGTGCCGTTGTTGCCTGCGTATAAGAAGGTTGTTCAAGTCCAGTAAAAACATTTTTAAACTGCACCATCCCTGCATTTGTAAACATAAGTGTAGGATCATTCCGCGGAACAAGCGGACTAGAAGAAAGAACTTTATGCCCATTACGATGAAAATAATCCAAAAATGTTGACCGAATATTATTAACACTATTCATGTTGACACCTGCTCAATACAGCACAAAACCATAAAAGAAAAATCCCCCCTCATTAAATCCTCTTCGCCACGCATGGAGTCAATTTAATCAAAAATGGAATATTTGTTTTAAAAAATTGAGAAAAAAATGACTGCGTATTTAAAAACTCAAACAAAAAAACAGGAAAATCTTAAAGAAAAAAATTATAGACGAAAAAAACGCCCCATCAAATGGCTTCATCACTTTCTATATTTTCTGACCCTGCATTTTCTAACAATTCAATCGCAATCAAACCAGCATTTTGGCGCAAAGCTGCTTCAATCTCTGTAGCTATTTCCACATGTTCACGTAAAAACTGCTTTGCATTCTCACGCCCCTGCCCTAAACGCTGAGAATTATAAGAAAACCATGCACCAGATTTTTCCACAACACCAACCTTGACACCCAAATCAATCAACTCACCTACTTTGGAAATACCTTCACCATAAATAATATCAAACTCAACCTGTTTGAATGGAGGTGCCAATTTATTTTTCACCACTTTAACGCGCGTCTGATTACCAACAATTGAATCCCTATCTTTAATGGATCCAATGCGACGAATATCTAAACGAACAGAAGCATAAAACTTTAAAGCGTTTCCACCCGTTGTCGTTTCAGGAGAACCAAACATCACACCAATTTTCATGCGAATTTGATTAATAAAAACAACCATACAGTTAGAGCGAAAAATTGCTGCGGTTAATTTTCGTAACGCTTTACTCATTAACCGAGCTTGCAATCCGGGCAAAGCATCACCCATTTCACCGTCAATTTCTGCTCGCGGTGTTAAAGCTGCGACAGAATCCACAACAAGCACATCAACGGCACCAGAACGAACCAACGTTTCTGTAATTTCCAATGCCTGTTCACCGGTATCTGGCTGAGAAATGAACAAGTTTTCTAAATCAACACCAAGCTTACGCGCATAAATAGGATCAAGCGCATGCTCTGCATCAATAAAAGCACAAATCCCACCACCTTTCTGTGCCTCAGCAATAGCATGGAGAGCCAATGTTGTTTTCCCAGAACTTTCTGGTCCATAAATCTCAACTATACGCCCCTTCGGTAATCCACCAATCCCTAAAGCAATATCCAAGGATAACGATCCTGTTGGAATTGTTTCAATTTCAACAACTTGCTCTTTTTGCCCAAGACGCATAATCGAGCCTTTACCAAAAGAACGTTCAATTTGTGAGAGAGCAGCATCGAGAGCTTTTGTTTTATCCACGATTATATCCTTGACCGAATTCATAATAACCTAAAACTTTAGTGTACACTGTACTTTTAATTTAACTAAAGGTTTGAGTTTAGAGTTTCACAGACTATTTCCATTCCTATCTCCACATTATGTCCATAAACATTCATGACCATCACAATAAAGAATTGGCATTGCTTATCTTATGACACATAATAAACTCCAATAAAGTAATATCTCTATGGGAGCATAGTTAACATATTTATATCTCTCTAGAAAAGGAACAATTTAATTTTAAACACAATGTTCTACAACCCTTCTGCTTATCCCTTTGATTAAATACTTGAGAGACTAAGAATTCTCCCGCTATTGATCACACAAAAAACGCATCATCAATCAACCTCATACCCTATTGCATCGAAGAACAAAACGCTATTGTGTTGCATATTCATGCACTTGATTTAAGAAACATCTCTCAAAACTTCCAAGCTCATTTTGTGACAACACCTATGAATGTGGTATACTGCAAAACCCTTTAGGCATCACCATCTTTACTCTATAGAAGGAGCAAGCCGGCACCATCACACTATTTATCATCCTCCAATATTGCAACAGCTCTCGGCACTTGAGACAATTCATAGGAGGGATTTTTAGTCCTTTCTTGTACAGTTTTTATCACACGCTAATCCTGCTTGTAACATGCAAGCGAATAACTTGATTGCTTCAACAAATAACAGACTTGGGATGAGAGAAATTTACGGTATTTGAAACTTTCATTCAACTTACGAAACAGTTAATTATCATTATAAGTCAATATATTATTTAATAAAACCAAAAAAAATAAAGCAGCTTAAAAGTTGAATGATATATTTAAATTTGAAAAAATATGCACTTTTGAAGATATCAAAAAAATCTCTACAAGCAATGCAATAAATTGTTTAAAATATAAGCTAAATTTCTCATACAATAACATAAGAGATCAATAAAAAACGTATTTCAACTCAAATTTTATTTTGATCTTTACGTTTTTTGCGCAACTGTTGCCACCACTCAAGACGTTTCACAATTTCACGCTCAAAACCACGCTCAACTGGTTTATAATAACTCTGACGTCCAAGTTTTTCGGGAAAATATTCTTGTCCTGAAAAAGCATCTGGTTCATCATGGTCATAACAATAACCACTTCCATACCCTTCTTCCTTCATAAATTTCGTAGGAGCATTAAGAATATGCTTAGGAGGTGGTAAAGAGCCATTTTTGCGTGCACAACGCAGTGCTGCTTTATACGCAAGATATGCTGCATTTGACTTTGGCGCAGTTGCAACATAAAGACATGCTTGCGCCAAGGCCAACTCTCCTTCTGGTGATCCTAAATAATCATAGGCATCTTTTGCTGCATTACAAATGACAAGAGCTTGAGGATCCGCCAAACCAATATCTTCAACGGCCATACGAACCAATCTTCGCCCAATATAGAGAGGATCTTCACCAGCATCCAACATACGTGCCAAATAATAAAGCGCAGCATCAGGATCAGATCCACGAACGGATTTATGCAACGCTGAAATGAGATTATAATGCCCATCTCGTCCTTTATCATAAATAGGCGCACGACGCTGAATAACTTTTTGCAAAGCAACAACATCAAGAATCTCTCCCAATGGCGCAATAGACCAAACTTCCTCTGCCAATGTTAACGCAACCCGCGCATCACCATCAGACATCTCTATCAAAACGTCTCTGGCATCATTATCCAAGGGAAGAGTTTTTCCCTCCACTTCTTCAGCACGCCTCAAAAGCATATCCAAACTTTCATGATCATGAGAAAGAAATGTTAAAACACGTGCACGCGAAAGAAGGGCAGCATTCAGTTCAAAAGAAGGATTTTCGGTTGTTGCACCTATAAGTACCACAGTACCCTCTTCCATCACAGAAAGAAAACTATCCTGCTGTGCACGATTAAACCGATGAATTTCATCAACAAAGAGAAGTGTTTTATCCCCAGATATAAAACGCCTCTGCGCAACTTCAAAAATCTTTTTAAGTTCAGAAACTCCTGTAAAAATAGCAGAAACCTGTTCAAACGCGAAATTTGTTTCAAGGGCTAACAAACGTGCAACGGTCGTTTTTCCCGTCCCTGGAGGTCCCCAAAAAATCATCGATCCAATTGAGCCTGTTGCCGCCATACGTGAAAGCAAACCATCCTCTCCAATCAAATGCTTTTGTCCCACAACATCATTGAGAGAACAAGGGCGCATTCTTTCTGCAAGTGGCTGATTTTTATTAACTTGAAAATCAAACGACGAAGTAAAAAAATCTTTCTTCAAAAAAAAACCTCAACGAATAAATTGGCGAATATACATACCATCACGTTCATATTCCAATTGCCACATATTTGAGCGACCTTGCATAAGAACCTTTTTCAACTGATGAACTGTTTGAATTTTATGGCCATTTACAACACGTAGAATATCTCCTGACTGAAAAATTCCAGCTGCATTGCTCATTTCCTCAAGATTGGTAATCACAACCCCTTTTGCAGATATAGGAAGATGAAAACGTCGACTATTTTGCGGTGTTAAATCTACCACCTCAGCACCAGCAAGAGGACTGTCACCCGTAATTTTTTCAGATTTTAAAAATGCAGTTTCTGATATTGATGAAACTGTTATTTGTGTTTTTAAAGTTTTTCCACTTCGTAAATATTCCAAGGCAAGACTATGCTCAACGTCAGCTGTCATCAAACGATAACCAAGACTATCTGGACTGTCAACGCGTACCCCCTGCACACTCAAAATAACATCACCTACTTTCAATCCAGCTTTTTCAGCAGGACTATCTTTGATAACTTCAATAATCAGAGCACCATAGGGACGTTCTAAACCTAAACCACCAGCAATATCGGCTGTAACATTTTGAAAAGAAGCCCCAATATAAGGCGGCACAAAATATTTTCCACCGCGTTTAACAGTATCAAGCATCACTTTTACAAGATTAACTGGAATAGCAAAACCAATCCCTACAGAACCACCGGAACGCGAATAAATAGCCGTATTAATTCCGATTAACTGACCTTTCATATCAATTAAAGCGCCACCAGAATTCCCTGGATTAATGGCTGCGTCTGTTTGAATAAAAAAGTCAAAATCAGAAATCCCAACACGTGTACGCGCTTGCGCTGAAACAATACCACTTGTAACTGTTTGACCAACACCAAAGGGATTACCAATAGCAAGAACAAGATCACCAACTTCAACAGTATCAGAATTTCCCAAAGAAAGAACCGGAAATTGAGCATCTTTTTCCTTAACTTCAAGAATTGCAATATCAGTTGCTTCATCTTTGAGCACGACCTTACTCTCAAACTCCCGTCCATCAGAAAAAGCCACTTTAATTTCGCTTGCATCTTTAATGACGTGGTAATTTGTAACGATCAAACCACGTGCATCAACAATCACCCCTGATCCTAATGACGATTGCTTACGAACAGGAAATTTATTTTGAAAACGACCAAAAAATTGCTCAAAAAATGGATCGCCTTCAAAAGGTGATCGAGCTCTAATTTGTCGAGCTGCATAAATATTTACAACAGATGGAACTGTCTTTTTAACTAAAGGAGCAAATGAAAGGGTGATTTCTGTTTGTGTTTGAGGAACATGAGCATATACATGATCAAATGATATCTGCATCATAATTGCAAAAAAAATCCGCACCCAAAAAGAATACCTCATAATCCACTCCTTATAAAATCAGCACATTCTGTTGAAGATTAATAGAATAAAAAAACGTATCCCCGCAAATTAAGGACCTCTATTAATATTTCATAATAGAGAATAAAAACAACCTATTTGAACAATAAATATTATAAAAATAAGATAATTCAATATTCTATAATTTTCTCTCTGCACCTATTTCTCAACTAAAACAAACTTAAAAATGCTCACAAAAAAACCGCCCAAGACAAGGCGGCCTTTAAAAATCCAACAGAATAAAAAACTCTACGAAGATGTTCCCTTTTCATTCTCAGAAGCTTCCATGCGAGCACGATCCCCAGCACCCTTCGCTTCAACATCACGATCAACAAATTCTATAACAGCCATGGGCGCATTATCACCGGTACGAAACCCCGCTTTCATAATACGCAAATACCCACCGTTGCGTGATGCATAACGTGGCGCAAGCGTATCAAATAATTTTGCAACCTTTCCTGCATCACGAAGTGCTGCAATAGCTTGCCGACGCGCATGCAAACCACCACGCTTACCAAGAGTAACGAGTTTTTCAACAATAGGACGAATTTCCTTAGCCTTTGGAAGTGTTGTCACAATCTGCTCATGCTCGATCAACGAAGTTGCCATATTTGCAAACATCGCTTTACGGTGACTGGCAGTACGGTTCAACTTGCGTCCTGACTTACTATGGCGCATAAGCCCTCTCCTTAAATTCTAATTTTAATATTGATCTTCATAACGTTTTGCAAGATCATCAATGTTTTCAGGCGGCCACGCAGGAATCTCCATCCCAAGATGTAAACCCATACACGCCAAAACTTCTTTAATCTCATTCAACGATTTGCGACCAAAATTCGGTGTCCGAAGCATTTCAGATTCTGTTTTTTGAATCAGATCACCAATATAAACAATATTATCATTCTTAAGACAGTTTGCCGAACGAACTGAAAGTTCTAATTCATCCACTTTTTTGAGAAGAGCAGGATTAAAAGAAAGCTCAGAATCAGCCTCTTCAACAGGCTCCTTCTGTGGCTCTTCAAAGTTAATAAATAACGATAATTGATCCTGAAGAATGCGTGCTGCAAAAGCAACAGCATCCTCACCATTAACAGCACCGTTTGTTTCAATCGTGAGCGTTAATTTATCATAATCGAGAACTTGACCTTCGCGTGTATTTTCTACTTTATAAGATACCTTACGGATAGGTGAATAAAGACTATCAATTGGAATAAGCCCTATACGTGCATCATCAACACAATTACGATCAGATGGAACATACCCCTTTCCTGTGTTGACAATAAATTCCATACGAATTTCAGCTTCTTCATCAAGAGTACAAATAACATGATCTGGATTTAGAATTTCCATATCCCCAACTGTACTGATATCTCCCGCTTTCACGACACCAGGCCCCTCTTTATAAACGACGACACGTTTAGGCCCTTCTTCTTCCATACGAAGCGCAATTTCTTTTATATTCAGAATAATATCCGTAACATCCTCACGCACACCTGGAATCGATGAAAATTCATGCAAGACACCATCAATCTGCACAGCAGTAATAGCAGCACCACGAAGCGAAGATAACAAAACGCGACGAAGCGCATTTCCTAACGTTAAACCAAAACCACGCTCAAGAGGTTCAGCAATCACACTTATAATATTTGGATTATCATGTGCACATGATTCAACCTTATTGGGTTTAATAAGTTCCTGCCAGTTTTTCTGGATCATATTTTTATTCCCGTTCTTTAGTTCCGTTACCATTCAATCGTAACGACCAATGTGAACATCAGAGAAATCTCCGACAACAAAAAACAACACCCAATTAAACACGCCGCCTTTTCCGCGGACGACATCCATTATGAGGAATTGGTGTTACATCGCGAATAGAAGTAATGACAAAACCAACAGATTGCAATGCACGTAAAGCAGATTCACGCCCTGATCCAGGTCCACAAACTTCAACTTCCAAAGAACGCATACCATGCTCTTGCGCTTTTCTTGCACAATCCTCCGCAGCAACTTGAGCAGCAAAAGGTGTCGATTTACGCGCACCTTTAAACCCCTGAGCTCCCGCAGATGACCAAGCAATTGCATTACCCTGAGCATCAGTAATAGTAATCATTGTGTTATTAAATGTTGAATTAATATGCACAACACCCGATGAAATATTTTTACGTTCGCGACGACGAACACGTGTGGCTTCCTTGGCCATAATTTCCCTTTCAACGATCTCATCACTGCCGTAACATCAGCAGCTCCACCTTTTTTCCTTGTCAAAA
Organism: Bartonella sp. AA23NXGY; assembly: GCF_042197165.1. Taxonomy (NCBI): domain Bacteria; kingdom Pseudomonadati; phylum Pseudomonadota; class Alphaproteobacteria; order Hyphomicrobiales; family Bartonellaceae; genus Bartonella; species Bartonella sp. AA23NXGY. The sequence goes on along the minus strand of NZ_JBHIRO010000003.1, from coordinate 12,423 downwards.
AAAATCAAACAAGAAAAAGAATATATAAAAAACCTTCCACAAAGGCCCTTATTTCTTCTTACCGGCGATTGCCTTAGCCGGACCTTTACGTGTACGGGCATTCGTATGTGTACGCTGTCCTCGGACAGGCAAAGACCGGCGATGACGCAATCCTCGATAACAACCAAGATCCATCAAACGCTTAACATTCATAGCAACCTCACGACGAAGATCACCTTCAACTTGATACCCCTGATCTATTGCCTCACGAATCTGCAGCACCTCAGCATCTGAAAGCTCATGCACACGACGCCCCAAAGGAATGCCAACTCTTTCAATAATTTCTTGAGCAAATTTTGGTCCAATCCCGTGGATATATTGAAGCGCAATAATTACACGCTTATTTGTCGGGATATTGACGCCAGCAATACGAGCCACGCCTACTCTCCTTAGTTATTTTGACAAATTGTTATAAAATACCTGATATACCTTACAGAAAAAAATAGACTCAGAAAAAAATTCTTCCGAATCCTATTATTTCACTAAAATAAATTAGATTCACTTTTGATAGATTTCATCTCAAAAGTCAACTCTTTTCATTTATTTCTAAAAAAAATCTCATGAAAGAAACCCTCTAATCATACGTGTCACTTCAGCAACACCAATCATTCCATCAATAACCTTCAACATTCCCCTCTCTGAATAAAATTTTGATAAGGGAGCTGTTTTTTCACGATATTCTACTAATCTTTTTGCAAAAGCAACAGGATTGTCATCTAAACGAACCTGTCCACCAGCCGCTATTGTTTCCTCAACGCGCTTCTTCATACGTTCAATCAACACGTCTTCATCAACACACAATTCAATAACAGCATTAAGCCGCATATTTTTTGAATCCAGTATCTGTTGCAACGCTTCTGCTTGCCCCACAGTTCGCGGATATCCATCCAAAACAAAACCGTTTACACAATCAGCTTCATCAATCCGATCTGATACGATTTGATTAACAATACTATCAGGTACCAAAGCACCAGAACTTATAATAGCTTTAGCTTTTTTACCAATCTCCGTTTCTTTGGCAATCACCTCACGCAACATATCCCCTGTTGATAAATGAGGAATGTTATATTCCTCAGTCAACATTTTTGCTTGCGTACCTTTTCCCGCTCCAGGAGGACCTAAAAGAATAACTCTCATCGATTCCTTCTACCTCCACGAAGTTTTGATTTTTTTATCAACCCTTCATATTGGTGGGCAACAAGATGCCCCTGAATTTGAGCAACCGTATCAAGTGTAACAGTAACAACAATCAACAAGGATGTTCCCCCAAGATAAAAAGGAACCTGTAATGCAGATATCATAAATTCAGGTAACAAACAAACCAAGATAATATAAATAGCGCCCACAACAGTAATACGCGTCAAAACGTAATCAATATATTCGGCTGTACGCTCACCTGGACGAATCCCTGGAATAAAACCAGAATGTTTTTTCAACTGATCTGCAGTATCACTTGGATTAAACACAATAGCTGTATAAAAAAAGCAAAAAAACGCCATTAAAAATGCATAAACAATCATATAAAGTGGCTGTCCATGACCAAGAGCATAAGAAATCTCCTGAACCCATTGTGGCATTTTATCAGAAAAATTATTAATAGTGGCAGGTAATAATAATAAAGATGAAGCAAAAATAGGTGGAATAACGCCAGCAGTATTCAACTTTAAAGGAAGATGCGACATATCTCCTTGAAACATTTGATTACCGACCTGACGTTTCGGGTATTGGATAAGAATTCGCCGTTGCGCACGCTCTATAAAAACAATAAGCCCAATAACCAAAACAGCAATAAGAACGATTCCTATTAAAAGAAAAGTTGATAAATCAGCCTGACTATGAGCTGTCAAAAGCTGAGCAAAAGTAGAAGGAAAGTTGGCTACAATCCCTGTAAAAATGATAAGAGAAACCCCATTACCAATACCACGTGACGTAATTTGCTCGCCAAGCCACATAAGAAACATCGTTCCGCCAACAAGCGTAATAACAGAAGAAATACGAAACATAAGACCTGGTTCTAAAACAATTTGAAGCCCCGACCCTATACCGCTTTCAAGCGCAACCGCAATACCAAAAGCTTGTAGAATTGCCAATACGACTGTTACATAACGCGTATATTGATTGATAATCTTACGACCTAAATCCCCTTCTTTTTTAAGAGTTTCCAAAGAAGGAATAATAGATGTTAACAATTGCACAATAATAGATGCCGATATATAAGGCATGATACCCAGCGCAAAAATAGCCATACGCCCAACAGCACCTCCAGCAAACATATTAAAGAGTCCTAATACACCCGACGCGTGATGTTCAAATGTTTGCCGCAAAGCATCGATATTGATACCTGGAAGAGAGATGTAAGTGCCAAAACGATATACAAGAAGCGCCAACAGAGTAAACCAGATGCGTTTCTTTAATTCAGTTGCACGCGAAAAGGTGCCGAAATTTATATTGGAAGCAAATTGCTCTGCTGCTGATGCCATAAAACGTCTCCACTTTACACTCCAGTTCTTCAAATCACAGAAGTATAATCCTAAAATTCATATATGCATACACAAACAAATGCAGAACTTAAACAATTCTCCACAAAAGATCCCACAAAACAGATATTATTCTTCTTTAGGTCTCTATTCATATTAAAAAATTATCGAGCAATATCAGGAAGAATAACCTGACCACCCACTTTTTCAATCTTAACACGAGCAGCTTGTGAAGCACCAGAAACATGAAAGGTAATCTTAGCCTTCAAATCACCATCAGAAAGAAGACGAACCCCATCTTTTTCACGACGAATAATACCAGCCTCTTTCAAAGAAACCATATCAACAGGCTTTTCAATATTCAACTTACCTGCATCAACTGCCAACTGAATACGTCCTAGTGAAACTTCATTGTAGGTTTTAGTAAAGAAATTCCTAAATCCACGTTTTGGCAAACGACGATAGATGGGCATTTGCCCACCTTCAAAACCATTAAGGGAAACACCAGAACGTGACTTTTGCCCTTTTACACCACGACCGCCAGTCTTACCCGTACCGGAACCAATACCACGCCCAACACGCTTACGATTTTTTGTTGCGCCTTCGCAATCACGCAGTTCATTGAGTTTCATATCTAATACTCCCGCAACCCTTAACCTTCATCTATAACGCGAACAAGATGCCGAACCCGAGCAATCATACCCCGCACACAAAGTGTATCATCTAAAACGCGCCGACGACGCATTTTATTTAGTCCAAGCCCCTTTAAGGTTGCACGCTGAATCTGTGAGTTTCGAATAGGGCTTCCAATTTGTTCCACCGTCACAGTTTTACCACTCTGAGATTTTTTCTGAACCATTTCCTAATTCCTTTTCTGATAATCTCAGAAACTACCCTTCTAGGTCGACTAAATGGCGACGACGCGCCTGCAAAGTCGAATACTTTATACCACGTTGAGCAGCAATATCTCTAGGATGCATTTGATGTTTCAATGCATCAAATGTTGCACGAACCATGTTATAAGGATTCGACGATCCTAGTGATTTTGCAACGACATCCTGCATACCAAGAGCTTCAAAAATAGCACGCATTGGCCCCCCAGCAATAATACCAGTACCAGCAGAAGCCGAGCGTAGCAAAACACGCCCAGCTCCGTGACGACCTTCAAGATCATGATGCAATGTACGCCCAGACCGAAGTGGAACATAAATCATCCCACGTTTTGCAGATTCCGTTGCTTTACGAACGGCTTCTGGAACTTCACGGGCTTTACCATGTCCAAAACCCACACGGCCTTTTTGATCTCCAACGACAACAAGAGCAGCAAAACCAAAACGCCGACCACCCTTTACAACTTTAGCAACACGATTGATATGAACGAGCCTATCGACAAATTCATTATCGCGTTCTTCTCTCTCACCACGTTCTTTTTGTGCCATTCCTCATTCCTTTTTCTTTTCCGGAAGCACGATAACAAAGTCCCTCATCAAACTGGAAGAACTTAAACGAAATACTCTAAACTCTCCTTACTCATTCATAAATAAGAAATTTTAGAAACTCAAACCACCTTCACGAGCAGCTTCAGCTAAAGCTTTGACGCGACCATGGTACACATACGCTCCACGATCAAAAACCACCTCATTAACACCCGCTTTCTTCGCACGCTCAGCAATTAACTTACCAACAGCAAAGGCCGCCTTTTTATCAGCACCACTCTTTAACGATTTTTTCAAATCACTTTCAAGGGTAGAGGCTGAAACAAGTGTACATCCCCGCAAATCATCGATAACTTGAGCATAAATGTTCTGATTTGAACGATAAACACTAAGCCGAGGACGATCATGAGAAACCATTTTAATTCTACGACGAACGCGCCTTGCACGACGTTGGATAATGTCCTTAGATGAAACCATAATACAAAATCCTTATTTCTTTTTACCTTCTTTACGGAAGATACGTTCATCTGCATGCTTAACACCTTTACCTTTATAAGGCTCAGGCTTACGATACTCACGAATTTCCGCTGCAACTTGTCCAACTTGCTGTTTATCAATTCCAGAAACAACAATTTCCGTTGGCTTAGGAACAGTCACAGTAACACCCGACGGAACTTTATAAACCACATCATGCGAAAAGCCCAGAGATAGTTGAACATCTTTACCCTGCAAAGCAGCACGATAACCAACCCCATTAATCTCCAACCTCTTTTCAAAACCATCTTTCACACCACAAAAAATGTTCTCAATCATTGAGCGCGACATACCCCATTTAGAACGCGCATCTTTTGACTGATCCCGCGGCATAACTGATATGATATTCTCCTCAAGTTTGACTAAGACTTCATCATTGACGACGTAACTCAGCTCACCTTTTGGACCTTTTGCCTTAACCAGCTGTCCTTCAACAGTAGCAGCAACTCCAGAAGGAATTGAAATGGGTTTCTTTCCAATACGAGACATTGTTCTAACCTACTTTTTCTTCCGTTTTCTTGACATAACTTAGAAAACACGACAAAGGAGTTCTCCACCAACATTCTGTTCACGCGCCTCATGATCTGCCATGACGCCTTTAGGAGTCGATAAAATCGAAATACCAAGGCCATTTGCCACCTGAGGAAGTGACTTAGCAGAAACATACACACGACGCCCTGGCTTTGATACACGTGAAATCTCACGAATAGCAGCCAGCCCTTCAAAATACTTCAATTCGATTTCAATCTCCGCTTTCCCATCACCTAAATCAATTCGATTATATCCGCGAATATAACCCTCCGACTGAAGAACATCAAGAACGTGCGCACGAAGCTTCGAATCTGGAGTAACTACTTTACCTTTTTTACGACCAAGTGCATTACGAATACGTGTTAACATATCACCAAGAGGATCTGACATAGACATTAAATAATCTCCTCTTACCAACTAGACTTTACAATACCAGGAATATAGCCAATAGAGCCAAGCTCACGCAACGCAATTCGCGACATTTTTAATTTACGATAATAAGCCCGCGGACGACCTGAAACCTCACAGCGATTACGAATACGAACTTTCGAAGAATTACGCGGCAACTCTGCCAACTGAACAGAAGCTTTAAAACGTTCCTCAAGAGAAACCTTCTGATCCATAACTATTGCTTTCAAACGTGCACGACGGGCAGCATAGCGCTTTACCATCACCTCACGACGCTTATTTTTTTCAACGGCACTTACTTTGGCCATAATTTCACCTCACTACGTTTGCCGTTACGAACGAAAAGGAAAATTAAAAGCACGCAATAACTCACGAGCTTCATCATCCGTTTTCGCTGTCGTACAAACGATAATATCCATGCCCCAAATTTGATCAACTTTATCATAGTTGATTTCTGGAAACACAATGTGTTCTTTAATACCCATAGCAAAATTGCCACGACCATCAAAACTCTTTGGATTTAAACCACGAAAGTCACGAACCCGCGGAAGAGCAATCGTCACAAGACGATCTAAAAACTCAAACATACGATCTTTACGCAATGTAACTTTAGCCCCAAGAGGCATTCCTTCACGAACCTTAAAGGTCGCAATAGAATTACGCGCACGCGTAACAACAGCCTTCTGACCCGTTATTAGCCCTAAATCCTCAGCGGCAAGGGAAGGCTTCTTCGAATCAGCAGTTGCTTCACCTATCCCCATATTTATTACAACTTTATCAATCCGCGGAATTTGCATCGCATTTCTGTAATTAAACTTCTCTTGAAGCACTTTACGAATCACTTCAAAATAATGCGCTTTCATACGCGGTATTTGTCTTTCCTCAGCCATTAATCAACTCTCCCGAACGCTTGGCAAAACGAACTTTATTACCATCTGCATTCATACGAAAGCCTACACGTGTAGGCTTACCATCTTTAGGATCAGCAATCGCCAAATTAGACAGATGAATCGGAGCTTCTTTAGAAATAATTCCAGCTTCTTGCTTCTGCGTTTGACGTTGATGACGTTTAATCATATTAATCCCACGAACAAAAGCCTTATTCTCTTTTGGATTAACCTTAATTACTTCACCACTACATCCTTTATCCTTACCGGACAAAACAACAACTTTATCACCTTTTCGAATCTTTTGCATAACATTTACTCCTTACAGAACTTCAGGAGCAAGCGAGATGATCTTCATATGATTCCTACCACGCAATTCACGAGGAACAGGTCCAAAGATACGAGTACCGATCGGCTCTTTTTTGTTATCCACTAAAACCGCAGCATTACTATCAAAACGAATGACACTACCATCTGCGCGACGAATATCCTTAGCAGTACGAACCACAACAGCTTTCATAACATCACCTTTTTTAACACGGCCACGAGGAATTGCATCCTTAACCGAAACAACAATAATGTCACCGACCGAAGCATATTTCCGCTTTGAACCGCCTAACACTTTGATGCACATGACACGACGCGCTCCAGAATTATCAGCAACGTCGAGGTTTGTTTGCATCTGAATCATGACTGGCCACCTTCTCTTAACACATATATCCGATTGTATCTTTACACACTCGGATTTGCCTGCCAAATAACGATAAAGTTATCGTCTTCAAATTTATCAATGATAACCACACTGTTAAATTCTAAAACAATAAGCTTAACTCTTTACGCTACATTGTCTTTTACAACAATCCAACATTTATCTTTCGAAATTGGTCTAGATTCTTGAATAGAAACTTGATCCCCAATCTTGAATTGGTTGTTTTCGTCATGCGCTTTATAATTTTTAGACTGCCGAACAGTCTTCTTAAGAAGCGGATGAGAATAACGGCGTTCAACTTTGACAACAACAGTCTTATCACTTTTGTCGCTAATAACAACACCCTGCAAAACGCGTTTAGGCATCTCTTATTTCCTTAAACCTTACTTTCACTTATCTTTTGACGAAGAAAAGTTTTAATACGCGCAATATCACGACGAACTTGTCTAACGCGCGCAGTCTTTTCTAATTGACCTGTTGCTTTTTGAAAACGCAAATTAAATTGCTCTTTCTTTAACTTAGCCAATTCATCTTTCATTTGGTCGAGCGTTTGCGCCCGTAATTCTGTGGCTCTCATCGCTTAACCTCATTATTCAGCAATACGCTGGATGAAACGCGTTTTTATAGGCAACTTTGCAGCACCCAATCTTAGTGCTTCACGTGCAACATCCTCCGGAACTCCATCAAGCTCAAACATGACGCGCCCAGGAGCAACACGTGCAGCCCAATAATCAACACTTCCCTTACCTTTACCCATACGAACTTCAGTCGGTTTAGATGTAACCGGAAGATCTGGAAAAATGCGAATCCACACACGACCAGAACGCTTCATATAACGTGTAATCGCACGACGCGCCGCTTCAATTTGACGAGCAGTAACCCGCTCCGGCTCAACAGCCTTCAAACCGTAGGCACCGAAATTCAAATCCGTACCACCCTTCGCAAAACCGTGAATACGGCCTTTGAACTGTTTACGGAACTTTGTGCGCTTTGGCTGCAACATTGTTCTCTACTCCAAATTTTAGTTCAATCTCAAAAACTAAGCATTTTCGCGGCGACGATTCGATGAAGAACCAGATTGATCAGCTTCCGTAGCACGACGTTCTGAAGCCATCGGATCATGCTCAAGAATCTCACCCTTAAAGACCCAAACTTTAATACCACAAATACCATAAGCGGTCTTAGCTTCTGCTGTACCGTAATCAACATCAGAACGCAAGGTATGAAGTGGAACACGACCTTCACGATACCATTCCATACGAGCAATTTCAGCACCACCAAGACGGCCAGAACAATTGATACGAATACCTTCCGCACCAAGACGCATAGCAGACTGAACAGCACGCTTCATTGCACGACGAAAAGCAACACGACGCTCTAACTGTTGAGCAATTGATTGCGCAATAATTGTCGCATCAATCTCCGGTTTACGAATCTCCACAATATTCAATGAAGTTTCAGCATCCGTCATTTCTGATAGCTTACGACGAAGCTTTTCGATATCAGCACCCTTTTTACCAATAATCAAACCAGGACGTGCAGAATGAATTGTAATACGACACTTTTTATGAGGACGCTCAATAACAACCTTAGAAATAGCCGCCTGTTTAAGCTCCTCAAGCACATATGAACGAATTTTCAAATCTTCATGAAGAAGGCGCCCATATTCACCACTATCAGCATACCAACGAGAGTCCCAAGTCCGATTAACACCAAGACGAAGTCCTATTGGATTGATCTTCTGCCCCATTACGCGGCCTCCACTTTTTCGGTAACTTCACGAACAATAACAGTAAGATGCGAAAATGGACGTTCAATTCTACTAGCACGCCCTCGACCACGAACATGAAAGCGCTTCATCACTATCGACTTACCAACATAAGCTTCCGCCACAACAAGCGAATCAATATCAAGATCGTGGTTATTTTCTGCATTTGCAATTGCTGATTCAAGCGTTTTTTTCACAGTAGCAGCAATACGCTTGCGTGAAAACATCAAATCAGCGAGCGCTACATTAACTCTTTTACCACGAATCATTGCAGCAACTAAATTAAGCTTCTGCGGACTAACACGAATTGTCCGCGTGACAGCTCTTGCTTCATTATCTTTAAGCTGGCGCGAAACTTTAGCTTTTCCCATTCCTACTTCCTCTTCGCTTTCTTATCAGCACCATGACCATAATAAGTCCGGGTAGGAGCGAACTCACCAAACTTATGCCCAACCATCTCTTCAGAAACAGAAACAGGAATATGCTTATTACCGTTGTAAACACCAAAAGTTAAACCAACAAATTGCGGTAAAATAGTAGAGCGACGACTCCATATTTTTATAACTTCGTTGCGCCCACTTGCACGTACCTTCTCTGCTTTACCAAGAAGATAGCCGTCAACAAACGGACCTTTCCACACTGAACGAACCACCTCAGACTACCTTTCTCATTTCTTGCGTTGATGACGCGTACGCATAATAAATTTATCAGTGGCTTTATTGGAGCGCGTACGCTTACCTTTTGTAGGTTTACCCCAAGGAGAAACTGGATGGCGCCCCCCCGATGTACGACCTTCACCACCACCGTGTGGGTGATCAACGGGGTTCATAGCAACACCACGAACATGTGGACGTTTACCACGCCAACGTGACCGCCCCGCCTTACCATCATTAATATTCCCATGATCAGGATTTGAAACAGCGCCAACAGTTGCAAAACAGCTACTCGGAACCAAACGCTGCTCACCAGAATTTAAACGAAGAATAGCCATACCATGATCTCGTCCAACCAACTGCGCATAAGCACCTGCTGAACGTGCAATCTGTCCGCCTTTCCCTGGCTTCATCTCAACATTATGAATAATTGTACCTACAGGCATATTAGCAAGAGGCATAGCATTACCTGGTTTAACATCCACATTTAAACCAGCCATAACAGAATCACCAACACCAAGACGCTGTGGTGCAAGAATATAACTCAATTGCCCATCCTCATAGCGGATTAAAGCAATAAAAGCGGTACGATTAGGATCGTATTCTAAACGCTCAACCTTTGCTGAAACATCACGTTTAAGACGCTTAAAGTCGACAAACCGATAACTACGTTTATGTCCACCACCCTGAAAACGAGCAGTAACACGACCGCGATTATTACGCCCACCCTTTGAAGACAAACCCTCAGTTAACATCTTTACAGGTTTTCCCTTATAAAGACAAGAACGTTCCACAATAACAAGCTGACGCTGCCCAGGTGTCGTTGGATTAAATTGCTTAAGTGCCATTATTCCTATCTCCGAGCCTCTTAAAGACCTGTCGAAACGTCGATAGTCTGACCACTGGCCAGAGTTACGATCGCTTTTTTGACATCACTCTGCCGACCAACTATACCTTTGAAACGCTTCACTTTACCCTTACGGACTACCGTGTTAACTGCTTTAACTTTTACGCTAAAAAGCGCTTCAATAGCAGCCTTAATCTCAGGCTTCGTCGCTTTCGGCGCGACATTAAAAGCAACTTGATTATATTCAGAAATCATAGTCGCCTTTTCAGTAATAACTGGACTAATAATTATATCATAATGGCGAAGATCTGTCATTTAAAACGCTCCTCAAGAGCCTCAACAGCTGCTTTTGATAAAACAAGTTTGCTGCGACGCAAAATATCATAAACATTAATTCCCTGAATAGGCAAAATGTCAATATTAGGGATATTAGAGGCTGCACGAAAAAAGTTAATATCAATCTCTTTACCATCAATCAAGAGAGCGTTATTAAATCCAAGCTTAGAAAAATGAGAAACAAGCATTTTCGTTTTAGCATCCTTAACAGTCAACTCATCCACAATAATTAAATCTTTTGCTTTTAATTTTGCAGATAAAGCAAGACGTAACCCAAGAGCACGAATCTTTTTAGGAAGATCATGCGCATGGCTACGAACCACTGGTCCATGAGCCTTACCCCCACCCCTAAACTGCGGTGCACGTGCAGATGAATGTCGAGCACGCCCAGTTCCTTTCTGTTTAAACATTTTTGCCCCTGTTCGCGACACATCAGAACGACCTTGGGATTGATGACTTCCCTGCTGACGACGTGCAAGCTGCCAACGAACAACACGTTGCAAAATATCCTCACGCGGAACAAGATCAAAAATAGCTTTAGAAACCTTTAATTTGCCAGCTTCATTACCATCAAGAGTTTTAATTACAAGATCCATTATTAGGCTCCCTCAACCTCAGAGGTTTCCGTCACCGGAGTAACCATTTCCGCTTTCTCCTTCACAAGACGGCGAATACCAGCAGGCTTTGGAGCATTATCAGGAAGACGCTTCTTCACAGCATCCCGTATCAAAATCCAAGAACCTTTAGAACCAGAAACAGCACCACGCACTAAAATTAAACCACGCTCACTATCAGTGGAAATAACTTCAATATTCTGTGTTGTTACACGCACTTGCCCCATATGGCCAGCCATTTTTTTACCTTTAAAAACTTTACCAGGATCTTGGCACTGCCCTGTAGAACCATGAGCACGATGTGTAATCGAATTACCATGAGAAGCACGATGCCCACCAAAGTTATGTCGTTTCATAACACCAGCAAACCCCTTACCAATACTGGTACCAGTCACATCAACTCTTTGTCCTGGAACAAAATGTTCCACTGTAATCTCAGTCCCAACATCAAGAAGATTGTCGGGACTCACACGAAACTCTGCTATTTTGGCTTTAGGCTCAACAGAAGCCTTAGCAAAATGTCCACGAAGAGCTTGTGAAGTATTCTTAACCTTAGCAAAGCCTACACCTAATTGAACAGCAGTATAACCATTCTTTTCAACTGTACGCTGAGCAACGACTTGACAATTCTCCAAACGAAGTACCGTCACCGGCACATGCTCACCAGCATCATTATAAATACGGGTCATGCCCAGCTTCTGTGCTATTACACCTGAACGCATCGGGTCTGTTCCTTCTGTCCTCAAACCTCAGAGCTTAATTTCTACATCCACACCAGCAGAAAGATCGAGCTTCATAAGCGCATCCACTGTTTGCGGCGTTGGATCAACAATGTCAAGAAGACGCTTATGTGTTCGCATCTCAAACTGCTCACGACTTTTCTTATCGATATGCGGTCCACGATTGACCGTAAACTTCTCAATCCGCGTTGGAAGCGGAATGGGACCACGGACATTTGCACCGGTACGTTTAGCAGTCGATACGATCTCACGCGTCGACGTATCAAGAATTCTATGATCAAACGCTTTCAAGCGAATGCGAATATTCTGACTGTTCATGCTCTTTATTTCCCTGTTATACAAAGTGCCTTCAATAATCAAAGCACTCAACAAGCATTATTTATTCAATGATCTTAGAGACGATACCGGCACCAACAGTACGACCACCTTCACGAATAGCAAAAC
>NZ_JBHIRO010000002.1:0-266388 GCF_042197165.1 Bartonella sp. AA23NXGY | reverse complement strand
TACCCTGAATTGTGTAAGTTGGTGCTTTACCATTAGATACATCTGCACCACCACCAAAATATTGTGATGTATTTTGACTTACACTTGCAACGTCCCGATTAACCTGCTCCAACTGCGCAAAATTCACTGCATCATCAGGTTCTTCCCCAGCTGCCACTCCTGTAATCTGCTTATTGCCAGCATCAATACCATCCACAGTTATTTTAGCCCCATCAGCAAACAAAATGCCATCATCACTGATAGAGCTTCTCCCAGCGGTAACTCGTTCCACTGTAATATTATTAGCTAGATCAAATGTTACATTATTGTTTTCCTCACCTTTTGTAATCTTAAGGTTGTCGCTTGCAGCCGACAAATCTACAGTATCTTGTACACCAACAGCTTTAGCATTTTTACCTCCAACAGATAGTGTCCAACCTTGGTCTACGTATTTTTGTAATGATTTTAACTGTGCAACATTAACGGCATCAGTGTCGCCACTACCAGCTGCCACTCCTACAATCTGGCGCGTTTTTTTTGATTTAGCATCACCAACACTCACTGCACCTAGCGTACTCGCCCATATCATGTCGTCAGAATCTGAAGGGCCTTTAGTTAAAGAATTATACCCGATAGCGCCAGCAGCAACATCAGCCACAGACTCGCTCCCAAGAGCAACACCCTTATGCTCAGTCGCTCTTGCATCTGAACCAATCGCTATCGAAAGATCTGTTTGAGCTTGAGCACCATAACCTATAGCAATTGCTTTTTGTCCACCTGCAAGTGATTTGTTACCGAATGCAATACTATCAACGCCTTTTGCTTTTGCACGCCCACCAATAGCAATCGTATTGCTTGCTACTGCTTCAGACGCAACCCCTATAGCAATACTTGCTTGTCCACCTGCAAGTGCAGCAATACCAAAAGCTTGTGATCCCCCAAACTTTGCAGTTGCAGCCGCTCCAAATGCTGTTGAATAATGCCCCGTTGCGGAAGATCCACACCCAGTTGCAAAAGAATACACACCATAAGCTTCAGGCAGAACATTTGAAAGACCACCGGTTGCTTTTCCCATATATCCCCCCTTACCGGTCAGACCATCATCAACCCAATTAAGCTGAACCTTCGCCCAGTTAAAAGGACGCTTGCCATTAATCTCTTTATTCATAGAAACTCTTTCATATAGTTCCTCTGCAGTGATTTGGTTATTAGTACCTTGATTGCTTCCACCACGATCAACAACATTAAACACACCACAGTAATCCTTATCGCCAGCTAATACAATACTGCCATGGCTAGCGTATTGATAAGACACGCTAGGACCACTTGTACTTTGAACTTTATCACTTGTTATCGCAAGATTTGCAGCAACCACAGGAGAAACACTCGACAAGAGCGCCGCTATAACTGTTCCCAATGAAACAGCTTTAATCAAATTTGGTGTTGAATATTTTTTCATAATACCCCCTCATAACAATAGATTAAAAACACAAAAAAGGTGTGTTCTAGAGCTTTCTTATTTCCCTTGCGTGTTCCTGCTTTTACAGCGCGTTTTAGTACATAAATAAAATTAAGACGTAAGCTGTTGTTTCTGCAACGCCTTTAGAGGGTAACTAGGGGTAGGTTCGTGAAAGTCAATTTGAGGAAGGTAAAAAAATACTTAATATTAGAATGGATTTCATTTTTCTATCAAAGGTTGTGTATCGTTTTTAGCTTTGATCTCTTTGAAAAAGGTATAATTTTTGTGCCTATTGATCATCCGCTTAGGCATCAGTTTATTTTTCGTGAGTAAGATCTTTTATTTCATTAGAGGATTTATGAAAGCTTTTTACTAAAATGCCCCATCTATATCCTTACTCATGGTAATGTGTCTCGTTGCTGTATCCTATTTTACAAAAATACTCACTGCTACTTGTTCTTTTATTCCCTTCAGTTGTGAAAAATTCACTGCATCAGTATTGCTAGTTCCTTCTGCAACATTTGTTACTTTTTTACTTGCCGCATTAATATTACCGGTGGTTATTTGCGGGACATCAGTAATTACTAAGCCTGTTGCATCGACTTTTCTTTTCTCTCCTAATGTTATGCTTTTCAATGCTATATCATTAGCCAAACCAAATATGAGCTTATTTTCATCGTCCTTATCTCTTTTAACCCTGAAGTTACTTCCTCCAGATGAAAAATTTATTGTACTATCTAGCACCCATATCTTTAGCTGCCTCACCAGAAATAGACAGTTTCCAACCTTTTTTTCTTACGACTTCTTCTAAATCCTGCAACTGTCTAAGGTTCACTGCATCGGCAGGTTTGCTACCAGCTGCTACACCTATAATTTGTCGCGTTATGTTTTTACTAGGAACACCAATACTTACTGCAAATTTCGTACTTTTCCATTGAAATTCAGTGTTTTTAGCCGGTCCTTTCAGAAGAGACGTATACCCAAAAACGCCATCAGCCCTACCGGACACAGAGTTGTTCTCAATAGCCCCCATCAACCGTCACTTTAGAATAAGAACCTAAAGCGATACTTCCAACCCCATTTGCTTTTGAATAGAAGCCCATAGAAATAGCTTCTTGAGCAAATGCATATAGCACGGAATGACCAAGTGAAATCGAACCATATTCTAAAGCTTTAGAAATAGCTCCCACTACTGTTGAATAATCACTCTTCGCAAGTTGTATAATCATTTTCCCCGTATTCGCTCTTCTTATTATATTCACTACCTATTGCGATACTGCTTTTCTCTAAAGCGTAAGCCATATTGCCTACAGAAACGCTTCATTCTTTTTCCGTTTGCGCTCCACTACCCTAAAGCAATACTTGTGTTTGGAGTACGTTGCATATCTGTAGATCGTTGCATTATAAAGCATACGTTTAAAACTATACGAAAATAAAAGCTAAAACTGTCTTCTTTTAATAAAGGGTATATTCGTATTTACATTTCTTGAAGCATTTTAATAAATCAAAATAATAGCAATCAATTTTTTAAATCTTTACCATTAAGGTCTTTTATTCTCAAAAAAAGTTGTCATAGGCTTTTTATATTCGGATTTTATATAATTACGGGTGTTTTATACATTTAGAATAGCTTTAGAGAACTCTGGAAGAAAGTAAAAAATTTGCCCTTTTCTTCAATTAAGAAAAAGGCAAATCAATTTTATGGATTTAGTCGTTTATTAGTTGAGTATCACATTAACCCCTGTACTTATACCCCAGTGACCTCCAGAAGTGGTAATTGACAAGTTGGAACCAATATAACCGTTCTCTGAAGTATAACCTGCACCAAAAGCAAAAGCAGATTGACTACGCCATAAACCACTACCAAATGCGATTGTTAATTTTCCAGGAATATCACTATAGCGTAAACCAGCTACTGCTAAACCAACAGCTGCTGCTTGTCTTGCCTCTTTTCGAACATCCTCAACAGCATAACTTAATGTCGAAAACTTCATATCCGTATACGAATTAGCCTCACTAACTCCATCTTTTACAAGATGAGAAACTTGCTCATCCGTATACTTATTGGCATTTTCAAGCACAAAATCCATCTTATCTTTTAATTGACCGCCATTAATCGCTTCTTTCGAATCCTTTTCAATCTTTCCATCGGCTACATTGGCTATTAATACTGGAGAACTTTCATCTCCACCAACTAATGTAACTTTATTGGTCTTTTTGCCCGTTTTTTTATCTTTATCGTATTGTACAGATCCCTCCGTAACT
This sequence comes from Bartonella sp. AA23NXGY, assembly GCF_042197165.1. NCBI lineage: Bacteria > Pseudomonadati > Pseudomonadota > Alphaproteobacteria > Hyphomicrobiales > Bartonellaceae > Bartonella > Bartonella sp. AA23NXGY. The sequence goes on along the minus strand of NZ_JBHIRO010000002.1, from coordinate 262,685 downwards.
TTATTTTCAATATCCTTGACCTGATCTGTAATCATTTGCTGAGTTTCCCAAAGCTGTCCTCCATTCACAGCTTCTTTTGAATCTCTGTCTACCTTGCCATCCTCTACATTGATAATCTTACTTGGACTCTTAACACCCTGAGCATCAACATGAGATGCATCATAGCTTCCTTTTTCTTCATTCCAATTCAGACTATTCGAAGAGGTACCTTTTTCAACTTCTTTTATACGATCGTTGATAGTGCTCATGCTGTCATTAACAACATCAAATGCTTCAGAGACATTATTACGCTCCTCTTTATCACCTTTCGTACCATCCTTATTAAAGACCTGAACGGTGAATTTTGGTCCTTGCCAGTTTCCTTCCTTATCATAACCAGCTCCTCCACCAAAATATGAGGCAAATGTCTGTTGAAGAGTATAAATCTGACCACCATTAATCGCATCAGTCGAATCTTCTGATATCTTTCCTTTCGCAAGGAACGTGATCTTGCTGTTTTCCTTTTTACCTTCTTCCTCATGCTGTGCTACAAACGCACCTGCATCATCACTCCACAACAACGCATTTTGCTCAATGTTGTCTGAAATCTCATTATGAAGATTCTTGAAAACCTTATTTACACCGGCAAACGCGGCTGCAATGCTATCATAATCCTCCTCTACAAAGCTTCCATCTTCTTGGAAAGTCATTATCTTGAAACCTGGAAGGACCCAGCCATCACCATCATACTTAGCATCACCACCAAAATACTTTGCTAGCGACTGATTCAGATCATAAATCTGTCCACCATTAACCGCATCACTCGAGCCTGATACTATAGAGCCAGCCGCAAGTGATGTGATCTTGCTTGCTTTTCTGTCTTCACCTTTCCCATGCAGAGCGACAAAAGCTTTGTCACCATCGCTCCAAGATAAAGAATCTTGTGCAACTCCCTCTGAGACCTCCTTAATGCGAGCGTTCACATTCTTGATATTGTCATCAAGCCCTTTAAAGGCAGAACCAACATCGGTATGCGGTTTATCTGTTACAACACCTTTTTCATCAATATTCGATAATTTATACTCTGGTACTTTAAAGTTTTTGCCATCAAAGGATACATCTCCACCTAAAATTTTTGATAAATCCTCAGTGATTGCATGAAGCTGATCGCCATTAATCGCATCACTCGAAGCTGATATTATAGAACCAGCGGCAAGTGATGTGATCTTGCTGTTTTCCTTTTCTCCATCTTTTTCCCCATGCTTGGCTACAAAGGATTGTTCTTTACCATCCCACAACAGAGCATCGCCTTGGACAGATTCTTTGATATTCGTGACTTTGTCATTAAAATCATTAACGATGTTCTGCACATTCTTATTCACACTCTGGAAATTCTTATCAATTCCGTCAAAGGCTTCCGCTACATTATTGTAGGTTTTTTCTTCAACTTCAATTTCATTGCTCTCTAAGTTGAAAACTTTGAGTTTGAAGGTTGGTTTGTTCAATACGCCATTCTCATACGTAGCATCGCCGCCAAAATATTCTGCAACTTTGTTGCCCAGTGCATAAAGCTGGGAACCTGTTATAGTTTCGTGCGAATCTTTCTCTACCTTACCATCAGCGACATTAACAATCTTGCTCGCACCCTTCTCACCATGAGCAGCATTGTAGGCACCACCATCACCTACACTGCCATCCCAATTTAAACTATTCGAAGAGAGGTCATTTTCAAATTCCTTTATACGAGCATTCACATTCTTGATATTATCATCAAGTCCTTTAAAGGCAGAACCAACATCGGTATGAGATTTATCTGTTACTTCACCTTTTTTATCAATATTCGATAATTTATACCCTGGTACTTTAAAGTTTTTTCCATCAAAGGATACATCTCCTCCTAAAATTTTTGATAAATCCCCAGTGATTGTATGAAGCTGACCACCATTAACGGCATCTGTCGAATTTGAGCTAAGATCTCCACCCGCAAGACCTGTTATTTTTTTACCTGCAGCATCAATACCATCCGCTATTACTTTGGGGCCATTTTCAATCGTTAAGCCCGTTTTATCTAAAGTGACGTCTTTTAATTTTACACTGTTCAATGTGACATCTTGTGCCAAATCAAATGTTATTTTTTTGTCTTTACTGTCTGTTGTATCACTATTTTTAATCTCAAAGTTTTTGCTTCCAGAAACCAAATTTAATATATCACCCGGCTGAAAGTTTGAAACAGCCTTATCATTAAGAGAAAGTGTCCACCCTTGTGCTACAAATTCCCTTAATTTTTTCAGCTGCGCAATGTTGACGGCATCAGTGTCTGCATAACCCGCTGCCACACCTGTAAGCTGTCGTGTTATCTTATTCGGAGTATCACCAATACTAAAAGCTCCTTGAGTGCTCTTCCATATCACACCATCATCCGTTGACTGGCTCCCTATGGAAGGATCATAGCCAACTGTGGACACTGAGTTACGAGAAACAGATTTATAACCCACAGCAACACCACCCTCAGGAAGTACTTGTACATTTGATCCTAATGCCATACTATTTTTAGCTGTTGCAGCTGAAAGTCCACCTAATGCAATACTATTTTCACCAGATGCATTTGCAAAACCACCTAATGCGATACTATTTTCACCAGATACATTTGCAGAACCACCTAATGCAATACCATTATCGGCAGTTGCACTTGAAAGCTTACCTATAGCAATACTTTCTTGCCCACCTTTTCCCTCACTGGCAGCAATTGTAATGCTCTCCGTTTCGGCATGCCATTTAAAAACACTATCATCGGCAGCTTTTTTAATCTCATTGTGAAGATTTACATAAGACTTACCCACACCTTCAAAGGCTTTGGCTACATTTGGAAAACTTTCTTCTTCAATCTCATTCGTCTCAGGATTTAAAGTTTTAATTTTGAACTCTGGATTATCCCATTGACCATTCGTAAATTTAACACCACCGCCTAAATATCCAGCTATATGGGTAGCTACAACATTCAACTGACTACCATTTACCGCCTCTTGTGAATCTGCACTAAGATCACCAGATGTAACACCCGTTACCTTTTTATTTCCAGCATCAATACCACCGGTGGTTATTTTCGGACCATCAGTAATTACTAAGCCCGTAGCATCGAAGGTATTTTTACCTGCCTTTACGCTCTCCAGTGCAATGTCTTGAGCCAGATCAAACTTTACTTTATTGTCCTCTTTGCCCTTTGTAATATTTAGGTTGCTACTTCCAGCGGAAAAATCTACCGCGCTATCCATAAGAACAGTTGTAGCATTTTTATCTCCAACAGAGAATTTCCAACCGTTTTGTCTTACAACTTGTTCTAAGTCCTGCAACTGTCTAAGGTTCACTGCATCGGTAACATTAGAACCAGCTGCTACGCCTGTAATTTGTCTGGTTATACCCTTACTATAATCACCAACACTAACTGAGCCCCGCGTACTTTTCCATTGCGCCTCAACGTTTGTTGCAGGCCCCTGCAACAAAGAAGTGTAGCCAAGCTCACCAGCAGCCCTATCGGATATAGAATCGCTTCCTAGAGCAACACCTGCCGCAACCGTCACATTAGAGCTAGCGCCTATAGCAATTCCCTGCAGCGCCTGCTCCTGTGCATATGCATTGTACCCCATAGCAATCGCTTCATTTGCATAACTATGTGCTTTACTACCGAAGGCTATTGAAAAATCACCTAATGAAACTGTTCTCTCTTTTTCATCATAACTATCGGTTAGAGAAGAGCCGATTGCAATGCTATTTTTAGTATCTCTACTCCTACCGGCTAAAGCAGTTAAGCCGATTGCAATCCCTTGGTCAGCCTTCGTCTGCGCTACCTGCCCGTAAACAATAGCATCATGAGCTTCTCCCTGAGCTCGTTCACCATGGACAAGAGGATTACCCAAATTCCCATCCCTAGTCATTTGACCGCCCGTTACAACTCTTGGAGTTAAAGCTGCTCTTGTTATTTTTTTACTTCCAGCATTCATATCAATTGAACGTATTGAATCGCTGGCTTCTGCCAAAACATTCACTATAGGACTATAATCGCTCACACCAGTAAGAGTTTTGGTTAAAAAATTTGCATAGTCATCAGCAGCACTTACCTTGGATGTCAAAGAAACATTCAGCGCTGTTAAATAATTTTCCTGTGATGCACTAGAAGAATCCAAATCACTGTTATAGCTATCATAAACAGAGACAATACTTTGTGGATATATCTCAGCAGTGTTCCTTATGTTTGCAGAAATCTCTTCTCCTGAATCAAGATCATTCGAAAAAACAGGGGAAATACTGGCTAAAAGTGCAGCTATTGAAGTCAAGGATAGGACTTTAATAAAAGGAAAACGGGAAAATTTTAAATTGCTCCCTGCTAATTTTGTATATAATTTTTTCATAATGAACTCCCCAATGAAAGAAATAACTATAAACACAAAAAAGACACATTTAAACGCTATAAAGTTTCCTAAATTTGGTTTTTCTAAGCGTATTCAAAAATTTAGTACCGGACTGCAAAGAGAGAGAAGTTGTGTTTTTAGCTTTTATGGTTAATGTGTTTTGCTCTTTTACATTTCCTAAGAAAGTAAATTTCTTTGTGGTGATTAGTTTTTTTAACTTTTAAACTTATTGTTTGTTTTTTGCAAGGGGTAGAGTTGATTTAGTGGATTGTTTTATAACTTCTTCCAGTAAAGTTGAAATACATTTGAATGTGTACTTTTATCTTAGTAGAAAGCTTTTTAATAGATTTGTAGAGAGCAAAAGGTTTTTTTCTATCTGTAGAGTGCTACAGATTTTTCAGATTTAAAAATTAAAGAAAAAATAATGAACTTATAATTTATGGAAAAACTTATTATCTTATTTTGAAATAAGAAGTTCATTTTTTTGAAAGCGTCCGGTTTTTCTGTTTTTTAAACCTGTATTTATCGTTAGCGCTTATCAATTTATATATATTTTTTTACATACGTAACAACAATTCACCCCTGCCTCATGAGACAGGGGTGAAAAGGAATTTTTATGTATTTTGTTTATTATCAATTCAATGTCATATTGAATCCCGCACCTACACCCCAGTGACCTCCAGAAGTTGTTGCGGATATGTTAGAGCGGTATTTTCCATTTTCTGAGGTGTAACCTGCACCAAAGGCAAATGCAGACTGACTACGCCATAAACCAGTACCAAATCCAACGCTTAATTTTCCAGGTGTATCATTGTAGCGTAAGTTAGACACTGCAAGACCAATAGCCGCTGCTTGTCTTGCCTCTTTTTTCACACTCTCAATACTATAGTTTAAAATATCAAACTTCATATCTGTATATTGCTTAGCCCGATCAACAGCATCATCAATCGCATCAATCACAATATTATTAACCCGTTGATCTGTATACTGCTTGGATTCATCAAGAATAATCTTCATCTGTTCTTTAGTATAATCATGAAGTTGACCACCATTTACAGCCTCTTTCGAGCCTTTTTCAATTTTACCATCAGCTACATTATCAATCAGAACAGGTTCACTGGCATCCCCCCCCGCTAATGTGATTTTATTGGTTTTTTTGCCGTTTTCATCTCTATCATAACGAACAGCATCCTCTTCAATGCCGTCAACTCTATTATTGATGTTATCAACTTTGGCATCAATATTGATAACTGTATCACCAATATCAGCAATCGTATTGGAAATGGTATCAACTCTGTTGGTAAGATGTTTCACATCTTTTTCGACACCAGTGACACGTTCATTGGTTTCCCAAAGTTGCCCACCATTGACGGCATCTTTCGAGCCTTTTTCAACTTTACCATCAGCTACATTGATAATTTTATTCGGCTTTCCATCGCGACCAGCATCATAGGCTTTTTCTTTATCATTCCACTTTAAAGCATCTGAATCGACCTTGTTGATGACATCATCAATACGGTTATTAATATTTGACATATTTTTATTGACGTCACCAAAAGCATCAGCGACATTATGATGCTCTGTCTCAACAGTCGTACCATCAGCATTGACTTGAACAATCTTAAAAGTAGGATCTGTCCATTTGCCATTCTCATATTTGGCACCACCACCGAAATAATTCGCAAGTTGGTTATTCATGGAATAAAGTTGGTTGCCCGTAATGGCATCTGTTGAACCTTGAGCAATCTCACCATCTAAAAGATACTTCAATTTGCTGTTTGTTTTCTTACCATCTTTTTCATGACGTGCCACAAATGCTTCTTCCTCATCATCCCACAGTAAAGCATCTTTAGAGAAATCTTCAATTTTCTGGTTAAACTCATTGGATACATTCGTTAAGCGTTGATTCACATCTTGAACATTTTTATCAAGACCTGTTAAAGCATCACCAACATTGTAAAAATTAGCCTTCCCTACTTCACCACCTACAATAGCGGATAAAGTATATTTCAGCCCTTCAAAAGCACCGTTAATGAACTTTGCACCACCACCAAAAAACTTTGCAATATCTGCTGATATTTTATTAATCTGACTACCATTGATTGCATCGTTGGAATTTTCAGAAATGCTACCATCTTTTACGTTATGAAGAGCAACTGGTCCGTTGTTCTTATCGCCGCCCAAAGTTACACTACCATAATTAACACTATTATCGTCATTCTTATCATAGAGAACCGCAGCAGCAGTTACTGTCTCAATATCTTTAGAAATCTTATCTATGCTTTTATCAAGTTGGTCTTTGTTAACAGCTTCATCACCATTTTCTGCCTCCCGCACGCCAGAAATTTTACGTCCTGAACCACCAACACCTGCAATATTGATCTCAGTACCAGCGGTATCCTTACCAATAGTAATAATACCTGATGCACCTCCATCTTGCTTAACAAGACTATTTTTTACCACATCGGAAATCTTATTATCAATATTTGTGATAGAAGTATTAACACCTGTAAACGCTTCCGTAACATTATGATAGGTCTTCCCCTGAATAAGGAAAGCTGGTTCTACACCATTCAGTACATCTGTACTACCCCCAAAATATTTCGATGTATTTTGAGCGACTGTTTTAAGATTATCAGTAACAGTTGTAACCTTCTCATTCGTAGCAAAAAGTTGTGAACCATTTACTGCTTCAGTAGATGTTCGAGAAAGTTCTCCATCTTTTACACCGGAAAGTGTTCTTTCTTGCTTATCTTTATTTACAAGGCTGATTTCAGTACCACCGGTTGCTTTACCCACAGTAATAAGACCATCTTCTCCCTCCTGCTTTACAAGGCTATTTTCTGTTACATTGTTAATCTGATTATAGATATCCGTAATAGAATTATTGACACCTTCAAAAGCATCAGCGACATTATGATGCTTTTTCTCAACAATAGTGCCATCCTCATTACGCTGAGAAACTTTGAAAGTAGGATCTATCCACTCTCCATTCTCATAGCGAGCACCACCGCCAAAATAATTCGCAATCTTATCGCCCATCTTATAAAGTTGAGAACCATTTATTGCATCTGTTGAATCTCCTGAAATATCGCCATCCGCAAGGAACTTAATCTTACTATCTGTCTTCTGTCCATTTGGTCCACGCAGTGCGACAAACGCTTTTTCCTCTTCACTCCAAAGTAACGCGTCTTGAGAAAATTTATCAAATTTATCATCAAATTTCTTGTCTACATATTGTATATGTTTATTCACATTCTTGACATTTACATCAAGTCCTTCAAGAGCCTCACCAACATTGTCAAATGTTTTCTGTTCTACCTTACCATCTGCAGAAACGGTAGATAAATTATACTGTGGTCCAACAAAAACACCATTTTCAAATGAAGTACCACCACCAAAGAATTTTGCAATATCTCCAGAGATTGTATTAATTTGACTACCATTTACAGCTTCCATGGAGTCTTTGGAAATTTCACCATTTTTTACACCTGCAATGGTTCGCTCTCCCTCAGTACCTGTAATATCAATTTTCGTACCGCCTTTTTCAGCACCAATAGTGATAAGCTTCTGATCTTCTTTCCATTTAACAAGACTATTTTCTGTTACATTATTAATCTGACTATAAATATCTGTGATAGAAGTATCAACAGCAGCGAAAGCATCCGTTACATTGTCGTGTTTTGTATTCTGAACCATAAAAGTTGGTTTGATACCATTAAGTATATCTGTCTCCTCACCACCAAAAAAATCCACTATATTAGTAATATAATTAAACAGTTGATGGCCATTTATTGCTTCTGTTGAATCGGAACTGACTTTTCCAACTGCAACGCCAGAAATAATTCGATCCTTGCCTTCAGAGTTCGCAATATTGATTTCGATACCTTCTTTTTCAGCACCAATGGTAATATTTTTTTTACTTTTACTCCATTTAACAAGACTATTGTCTTCTATCTCAAACTTCATTTTATATAATTGTGAAAGATTAACAGCATCATGCTCATTGCTACCATCTGCGACTCCTGTAATTTTTGTATTGGCGGCATGAATACCACCCTTGGTCATTCTTGGGCCATCTTTGATCATGAAACCGGCATTACTCATTCTGCTGTCCCCTGTTTCTACACGACCAACTTTAATATATTCGCTTAAATCAAACTTTACTTCATTGTTATCACCTTTGGTAATTTTTATATTTGTGTTCTCACTCTCATTATTATCATCGTCTTTATGCTTAACTGCAACAAACTTTACTGTACTTCCTGCTTCAACATCTGTAGCTTCTTCATCTTCAACAGCAAGTTTCCAGCCCGTTTCCATCCCCGCTGTAAAGTCTTTCAGCTGTTTATAATTTACTGCATCAGTATCATCAGTACCAGCTTTCACTTTTGTAATCTTTTTGCCACCAGCATCAATACCTTTCATAGTTATGCTTGGACCACCATCAACAAACTTAAAGCCATCGTTGCTCATAATGCTGTTGCCTGTCGTGACACTCGTGAGCTTAAGAGTATCATTCAAAGAAAATGTAACTTTATTACTGTCTTTTGCAATTTTTATATTTTTGCTACCATCTTCATTTTCACCAGCAACAAAATCTACTGTACTCCCAGCTTTAACATCTGTAGCATTGTTACCATCAACAGAAAGTTTCCAGCCATTTTCTGCAAGTGTCCTTACCTCTTTCAGCTGTTCATAATTTACAGCATCAGTATTGCCTTCTGCCTTAGCTACTCCTGTAATTTTTTTATCACCAGCATTAATACCATTCAAAGTTATGCTTGGTCCATTACCATCAATAAACTTAAAGCCCTCATCACTCATAATGCTGTTGCCTGTCGTGACACTCGTAAGCTTAAGGTTATCATTCAAAGAAAATGTAACTTTATTACTGTCTTTTGCAATCTTTATATTTTTGCTTCCGTCCTCACCCGCATCCGCAACAAGATCTACTGTACTCCCAGCTTTAACATCTGTAGCATTGTTCCCATCAACAGAAAGTTTCCAGCCTGCTTCAGCAAGTGTTCTTACCTCCGTCAACTGCTTATAATTTACAGCATCAGTATCTTCTTCCCCTGCCGCTACCCCTTTAATCGTTTTATTACCAGCATGAATGCCATTAACAGTTATGCTCGGCCCCTCATCACCGTCAAATCTAAAGCCAGCAGCATCCATAATGCTGTCTCCTGCTGTGACAGTCATTACCTGAATATCATCAGCTAGATCAAATGTGACATTGTGATCATTATCTTTTTCGATCTTGATATTTTTTGTACCTTTATTGTCAACTGACTGAAAATTTACTGTACCATTTGGACCAATAGCCGTAGCATTTCCACCGTTAACAGCAAGCTGCCAACTCGTTTTGTTCGCGTTTTTCACCTCTTGCAACTGTTTATAATTCACTGCATCGTTAGGTTCAGACCCATCTGCTACGTTTGTGATCTTTTGCTTGGCTGCATCAATACCATCAATAGTCATGCTTGGACCATCATTACCATTAATAAAAAAGCCGTCTACAGTCATGCGTGAACCGCTTTCACCGTTAACAAAAAAGCCATCATCACTCATCGTGCTTTGGCCTGTGGTGACTTGCGTCAATTTAAGATGATCATTTAAAGTAAATTCAATTTTATGCTTATTATCTGCAGTGTTTTTTGCAATCTTTAAGTTGTCTTTTCCCGCTTCTTTTTCACTTTTCACTGAAAAATCTACAGTATTGCCTGAATTCACATCTGTCGGATCGGTATCGTTAGCAGAAAGTTTCCACCCCCCTCCCCCTGCTATGATATCTTTCATAGCTTTTAGTTGCGCCACGTTTACCGCATCGGTATCTTCACTTCCAGCTGCAACCCCTGTAATTTGTCGTGTTAACGTACCATTACCACGACCGCCAACTTCACCAACGCTAAAAGCGCCTGTGGTGCTCTTCCATGCTATACTGGTTTTTGTTGTCCCTTTACCTGTTGCAGGATCATAACCAGCAACCCCCTTCTCTCTATCAGAGATAGCCCCACCACCTACAGCAACACCATCTCTAACAAGCACTTGCGAATTTACACCAATGGCAACCGAATCTTCCTTTTCAGCATAAGCTTGCGTACCTATAGCAATCGCATTTTCAGCATTCGCGATTACTTTTCTGTTAGGATCATTTTCTTCGGTTCTGTCAGAGCGCCTGCCCCCTATTGCAATAGCACCTGAAGCTTTAGCTTCAGCATCTGTACCTATAGCAATCGTATAACTCTTTTCTGCCTTTACCTTTGTACCTAAAGCAATGCTATTTGTACCTAATGCAGTTGCAAGCCCTCCAATAGAAACTGAAGATTTGCCCGATGCTTCTGAGCCTACACCCATAGCAACACTTGCTATACCACTTGCAAGTGCGGAAACACCAAAAGCTTGTGCACCCCCTGCCTTTGCTGTCGCACCTGCACCAAATACGGTTGAATAATTACCCGTCGCTGCAGATCCACAACCCGTTGCAAAAGAATAAACACCGTAAGCCTCAGGCATAGCATTAATGATACCACTAGTGTTTGTTCCCATATAAGTAGCATTGTTGGTTAGAATCCCAGCGCCTTGCCAAGTAACCTTTTCAGTGGTCGTGCCATAAGGTTTACGACCATTAAAAACTTTCTCACCAATAAATCGCTCATATTGTTCTTGTGCGGTTATTCGTTGATTATCGGAAATTCCCTGCTGTTGTTTGCCGCCACGACCAATAACATTGTCTGCACCACAGTAGTCATCATCACCAGCAAAAACAACACTCCCATGACTACCGTGTGGATATACAACACCAGTACCAGGTGTACTTTGACTCGTCCCTCCTACTATCGCAAGATTAGCAGCAAAAACAGGAGAAACACTCGATAAGAGTGTGGCCATTACCGTACTAAGAGAGACAACTTTAATTAAATTTGGTGTGGAATATTTTTTTTTCATAAGAATCTCCTCCTACAGAGTTCAACATCATCACAACGCGCGAAAACACACATGGCAAAACCCTTAGTTTGCGCACTTCAAAAACCAATAAATCAAGACAAAACTCCCCCCTACGATACCGATACTTATCCGGCATCGACCTAAAATCTCTGCAACAACATCGAATCTAGAAAAGTCCCCAACCCTTTTAGCTAGAGGGATTCAAGCTAAAAAATAAATAAAAACACAAAACTTTGAAAATATACTGTTATCTCCATTCAAAAATACTGCGATTTATCTCTTAACAAAAATAGTTTCACTAAAGAGCAATTCTACTTTTCAAATAAAGCGCATCAGAAGAATGGCAAGAGTGTAAAAATTATTTTTTATAAATTTATAAAAATACTTCTCAATAAATTAGCTGTTCTTATAAGCACAAATTTATGATTTTTTAACTTATAGCATAATGTAATAATGACGATTATCATGATAATCTCACTTTTTGTTGCGAGGTAAACTGTTTCAATATATTATACATCTCTTTGAAAGAAATCTGTCTTAAATATAATGATGCACGCTCTGTAAAAAGTTTTAACGTGCTCATCTTATCATCTTCATAAAAAGACAAAAGCGCGCCTATAAATAGTCTTTCGTTCTTCTCTCTTATATATCTGTTACCCTTCTATAGGAACAAAACATCGTCATTGTATTTTCACTATTGTATAAATTTTTTAATATCACAAACCGAAAAGAAGCTGTTTTCTAAACTCTTTCCTCTCACAGAACCCACTGTATTTTCACTGTTGTCCGTATCTTTTCTTCAACCAACAAATATTTCAGGAATGGCACTATATTAGCTTCTTTTTGAAGAAATTTTGTTTGTATTGCTACCCGTCGTTCTTTTTATCTGTATTAGAGCAATGCATTGATTTATAATGATAATTTATTATTATTCAGGTTGAATAAAAGACTCAAAAATTGTGAGATCTTCACATTCCAAACTTGGTTATACAGCAGAAAATCAAAAAAGTTTTATTTTTTTTAAAGGCTGTTCATTCGTATCTTATGAAATTTCTAGATGTGCTTTTCAGTTTCGATTTTACGCTTTAAATGTAATTTTAAAAGTGGCAAAGTGGCTTCGACTTCTTCTATATCATTGAGGTTTTGAATAAGCTCTTGCAATCTTCCATAAAGCTCTGCTGCTAATTCCGCAACATCTTCAGGAGAAAGTGTTATTTTTGCATCATGATAGGTCGTATAAACTAAATGTCCCAGCTTTTTCATCAGCCCAGTAGGAATCGCCTGCGGTTTAAAACCAGCTGCTTTCGCCTTTGCCATATCTGAAAACATCTCGCCATTTCCCGTTACTAGCCAATCTAATGAAACACCACAAATTTCTTGATATTTGGAGAGCGCAGAGGCTGTAGGCTCACTTATACCAGTTTCATAAGTTCCTATAGAGCCAGCAGTGATACCAAGATGTTCAGCAAACTGCTTACGCTCTGTAAAACCAAGAGCGTGACGCACTTTACGAAAACGTTTTGCCAACTCAGTTTTAGGTTTTGCTTCCGGACGAGCCAAAAAAAACACTCCAAAATCAATATAATTGTTGACTAAATAATTATATTGATTTATATCTATCATTACTGCCCCTTAAGAAGAGCAGTTATCACATACATAACCCCACAAAAACGGATGTTACAGCATCCATTTAAGCAGGAGCGAAAATTATGACAATTACAAAAAATGCAATCGCCGTGGTATTTTTCTGAGCTGCGCCCCTGTAATATAACCTTGGAAAAACTCAAGCCTATCAGAGGCTATTTTCCAGAGTCAAAAACATTTGGACACAGGCCAATGAAAAAACTAAATGCGCCACTGCCAACTCTATCAGTTTGCATGCCAAGCCAATTCTTGCCAACTGCTTTCTCAAAAGTTGCAGTCATATTCTTTCAAAAGCAAAAAGCCTAATACGATTCTCTTCATTTCATGCTGTGTAATATACCACTGAAATCTTATTACAAAAATATGCTAATGTATTTCCCATAGGTTTTTATAAGGTAAAAAGTTTATCAATGTCTAAAAATCAATATAAAATAGGCGAAATAATTGGTATTCTACAAAAAATGAGATTATCACTCGTTATTAAAAAGTTAGACGTTTACAAACCCTGTTTGCTTATTTTATATATTAATAGCACTGATTTAGCTGTAACTGGCAATAGAGATTTCAGGGTGTTTGGTTTATCGTCAGAATACTCTTCCTCTACGCATATTAAAAGCCTTTTGGCAATGTATTTTAAATGCTATAAATTCTATAGCAAACACATTGCCATCCATATTTACAATTGGGCGCTTCAAAATCTTGGAGTAATAAAATCTTTAATAGGCTTTGATTTAAAAGCGCGTATTTTGCAGAAAATTGACAAAACCATGAGGTTCGTATACATGGCAATTTTAAGTGATGATAGTGGAGTGATACTTAAAAAAGCTGCATGGAAACCCGCAACGTTGAGGAATTAAGCATGACCTCTTTATGCGATAAAGAATTATCTGATACACTGGTTGGTCTTTATGACGACTATCAACGCGGTTTCGACATTGGAGAAGAGCTTAAACTGTGCGTGGATTTGGCGTTATCTCTTGAATTGGAACTCAGTATTCACCGTTTAAGTGAAACAGATGCTGTTTTAAAAAAAGAGATTGTGCAAACCTTGCATCGTCGTAGAAATACTCATTCCAATGAAGATGAAATTGATACAATTTTTCATATGGATTTTGAAAAACAAAAATAATACAATACTCTCCCCATATGATACGATATTACCTCATCGCTTTACTTTCTGCTACGCTTAGACAAAAAACTTTCAAGAAGATTTAAAGTGTTACGTTTTCGTCTTCTTAACAACAGTGAGATGAATTAAAGAAACGCATCAATTCTTTTAGATCATTATCAAAAAATAGAGAGTATTCTCTAGCATACATCAATTTATGCTTTGTTCATTAAGCACCAACTTTTACATTTTCTCAACTCTCCTTTAAAAGCAAAATGTGAAATGTACTGCAGCGTAAATATTTATAAAATAGCGTATGTTGTCCACACTTAAATGTAATTTATTGTTTTTCATGTTTATAAAACAGCACTATGAGTATTCCAACAAACGCAACAATGCTTTGAAAAAAATATATCGATTGAGGTGATATGTTACTGTTATCGCTTGCCATGATGAGATAGACTCCGAGGATCAAGCATCCAGAGATACCATTAAAACTTGCCTGCAATCTTCCTTGGTATTCAGGATCACAAGAGAGTTGTGATAAAGAAATCGAAAGAGCCCAACTCGAAAGTCCAAATCCAATCATAAAGTAAACAGGAAAAACAACAAAATTGTGTGTATTAACAGATAAAATAGCGAGGCCAATAGCCATAAAAGCTAATAAAATGGCTAATGTTTTCCTGATAGATAAAACTTTACAAAGAAGTGGTGAAAAAAACGCACCTGTCAATACACCCATAGAATAAAGCACCTCAAATATTGCAAAGATCCTGCTATCCGCATGTAAAACCTCTTGTATATAAGGAACGAGAATAACAGGAATGGTCATCAAAAGAGTCATAATAATCATCTGGCTTATATAAGGTACAAAAAGAGCCGGATTCTGTTTAAAATAATGAAGGGATGCTGTATAATTTTCCCACCAATTTTGCTGGTTTTGATTTTTAGATCTTCGGTTTTTAGGTACCTTCATTGCAAAATTAAATAAACCAGCAATGATAAAGAATATACCACCTATTAGAAGAGTTCCTTTTGTTCCTGCATAGGACAGTATAAATCCACTTAAGCCCATACCTACGATAGTGCCAAGTTCATAAACCATATCGATGGTTGCATTTGCATTGATGAGCTGTTCCTTCAGCACAATACTTTGAATTAAAGAAATAGCTGATGGCATATAAAAAGGGATAAAAATACCCAAAAGAGCAGATAAGACCATCAATTCAATTTCTATACCAAAATGCCAAAGCATTACCCAGCTTACAATTACCAAACCTCTCACAAGATTTGAAATAATAATCTGCGTTTTACGATTATATTTATCTGCCAATATGCCAAAAATAGGCGCAAAAATAATGCCAGGCGTCCAAAGAAAAAGCATCATCAACGCTACACCACGGATTGAGCCCGTCTGATTGTAAGCGAGCCATGACAATGTAATATAATTTAGTCCACTTCCAAATGTAGCAAATAAGCCGCTCAAAGTAAAATAGAGAAAAGTTCTATTTTCAAATAAAGCAATGCGTTCCTTCAAATTTGAAGTGAACATAAATTATCCTCTAAAATGAATACCAGTCGATATGCATGATACATCCTGTTTAAAAACAGGCATTCTTACAATTTTTATTTTAGATCATTAAATTTAAGAAAGCAAAATTTCTTTTTTGAGGCTTTTACAATCTTTGTGCTGTTTTATGATTAATTCTTCTATGAAAACGGAACATTTATGGACAAAAACAAAATTAATATTTTATGTGCGTTTTATTCAGAAGCTACACCTTTATACATCTGTGAAACAATTTTACGGTATGGAAGCTTCACTCACATTATTGTCCTTATTATTCTGTGCACTAAAATATGCTCGAGTATATTCCTCCATGTCGTTCTTCTATCACCACACTTCGTCTCTAAAAGAATAAACATACTATTATCCTCACAATAAATATTGCTAACTTTTCTACTCCCCTTCTCTAAATCTTTTAAAACAAGCCCATTACAGTTAGTTTTCTAATTAAAATATATAACGTGATATTTTTCCTGAGCAGTTAAATTATTGCAATCACATCTCTAAAGTTTCAGATTTAGAGTAAGAATACATAAAGGAGGATTTATCGTAGATAAATTGATTAATAAATGATTTTATTCATAATCAAAAAAACTTATCTATATGATGTCGTATTTGATGATGAATTAAAGAAACAGGAGTAGTTCCATTAATTGTTATAAACCGCTCATCTATTTCCGATAAAACTTTGTATACTTTGTAAATTTTTTCAATAAAAGAGAGTTTTTCTTCGTATTTTAAGTTTAAACCATCCCTTTTCTGCAACCGTTCCAGTATAGTAATGGGCGGTAAATGAAGATAAAATGTAATATGAGGTCTTGGAATAGATTGATTTAATTTAACGACACTTTCAACAGAAAGCTCTTGAGCATAAAAATAAGCAAGACTAGAATAAACATATCGATCGCTAATTAATAAATTTTGCGATGACGTTAAGGAAGGTTCAATAATTTCAAGCGTATATTTGCGTCTATCTGTCGCTGATAAGAGTGCTAAAAGCAACGGATCAATTGCTTTTCCATTATCTAAGTAATCTCTAATTTCTGGATTATTTCTATACTAAGAACTGTGTTAAAAGTTTGTATTATATGTTTTTCTGTTGAGTAATGGCGAGCAATTTCTTTTGTTTGTGTTGTCTTACCACTCCCATCAAACCCGCATAAGACAATAAAAGAACCAGAAAATTTCTTTGAAGACCACATGGAGTTATAAACTTTTTTATCAAGATCATTTTGTCTATATACTTTCCATAAGTTAAATTGTTTTATGTCTGAAATCTCTTAATGTTTAATAAGGTGTTTTTTACTCGTCTCTAAACAGAAAAACACAATACTCCCGCATTTTGTATAACTTATTAACTTTATGATAAATGGCGGTATATAGACTTAGTTTTAAGATAAGGTTATATTTTAGACAACTTAAAATGAGATTAAGTATTTGTAAAAAATATATTTTTTTGTTCACACTCCATAACCTGCCATTTTTTAACGAATTCTAGTAGAGTTTCTGAAGATTACTCCTATAGCGTCGTGTAAGTGTATAGAAATGAGTTCGATCTCAGTATATTATTGTCCCTTAAGAGCTGGTACTGGATTGCACTACATAGAAATCTAATGAAATCAACTCTATCTTTTCTCAAACCACTGCCCTCGCTATAAGCATTTGATATTCAATTCCGTCAAAAAGCAGCAGAGCAATTCTTGGAAAACATCGCTGAGATATTGAAATATGCCTTGCAAAAGCGTTTAAATCAAATGTTTCACTATATTTTTCGGTATATTCATAAACTGAAACTAAGAATATTATAATAAGACCTCAAACAACGACGACGCCCAAATCAGCCGTAATAAAGCCTCCTAAAACTGAACCAATAATACCTTCTCCCTATAAAAAGACTACTATGTAAAGGCTTTAATACAATACCTTAGCGCTAATGCCATAAATGTTTCTGATAGATAACGAAGTTTATTGTCACAACAACATCTAACAACGGTCAATAGAAAAACCTCAACCTTGAGTATAAATGGAGGAAATCTTAAGAGTGCAAACACAGCCCTCCCAAGAACATAGCTATACTGGTCATTTAGCGAAGAAACTCCTCATTGGAAAAGCACCTCACAAGAGATACAGTAAAAATACCAACCGCCTCCGCTCTCAGTTTCTCCAAAATTAGCTATCGCTATGATAAACGTTATCGTTCAAATCTGTACCATGCTTCTATCGAAAAAACTTGACATGCCTAACAACATATATATTAGCTTTTTGTAAAAATGTATAATTTATAGCATGTCTATTTAACATGGGGGGATAATGTGCACAAACAACTGATGTTTCGGTTTTATGGGCTTGTTGTCCTGCTGTATCTTTCTGATATGGTTTTATTTTTAAGTAATCTTTGGAATGCTTATCGCATAACATCCTCATCGGTTTTCCTGGGCGTAACCATGGCTTTGGGCACCCTTATGCCCTACCTTTTGAAAAAAAGCGGTCTTGTGCGCATTAAAGCCTCATTGCGGTTGGTCGATTTATACAAAAGGCGGATCATTATCTATAGCCTTCTTTTATTGATTGCTCTTTTCCATTACGCTGATTCCCCCTTTGGTTTTATCGCTGTCTCTATCTCTATCGGCTATCTCTCTTTGATTACCTTAAGCACACTCGAGACTTATAATACTAAACTAGCACTTAGTGGTTATATTAGCGCCCAAAAGGCTTCCCGCATTATGCAAACAGTGGTGCAAATTGGCGCATTTTTGGGAGCAGCACTAAGTGGTTATCTCTTAGAAGCGACCAGCCCTCGAGGGGCAGCGGCTGAAATTGGTTATAATGGTTTGATTGTGACACTTTGTATGTTTGACATCATTATAAGCCTTATAGCCGGATATATTATCTTTTGCGATGAATACAACGCTACAGATACCACAGCACTTGCAACTGGTAAGAAGCCAGCACCTACACCGCAAGTGGATGAGCTCTCCCATGAGCTTAAACTTTTATGCGTCTGCATAGGACTTATTGGCTTTCATATTTGCGCTTATAATACGCTGGCAACTATTCTTTTTCAGAGTGTGAAAAATTTTGGCTCTGAATATTATGGGCTTTGCAGTGCGGTTGCGGGCGTGGGCGCTTTTTTGGCTGCTTTTATCAAAATCCCTCGTTTTGAATTTATTCTCCCAGCCCTTATGTTGAGCGTAGCTGATCTTATTTTTAGCACCACACAATCGCCCTATTTGGCTGTGGTCTTTTGCTTTTTTATTGGCTTTTCAATGAATACCATGCGAATTAATGCCCGCAAACATACGATTGAAGCGACCAAAACAGAGGCTCAAGCAGAGCTGGTGGGAAGCTATAGCGGCATGCTTTATACTCTCTCCCAGTCGGCAGGTTATGTCATTCTTGGTCTTCTTACAAGCTCTGCCCTTATGGGTCCTCAAGCAGCTGTTTATCTTCTGCCCCTTATAGGGTTGATAATCTTTATTTATGTTCTTTTCCTTTTATTACAGCGGAACAAAGTATGAGAAAACCTATTCTTATTGTCGACCCTTTCTCCACGGGTGCCCTCTATGGCCCTGCTTTGCAAAAATTAGGCTATGCTTGTTATAGTCTTGTCTCTCAAGCAGCTCCTTTTTCACACTTTATGCTTTCTTATCAGGGAAAGGGCATGGCAGAAGCGAAGCTTCATAGTGTAGATGAGATAAAGAAACGTTTTCCTATCGGCACGATAGAGGCTGTAATAGCGGGTGCCGAAAGAGGTATCTATTGTGCAGAGCAATTGGCGGCTTATTATGGTTGTCTTGGGAATAACCCCTTGACTACCGATTGGCGACGGAAAAAAGCAGCGATGCAAAAACGCCTTTGTGAAAATGGTTTATCTTACATCCGATCAAAGATTCTTACAAAAAACGATTGTACTTTCGATGGTTTTGAAAGCCACAGCGGCTATGTGGTAAAGCCAAATGATTCTGCAGGGAGTGATGGTGTTTTATTTTTCTCTAATCTTGAGGAAGTAGTAACGTGGACCTCTGAAATCGACTGGAAGAAAAAAAATATTTTTGACGCACCTAACGAGGCTTATTTGCTCCAAGAAAGATTGGAGGGAGAGGAATACATCGTCGATGCCGTTGTAAAGGGAGAGGCTATAAAAATATGTAGTTTGTCACGATATAAAAAAGGTATTCATAATGGAAGTACTTTTGTTTATGAAACGCTTGATGTGCTTGATGCTCAAGATCCCTCTTATGCCCCTCTTATCTCTTATGCAAAACAATGCATTCGCGTGCTGGGAATTGAATATGGACCTGCGCATATGGAAATCATGCAAACCGCTCGTGGTCCAGTGATGATTGAAGTAGGAGCCCGCCTCCACGGAGGAATTGCACCCACCTTGTTCGCACATTGCTATGAAGATGATTTACTTGAAAGCTCCGTTAACCTTATTGCAGGCGTGTTTTCGCAAACACCAAGTCGCTTTAAGAAAAAAGGGCGTATTATCTTCCTTATCAACGAGATCGACGGTCATATTATAAAAGATGTTAATGTATGGCGGCAAAAGCTTCATTCTTGGGAAAATGTGGTTCATTTTATGCTCTTTTTTAAAGAAAACGAGCCCCTCCCCCTAACCATCGATTTAAATACCTGCCCAGCTATTATAGCAATTTGGGCACACAGTGATGATGAATTATCAGCTTTGGAGAGGATTATTCGTAGCAATTTCTTATAAAATACAGCAATTGGGAGGAAAACATGAATTCAGAAGCGCAGTCAATTGAAAATATAGACAAGTATTAAAAATGGAAGCAAGTCATTTTTAAAGAATTCAATGCAACCATGAATAACACAATTAGGCCTTTTCTGCCTATTCGGTGTAAATGGATACTCAAAAAATATGCTTAGATTTGGGTTCTACAATAAGTTGACCGCAAAAAATATGATGGAAGACCTGATAACTTATTGCGATAATTATAAAAGTTTTGGAAAAAACACATCTTTTGTTACATTCGAGGAGCCGGCCCCATACAAAGTATCGAAGTTTATAGAGAAAAATTCTGATCTATGCTTAAAAACTTGCGAGATTTTGACAACCGAGAATGACCTAAGTATATACAAAAAATATGTACAATCGTCTATGGGAGTTCTGCTTTCATAGCGAACCTATATTCATAGTTTACAATACCCCGTCTTATATAAACAGAATTAAGTAAGTTCTATATTTATGTTAACTTTCCAGCCTAGGTGGGTTTTTTCTGATCTTCTCTCTACAGAACAAAAAGCAAAAAATGCATTCTCGTTGTAGGAAAAAAGCTTGAACCTTTTGATATTATCACAAAATCTCCTTTTTTAGGAAAATATGGCGCCCCCCAAAATAGAGAATGGACGCAATACTTCCTGCAAGATAATAATATTGAATCCCCACCTTGCCCATATCATATAATGGAGCACGATAATGACTAAATTTTCTAAAATTAAATTAAATAAAAATATCCATGATATATTCAAAATGATGCTTCCAGAGCAAGGATCAATAGAGATACAAAGAGATTTTCCAAAAAAAATACACGATTGGCATATTCACCAGGTCGATGAAACTCTCTTAATTATAGAGGGAGAGTTAGATTTTTTCTATAGCGAAAAACATATAACCTGTACACTAGGAGATATTATACATCTACCTGCCAATACAAGGCACAAATCAATTGCGGCAGATGTAGGATGCATATATGCAATTGCTACAGAAAATCTCACTATTGGAGATATTAGAGATGGGTAACCGCACGCTCTTTAATGGATTCTTTCTCATACAGGATTTTATTCTTTTACTCCTGCTTCCCATAATGCGCCCATAGATTCTGCGGAAAATAAGGCTATGAAATTTACGTCCTCTACCCAAACCAACGTAGAAACTTTTCAGAAACCGCATTTTACAGTACAAAATAGAACGTTATTCTTTAGGAATAAAAAATGGATCAAGCTTAACGGATTAAACAAAAAGGAAATAATTTTGTTTACAGCTTTATTGTCGAGCATTCACGAATGGATTCTGGTATTATCTCTATCTGAAATTCCCTACAAGCATGAAGCAGAAAAGTTATCAAGCATATTTAGTATACCTAATGAAAACTGCTATTACCATGCGTGATGGCTCTAAAATGTAGATGGATTTGAATTTTTAAATAATTTTTAACTCTTGCATCACTTTATTTCCATACTTTTTAAATAATATTCAATAACTTAAGTAAAATAAATATTTTTATTTTGGGTTTTGTTGTGTTGTTAATCTAAAGCATGTGAAGAGAATATATTAAAGAATTAAAATATTTATATATCGAAATTGAAGATGTCCTATTTTACCCAAAAAAGAACTATTATGACATAGGTGAATTTAGCTATTAATCTTTTGTTGCCAACAAGTGGTAAAATGATGCTGAATGTAGAAAAAATTGCATAAGAACCTTTAACAAAAATGATTAAAATTTAGATAGAATTACAAGGTATAAAATAGAATTTATTCCATCAACGCTGCAATTTTTTCTGGTTAATTTATTCTACCAATATCATTAAAGCTTTCTTCTAATGACATCGTCTATCATTGGAGGGAGATATATGATTGTTTTTCGAATTGTGACAGCACAGAAATTTCGTGATTTATTTTGTCCATTAAAAGATGTTTGTTAGTTGAGTAAGTTAAAAAATACATAGCATTCCGTATAATGTAGTGTGTATGTATAAAACTTCTCAGGGTGATCGTGTTATTTGGGAAAGATTTTACAGCAATTACGAGTATCTCTAGAATGAAAAGCACTGATTTTTAGAACAGAGAAAAACATTGATTATAACAGTTTATTAGGCTAAACGCAGAATATTATTCTAATAATTGATGGTTAATTGTAACGGGATAGTTTTTTGATAATCATAAAGAAAAAGGTATAGAGCGTGTTTCTTTTAGTTAAGGAAAAGTATTGCTCATTTTTCTTTCTAAAAGTAAGCAAATTCAAAGATAATTTTTTGTTCTTGTAGTGGTGAGAAAATAATTGTCGAAGTCAGTGAAGGGGAGATTCTAATAGATTGTTACAAAGTTTAATAAAAGTTGGAATACTTAAAAATTCTTAGTTCCTATGATGATTTAAGAATACCAGATTAGGATACGGAGAATTCAAGAGCTCAAAACTTTGTGATAATATTGGTTTAGAATTACATCTTGTTCATTCAGACGAGATGAGCCAATTATTATATGTCACAGAGACATATGGGTGGAAAATTTAAAAAAAGCTTATCCAGAATCTGACTTAAAGGTTATTGGAACTTTAGTAGTAAGATTGGCTTGGTCTCATGTTTCTCAAAAATTAGCAACCAATCTTGTTGTGACTAGACTAAATTTGGAAGATCTGCTCACTGAGCGTTTTTATAATATTATGAAATGATAAAAATATTAATATTTCTTCTTGTCTGGGACATGAAGCCGGTGCTATTTGTATTTATTATCCGTTGCACCATTGTCCGAAATATATTTTAAGTGGTTGTCACTTGAAATATGCCTTGGAAAATTATTTGGCAAGAGAGTGTACCTATATGTATTGGAAAGTAATTTCCTATTATTTGTCTCAATCTATGGGTACAACGTTGCCAAGTATAGAATTCATGCTGACAGATGACTTTCAAAAAATAAGTGCCTATAACGCATTTGAACTAAACTTTTATGAAAAACTGGAATTTAGTACCGAACCATATTCGACAATGGAGAAAATCATAAAATGGCTTGAGTCTCTGTTTAAGAGGGAGGAGGCTATTGCATAATTCTGTTTTTCTTATGATTGTGATTGGTTGTTTGACGAGTTTTTGTGCTAGTGGTGTATTATCTATTGGCCTTTCTTTGTTACAATTCCAAGATACAACGGGAGAAGCGTCTGCTACTTTAAATGTCGTTAATTTAATCGCAATTGGAATTTCTGGCTTATGTTTGGGAAACGTGTTGGCGCACTATCAAGGCTTTATAATTGGGTTTTATAGTCAAATTATTGGCGCTTGTTTATTGTCTTTCTTATTATTTATGAACAATCCAGTACTTATTTTATTTGTATTTTTTTTACTTTCTCTCTTGATGGGGGCTGATAACCCAAATAACAATAGTGCCTTGAATCAGCTGATTCCAGCTCCCAAACAAAAAGCTGGAATTTTTGCATTTTACACTAGTTGCTGTCAGTTTTTTGTTATTATATCCCCATTGCTTATATATTTTATAATTGCGCATTTGGGGCACAAAATAGCCATAGCCTTTATTGTATTTATCTATCTTTTGAATGCCTGCTTATGGTTTCGTATAAAGTCTATACAACAACTAAACAGAGCAAAAGAGCTATTAAAAAAGCCATCTCAAAAAGCTTATGGAGTTGGGTTCAGGTGCCTTTGGCGGATTTCTGCGTTGCGTTTTTTAACGATTAATCGTATTTTGAATAATTCTCTCTATACGGGGCCTATTGTTTTATTGCCACTTGTTCTTGCTTCTATAACATCAGATAATATAAAATTTACAGCCATTCAAAATTCTATTTTTGCTTTGTCAGCACTGGGTTTTGTGATCAATGGTCTTATCTCATCTTATTATTTACGGAAATTTCCATCTTTAATTCGTTTTTTTGTATGGGGGCACCGGCTTTTGCCGTGATCGCAATCTCTTTTGTTTTATATTTAAATTTTACTCAATATTCCCTTTATATTATGGGATTTTTATTAGGTATTGGGCAATTTTATTTTAGGGTATCGGGAATAACAATTGGACAAGCTATCACACCTAGTGAAAATTTAGCCGAGGTGATTTTGGCAGGCGATGCCAGTGTACGCATCATAACAGCTTTATTCTCTATTGTACTTTTATATGCAGGAAAATTTTTTTCATTTTCTATATTATACGTCCTGTGTGTATTTATAGGCTTTTGCGCCCCTTTATTTATTTTGCACGGACTATCTATTTACATACAAAGCTTAGAGATAAAAGAAAGCGCCGCATGAATGATGTTCAATTATTATATTACGTCAGCCTTTTTTTGATTATCGTATAGATAAAAATTTTGTACAAATATTCATGACATTAATTTTAAATAAACACATTGCGTGAGAAAAGCTGAGGTATTCGTTACCTCTCATGTGGGATAAAACGCATTTAGCGCGTTAATCAACGAAATTGCAAATAGCACTATGATCACCATTAATTCTAAAAGCTCTACCAGAAGTTAGTGATAATGGCAAAAATCCTGTGATGATATTTGAAAAGATCGTTTATACTAGATCAGGTTATCTCAAGATCGAGAGGAGAGGAGCTTAAAAAGTATAAAATTCATGGAAATTCAACAGCAATTTCTAGGTGTACATAATGATAAGCATAGATCGACGCGAACTGGTGAATTGCAAACAATAAAAAATCCTGCAAATGCTGAGCTTTTTAAACTATGTCATATCAAGCATATGAAAGTTCGTTTTAAATTAATGGCGGAGAGAGAGGGATTCGAACCCTCGATATGGTTTCCCATATACACGCGTTCCAGGCGTGCGCCTTCAACCACTCGGCCACCTCTCCAGAAGTTCGCACTATACCCAGAAAGAAATAACGTGCAAGTCTAAACTATACATTCAAAACCCAAAAAACAAATTCATTTATTAAAGTAAGAGCTTTTATCTGTTGAATAACAAGCACATCCCTTCTTTTTAAGAAAAAACTTTTTTCGTGGATAGGTTTGTAGAATACAATAATGAGAATAAAAAGATTGTCACCAGTTATAAACTTTCATGCTCATTTACGCACTTTCTGCTTCACAAAAAAATACTTCTCTTAAAATTAGCATACAGACCATAGTTTTACACAACCAAATAATTAAAATCACTTACTTATACGTCATAGGAAGGGATGGTATGTGGGGGAAGAACATTTTAAGAGAGGATAAGCGGCTCTTATGCATTTTCTTAAATAGCACGAATTTTTGCAACATTGAGAGCTGTAAAATAGCGTGATGGTATCAGTTTTCTCTTTCATAGGATTACATAATAAGCCCTATTCTAAATCCTCTATTCAATTTCACGCTTCTATATTTAGTTGATACTAAAGAAAATAAAATTCAGAAAAAAACTTTGCATTTTTAATTTAATATGTATGAATATATTTTATTTTCTAAAATGAAAAAATAGTCTCATTTTGATCAAATACAAAATCATAAAAATGCAAACCTGTTTTCATTTTTACCATATATTTTTAAATTCAGCTTTACAGTTTTCAAAATATCTAAAGTAGTCTCCATTATTTAAAAAAATTACGTATTACTTTATACTTTTGATTATCGCATTCTTTAAGCGTGATATGGTCTCATCACAAAACAGAATACTCTAAAAATACTATTTTCTTTCTCATCCACACGTTTGTAAAAAAACATCTCTTAAAGCTTGCCACATCTACCTCATACGGTATCTATGAATGGTATAAAATCTATTGGATAACATCATCTTTCCTTAAATAAAAAGTAAAAGCCAAGTACTATCACGCTATTTGTCGCCTAATGTTACAATATCTATTGCTATTTGAGAGAATGCATAAAAGGAATTTATTCTTTCTTAGAGTGTTTTTATCCATACATTACTCCTCCTTGTAATGTATAAAAGAGTAATTTTTATTAATTAAATATAGAGAAATTTAAAACGAAAAAACCCTACAATATTCAGGTTTCTCATTATGTAAAACGATAAATTACCATTATAAATTAATATACTGTATTAATGTTTTACAACACTAAAGATCTGATTAGTCTGCAAAATGCAGCTCGTTCTTTCCCCTTAATGTTCTTTATTACCTTATATCCTTGCTTAGAGCACGTACAGCTCGTGCAGTTTCACATTGTAATGCTTTTTGTGCTAAAATTTTCATATCTTCAAAACTATGAGTCTGTAAACACGCCTTTACTGGAGAAATATCGCAAGATATCATAGAAAGCTCATTAATTCCCAATCCAGTCAAAATCATTGCACCAAAAGGATCTCCAGCCATACCACCACATACACTCACCCAACACTTATGTTGTGCAGCTCCCTGAATAGTCTGATAAATCATACGCAAAACTGCTGGATCAAGGCTATCAGCTTCAGACACAAGGTACGGATTTTGCCGATCAACAGCCATTGTATACTGTGTTAGGTCATTGGTTCCAATTGAAAAAAAATCAACATGGGCGCTTAATACATCTGCCATAATGGCCGCTGCTGGAACTTCGATCATAATACCAAGTTTTAATTTTGGTGCATCAACATCGTTGCGGATTTCCTCTGCAATCTTTTTTATAGCGACAATCTCTGAAACAGACATGACCATCGGAAACACAATCCATAGATCTCCACCCTCTTTTGCCGCTCGATATAAAGCACGTAATTGAGGCACCAAAAGATCACGTCGACGTAACAAAAGCCGCGTTCCTCGAACACCTAAAAAAGGATTGTCCTCTTTAGATAAATGTAAATGCGTAACCTGTTTATCTCCACCAATATCAAGTGCACGAATAATTAATGGCTTATCTCCTACAGCTGTAATCATCGCCCGATATATATTAAATTGTAGCTCTTCATCTGGAATATATGGATTCTCTAAAAACAAAAATTCCGTGCGCATGAGTCCAACACCTTCAGCCCCTAAATCAAGCGCAACAGGAACCTGATTTGCGTAGTTGACATTAGCCATGATACGAATTCTTTGACCATCTGTCGTTTGCGCTGGTAATCTACATGCATTTATTTCACTGACACGTTTTTGCGCAACAGTATCAATATGCCTTTGAGCATCTTCAACGTCTTCAAGCGTAGGATTAAGGTAAATAAACCCGTTATCGCCATCAATAATAGCCTGAATATCAGACTGAATTGCTAAAATATCATCACCTGCAGCAACAACCATTGGAATACCAAGAGTACGCGCCAAAATAGCTGTATGAGATAATGGACCTCCCCATGCTGTTGCTAATCCTTTTACCCTTGTACAATCAAGTTGTGCTACATCAGAAGGAGAAAGGTCATTTGTAACCAGAATTACACCATGTGGAATATCATTTAAAAAGAACGATCTATAGGATGGATTGATTTCACCTAAAACACGTCGACCAACATCAACTAAATTAACAGCACGTGCTGCTAACAAAGGATTATCTACCTTAAAAAACATATCTGAAAATTGACGAACCGCTCTATCCCAAGACCAAGCGACACCATGACCTTCCGCTATAAAACGACAAGCTTGAGCTATTAAATTTTCATCTTCAAGCAAAACCATTTGCGCAGAAAAAATCGCAGCAGAATCTGCTCCCATACGCACTGTAATATCAGAAATCACAGATGCCATTTTATGTTTTGTTTTTGTAAGAGCATTTTCAAGACATGCTGCACCAGCTGCAAAATCAATTGGCTGATCTATTATGGAAATATCATTTTGCCTTAAAACAAAAATCTTACCAAATGCTAATCCTGAACTCGCTCCAACACCAGAAATGCCTTTTTGCATAGAGCGTGGATACCAACCATGAAAAGCCTTTGTTTGAGATTCCATTGCTCTCATCAGACATTTTTCACTAATACTCACTTTTTTTGCAATAGCAATGGCATCATTGAGAAGTTGTGCTCCTTCTGTAGCATCTGTAGAAAAAATCAGAACATCACCGTTTTTTGCTCCTAATTGCAATAAACCAACCAAATTTTTCATTTCAACGGTATATTGACCATGGCGAACTCTGATAGAGTTTTGAGCCTTTTTCGCAAAATCAACCCATAGAGAAGCTGGTCGTGCATGAAGACCACTTGGATAATCTAAAGTCCATTCCTGACACACCGAAAGGTCACCAATAAAAGTTTTTTCTATCTTCATCTCTTGGTCAAACAAAGTTGTAACAATTTGCTGTTTGTCCATAGTTGTTGCAAGTACTTCAAGCTGTTTTTTATCAAATAAAAGAGACGTCAATTTTTTACAAATTTCTCTATAGCGATCTGGACACGCTGCAATGGCAATAACCAAATATGCTTTCTTGCCATCCTGCCACTCAACACCAGCAGGCACCTGTATAACAGCAACAGCATCCTTGATAATTAAATCACGATTTTCAGCCATACCATGAGGAATGGCTATACCATTTCCAAGCCAAGTATTGGTTGTTTCTTCACGTGCAAGCATACTTGCCAGATAACACTTATCAACTGCACCAACCTGCACAAGCAATTCAGCAGCAGCATAAATTGCATCATTTTTATGATCAAAAGCAGCTGCAAGTTGTACAGATCTTATAGACAAGATTTCACCATCAGTAAAATCTACATTCATTGCTTCTGCTTTCTCATATCTCATCATGAATTCAAATTGCCTCACATTTGAACACCAATATCTCTGATACATTCCTTTTCAAAGCTGCATTTCCCAAAATACAAGCTATAAATACCACCACAGCTCTCTTTATATTTACAGAATATAGCTAAGTGAGGTGCTTAAATACCTCAATATAACCGATAAAACAATTAGATATTATTATCCACCTAAGTGCTTAAAACCATCATAAACAAGTCCGCCTCTTACTCTTTTACTTTACAAAGACAAAACCCCGTTTTTTACAGCACTAATCACCTGAAAAACTATGCTTTCAAAATGCTCTCATTATCCTAAGTTATCCAACATAACTTTTCACTATTCTCCCTACAAGAAAGCATCCTTCCCAATCATCCGTAACTTCAGCTAATATTTTAATTGATTCCTCAAAGTTTATTTAACCTATTATCCCTCTTTATAAGTTCATTACATAATTACAAATTGCTCCATGCAACTTATCATCTTTAAAATTCCGTGCTACCCATCTTATGATATCAAACTCTCGATATATAATATTTATATATTTTAAGCTACACCTTTACTTCAATCAATATCGCAAATACACAATGCCCTCTGTCGCACATTTGCAAAGTACGACATCCCCCCCCCAAGCACCATCACCAACTACTAAAATCAAGAAAAACTCTACAAATAAGATAAATAAAGTAAAAAATGAAAAGCAATTATTGCCTTAACCCTAGCTCTTATGCTTGTCTATTTTCAACAATACACAATAATAGTGAAATCAGAAAAAATATTCTTGAAGGGCGCTGATTGCAAGTTGGTTATTTTTATATCTTTAAACACCGTACTCCTTAAAAATATAATTTCACTCTCGATTTACCGAAAATTCCTTAATGCACGTCACTTTCAAAGTAGTTTTGACTACCTTCTTATGGATTTTTTATCCCTATGTCTTTTTAAATGAATAGCCCCACCTACCCACACTACCACCTAAAAACAGTATGACAACTCATCAATACCACAATGCCGATAAAAAGATCCATCTTTATCAAAATGATTACATCAATAATGCTCTCATTAAATTTCTCATAATTTTCTGAAAACAAACTGCTTCTCTTATAAGAAATTACTCGACGCTTCTTCATACATAAAAAGAAAGTCTCTCCTCACTGATTATTATACAGAAACTTATCAACAAACTCTATCATAATATCAATATGTTCAGTACTTAAATACTAACATAACAGCGCACAAACTTTTTCCCTCATTGAGAAAAGCCATTTCCCCGATTCTACCTTTTTATCTTCTACATTTATTATAGTACCAACGCAAAAAGGGAAAGATGAGATTCATCTTTCCCTTTGAATACTTATAAAACCACAACTACAATTCAATGAAATCCCGTTGATGGCTAGAGAGTGTTACAGATTACTCTGCTGCCTCCACCATAGGAATGACTGAAACATAGGAACGATTACCCGCTTTGCGTTGAAAAGAAACCTTTCCATTTGATAATGCAAAAAGCGTATGGTCTTTTCCAATGCCGACATTGTTTCCAGGATGCCAACGTGTACCACGCTGGCGAATAATAATATTTCCGGCAATAACGGTTTCACCACCAAATTTTTTAACGCCTAGACGTTTCGATTCTGAATCACGACCATTACGCGAGGAACCACCAGCTTTTTTATGTGCCATAGACGCTCTCCTTTAATCTTTCTTACTCTTTGATGCTACAGATGCTTTCTTCTGCGACGCAGTCTTTTTTTCAACCGTTTTTTTAGCCGTCTTCTCAACAGAAGCAGCAGCTTTTGTTTCTTTTGGTGTAGTTTCTTCTTCTTTTATAGGTTTCGCAGCAACTTTTTTAGGTTTTGAACCACCCATTAAAATTTCTAAAACACGAAGCCTCGTAAATTCTTGACGATGGCCACGCGTGCGTTTAGAATTTTGACGACGGCGCTTCTTAAATGCGATAACCTTGCGCCCACGTGCCTGTTCTAAAATCTCAGCTGTCACCAATGCATCAGCAACGACAGGGGTACCAATAACCGCATTACCTTCTTGCCCAACCATTAATATGTCATTGAATTCAACCACATCACCCGCATTTCCACTAACTTTTTCAACTTTTACCACTTGATTAGCAACAATGCGGTATTGCTTACCACCAGTTTTAATGACTGCGAACATTTTTTATCCTTCCGTTCACTCCAGCTCTTATTTAATTTCTGCCTTGAAATAAGGGAAAATAGGCTGCTTTTTATCAGTCGTAATAGATCCCAAAGAAGGATAAAACCTTCTTCAACACAAATATGCGCAGATTTCCCCACGCTTATATTTTGTATATATGAAGGAATTTCTATTCTCTGTCAATAAAGTCCCATAAAAAAGAAAAAAAGGTTGTACCAAAAACAATTGAAGGTTATCTACCCCTTATACACTCAAATAGTGCCGATTTTTGTTTCACTTTATTATGGAGAGATGGCTGAGTGGTTGAAAGCACCGCACTCGAAATGCGGCATAGGGGCAACTCTATCGGGGGTTCAAATCCCTCTCTCTCCGCCACAGTTTATAAAGCGATATTATTAAAACTGTCTTTAATCCTAGCTTTCCGGTTGTAGCTGTAGCTTGCCAGCGGGTTTTGTATATTTTGACACTAGGTTTTGTACCAATTTATTTTTTTCAAAGAGTTTTTAAGGGGTTCTCAAAGGGTCTTCAAAGACCTCTCAAAGGTCTTTATCGTTTTTGCGAATAAATTCTCATTTTTACAATTTTTGCACTTTTTTGATTTTCTGTTACATAAATCTAATCCAGATAATAAGAGAAGGCATAGTAAAATTAAAGAATTATCTCATATTTCTCTCTCATTCTACTTTTGCTTAGTTAGTACAAAACCTACTGTAAAATTATATTTATTTTGCACGTCTTGCTTGAATATGTGCTAGCAACCCTAATGTTGAACTATCACGATTATCCGCTTTACTTTCTCCACGAAGAATTGGTAGTAACTCGTTTGCTAATTCTTTACCAAGTTCAACACCCCATTGATCAAATGAATTAATATTCATTAAAATCCCTTCAACAAAAGTGCGATGTTCATAAAGCGCAATAAGACGACCGAGTGCAAAAGGTGTTAATGAATCTTGAACCAGCGTAATGCTGGGACGGTTTCCTTTAAAACTTCTATGACGTGCTAAATGGTCTGCTTCACCCTCATCAACTCCATTTTTTATCAAGATATGCCGAGCATCTTCAAGACTACGCCCCTTCATCAAGGCTTTTGATTGTGCTAAACCGTTTGCTAGCAACATCTCATACATAGAATGTAATTTTTTCTCATGCCCTTTTATAAATAAAATAAATTCTACAGGAATAATATCTGTTCCTTGATGCAGAAGCTGAAAAAAAGCATGTTGACTATTTGTTCCTGAATCCCCCCAAACAATTGGACCACTTGAAAAACTTAATGGTTTTCCATCCAGCGAGACTTGCTTACCATTTGATTCCATATCAAGCTGTTGTAAATAAGCTGGAAAATGTATTAAACGCTGTGCATAAGGAATGATCGAACGTGATGAATAACCACAAATAACACGATGCCAGAATCCTAAAAGAGCAAAACGAATAGGAATATTTTTATGCAAAGACATAGTTTTAAAATGTTGATCCATTTGCAAAGCACCATTGAGAAATTGGCGAAAATTTCCACCACCTACTGCAAACATAACAACAAGTCCAATGGCTGACCAAATTGAATAACGTCCTCCAACCCAATTCCAAAATTTAAAAACTCTTGTGGAATCTATGCCAAATTCTGCCACTTTATCAAGCGCACTTGAAACAGCAACAAAATGCGTACAAACGGCTTCTTCTCCTAAATGTGAACAAATCCACTGACGTGCAACTTGAGCATTGACCATTGTTTCAGCCGTTGTAAAAGTTTTAGAAGCAATGACAAACAGCGTTGTTGCTGGATTCAAAATAGAGAGAGTATCAGAAATATGGGCACTGTCAGCATTCGAAACAAAATGACACTGTGGACCATCATGATAAGGTTTTAAAGCATACGTGACCATTGCAGGACCAAGATCAGAACCACCAATACCAATATTGACAATATCACTTATTCTCTCGCCACTGCTTCCCTTATAGCTTCCATCACGCACCTTTTCAGAAAATCTTTCCATATCGTCAAGGACGTCTTGAATATCGCGAATAAGATTATGACCATCCAACATGAAAATTTCATCAGCAGGTAAACGTAATGCAATATGAAGAACTGAGCGTTTTTCAGTTGTATTAATCGCCTTACCAGAAAACATTGCATCACGCCGGCCTAACACATCTGCTGCGACCGCTAAATCATCTAGAAGTTGCAATGTTTTAAATGTCACACCACATTTTGAAAAATCGAAAAGAAGATCATCAAGTCTGAGAGAAAAATGGGAAAAACGCTGTTCATCTTCTACAAAATGCCGACGAATATCATAGACCCCATCCTTTGCAGCATGGTTTCTTAAAGCTTTTAATGTGGCTTCAAAAGCCATTTCATTTCGAATCGAAAAGCTATCTCCCATAAGCTTATCCTATACGGTTATTGATAATGAAATCTATGCCCAAACAATAACAAAGCAGAAAACACCTCCTTTATTGCTCGCTATTTTTACTGCTCACATAAAAATGAAAGAATATACAAAATAAAAGGATAAGATCCGAAAATGATATTTTTACAAGAATAAACTTTCAAATCTTTTCTATCATATACGTCATTTAACTTGATTGAGTTCTTTTGTTAAACGTAAATCTTCTTCTGCTTTTGGTCTTATAAAACGCCCTAAAAAAAGATAAACAACCGGTGTGACATAAAGCGTAAAAATAGTTGCTAAACCTAAGCCACCCACGATAACCCAACCTAAAGCTATACGCGCCTCTGCGCCAGCACCTTTGGCTAAAACCAAAGGAATACCTCCTAAAATGGCACAAATCATTGTCATACAAACTGGACGAAGGCGAATGTTTGCTGCTTCTTCTACGGCTTCACGCACGCTTCTTCCCTGATCACGTAATTGATCTGCAAATTCAACAATAAGAATACCATTTTTTGCCATAACACCAATTAACAAAATTAATCCAATTTGGCTGTAAATATTCAGACTCACACCACTCAATAGCATAGCAATTACAGCACAACCAATCCCTAATGGGACAGTGGCCATGATAATAAATCCTGAAATAAAGCTTTCAAACTGAGCAGCCAAAATCAATAAAATAATCAAAAAGGCAATGCCAAAAACAATCATAAAACTGGAGGATGTTTCATTAAGTGTTTCAGCTTCCCCTAAGGGAACTACATAGGTCCCTTTCGATAACAAAGGAGAAGCAATTTTCTGTACCGTTTGGTAAGCTTCCCCTAAAGCAATACCCGGAGCAAGATTTGCGCTTAAAATAACAGCACTCATGCGTTTTTCCCGTTTTAATTGGGGAGAGATAGCTTTTTCATGTAAACGCGCAATAACCGATAAAGGAACATATCGATTGTCTTTGGTCTTTAAAAAAATGTTTTCTAAATCATTAGGACTCTTCATAGAATTTTTACGCGACATCAATTTAACATCGTAAGAATGATCATCCACGTTAATAGAACCAATCTTTTTACCATCCAACATTGCTTGTAATGTATCGCCCAAATTGGTGATATCAATCCCTAAATCGGAGGCTTTTTTTCGGTTGATTTCAATGAAAAATTGCGGTTGTGTTGCATCAACAGTAAGGCGTGGGCGAATAAAACGCGGATCATCTTGTAAAGTACTCACCAGCTTATCAGCAATGGGTTGTAATGTTGCATAATCATTGCCAAGAATTGCAAACTGTAATCCTTGCCCAGTTCCTCTCACACCCAAAGAATTTCCCTGCGCAGCAAACACAAAAACTGCGGGAAACTGTTTAACTTTTTCATTAATATCTTTCACGATTTCTTGCTGACTCCGTAAACGTTTATCCCAAGATGAAAGCAATAAAATTAAAAAAGCAGTATTGGGTGAACCGCCAGCACCCGCAATAGAGTAACTGTTAGCAATCTCCCCTGCATCACGTAATGGCTGTAGACTTGCTTCAATTTGCTCTATTTGCTCGTTCAAATATTGTGTTGAAATACCTTGTGGTCCATTAATAACCAAAAAGATCACAGCTCTGTCTTCTGCTGGCGTTAATTCCTGTTGTAGCTTCGTATAGCCTCCAACACAAAGACCCGCAAAAATAAGTGAAGCAAAAACAACAGCCCAAGGCTTTTCTAAACACTTATGCAAACTGTAAGTATATGCCTTATGAAAAAAAGTACCTAATTTATATAAAAAAGCAAAATGATGGGACTCTTCCTCTTTCTCCTCAATATGTTCTTTGAGAAAACGCGAAGCCAACATGGGACAAAGCGTTAAGGCAACAACTGAAGAAAGCAAAATAGAAATTGCCAAAACAAAACCAAATTCTCTAAAAAGACCTCCAACTTGCCCAGGAAGAAAGGAAATAGGAACAAACACAGCCACTAAAGTCAATGTTGTTGCTAAAACAGCAAAAAATACTTCACGTGTTCCTATCACCGCCGCAGCCCTAGACCCTAAACCCATGTTGCGCCACCGAACAATATTCTCAAGAACAACAATAGCATCATCCACAACAAGCCCTGTTGCTAAAACAAGTCCTAAAAATGTGAGAATATTCAATGAAAATCCTACAAGATAAATAGCTGCAATGGTACCAATCAAAGCGACAGGAAGAGATACAGCAGGTATCAGTGTTGCACGAATGTCTCTGAGAAAAAGAAAAATGACTAAGATAACACTCAAAATAGCAATAACCAACGCAACTTCAACCTCATGAAGAGCGCTTTTAATAAAAATTGCATCGTCATTAATAACGTCTATATGTACAGAAGAAGGAACAATACTTTTGAGATTATCAACAACGGCTCTCACACCTTCAGAAATATTAAGAGTGTTGGATTGTGCTTTACGCACAATCCCTAATCCAATACCTGTCTTTCCATTAATACGAAGAATAACCGTTTCTATATCCGGCGATAAAGTAACATGCGCAACATCACCAAGATGCACACGAGGCTTTAAAACAACTTGTTCAAAAGATTCTGGTGTTGTTAAACGTGCAGTAGCACGCACAACTAAAGTTTGTTTAGAATTGCGTAATGATCCTACTGGCACATCCGTTGTCATATCAGCAAGAACACGTGAAATATCTGCTACAGTTAATCCATAACTGGCAAGTTTTGCTTGATCTATATCAATCTGAAAAATCTTTGTGCGAGCACTATCGACCTGTACATCACCAACACCATCAACAGCAGAAATTGCATCAACAATCTGATCGTTTACAATCGTGGTTAAATCATCAACACTCATTGTTGGTGACGTCACAACCAAATACATCATGGCAGCAGCATTCGAATCTGCTTTAATAATCAAAGGCGAATCCGCATCTTTCGGTAAAGAATAGGTAATACGGGAGAGAGCATCACGAATATCAGATGCTGCAACATTCAAATCAACACCAACATTAAAATTAATCTGCACACGGGAGCGCCCAAAAGAAGACGTTGAAGAAATCGTCTTAACACCTGAAACACGAGAAACAGCATCTTCTATAATTTTTGTAACTTCACGATCAATTGTTTCTGCCGACGCACCTGAAAACACCGTCACAATCGTTGTTACGGGAGTATCAACATCGGGTAATTCTCTTACATCAACATTTAACCATGCTGCAAATCCTGCAATGATGATCATAGCATTTAAAACAAAAGTAAAAACCGGTCTGCGAATAAATAAGGTAATGAGACCACCTTGCTCGACCTGTGACATCGGCTGTTTTGTGCTCAATTCTTGGCTCATTGTATATCCGTTCCGTAAACTACTGGTAATTGCTGTTGATGAGACTTTGGGTCATCAATCATTACTTTACTTCCTGGATAAAGCATTTGTACTCCTTGAATGACAACTTGATCACCATTTTCTAGGGGTGCTTTTACGAAAACTTGATCTGCTTTATGCTGAATAATTGATACGGGTATAGCCTCTACTTTCCCTTCTCTCACACGCCAAACGAATGACCCTTTACTATTCCATTGAACTGCAAGAGGATTAACGACAGGAAAAGAACCACCATGAAATTGCAAGGCAACAGAAAAAGACATACCAGACATGAGCGTATCTTTTTCATTATTGATTTCAACCTGAGCATGAAGTGTGCGACTTTCTGGATCAACGATATTATCAATCGCATAAATATGACCAACAAAAGATCTATCTGGCTGCGCGATTAACGTTGCCGTTACCTCATCTCCTTTATGGATGCGCGACACATACCGTTCAGGGGCCCATATATCGACCAAAATACGTTCTCTATTCTCAATACGGCCTATTACAGTATTAAGGGTCACGTTATTCCCTGCATCAACGGGCAAAATACCAACAACTCCAGGAATCGGTGCACGAATTGTTCGCCGATCGAGATCTAATTCAGCATTACGCAAAACTAAATTTGCGTTATCCAACTCTAAGCGTGCTGTAATTTCTTGAACTTCCGTTGCTGTATTGCTGGCACGTAACTTAAGAATACGCGAAAGCGTTAACGCATTATTATCACGTTGTACTTTTGCTTTTGCAGCCGCTATTTCCTCTTTTTTAGAATCAAGCTTTGCAATCACATCACCTACTTGTACTTTTGTACCCGCTGACACAAAAAGCTTATCAATAACACCTGGAGATAAAGGGGTAAGCTCGACTTCTGCAAGTGCTTGTCCACTCCCAAGAACGTTAAGTTGTTCATAAAAATCTTGAATTTTTACAAGATCAACGACAACCTTTACCGGTGGCCTTCCCATTTTTTCATTTGAAGCTTTATCCGATACTCTTGTTTTATCCACCATAGAAATGGGTTGGTCTGCACTCTTTTTTCCAGCCCAATAAGTAACCGTTAAAACAACGATTAAAAACACTAATGGAAAGCTCTTTTTTAATAACGCCATACATCCGCCCTTGCTGTGTCATGTTCATCTGAAATAGTTTTCAACAGTAATACCGGCGTTTTACACAAAAACCCAACAGCGGGTGTGTATATCTTATCCCCACCGCAAAAAACACATCTCATCTCTGCTTGACTATCTTTCATAGATTAAAACGTCAAGTTAACTATCGTTCATATTGCTTTGTATGGTCATGACAAAAAAATGTTCATATCAAAACCAACTGAAGCCATAATATATTATATCCTTTTTTAAAATATATCATAAAAAAAGAGAGATTTTTTTTATGACGACTCAAGTTTCACTTGCATTTCTTTAATGAAACGATTAGGAACCCTTTGTCTTAGACAATGTAAAAAATTGAAATGTATGCACCCGTAGCTCAGCTGGATAGAGCACCAGACTACGAATCTGGGGGTCAGGAGTTCGAATCTCTTCGGGTGCGCCATCTATCAATATCTTACTTATAAAGTCAGACTTTTTAAATTCTTTATTTTGTGATTTATTTTTACCTATCTTTGTATTTTGTTATTTCATTCTGTTGTGAGTCGTTTCTTTAGCCATTTTGCTAGAATAAGATGTTATGAGTCCTTCAATTCAGCTCTAAGGTGCTTTTATTAGCTTATAATCGTAGCGATTGCATGAGTAGCGTATGTTGTTGTTTTCTTTTTTCAATCTATGCGCTTGTTTTTGGTCTCTTCCGGATTATACTCTCTACTCAGTTAGGTAATTTTTTACGTGCTTATTTCTAATTGTTTCATAACTGGATGTTTCTGGATATTTTATTCCTAGCAGTCCCATCTTAAGAGGGACTTCAGATGTGCCGCCATAAATTCCGGTTTACCACCATGTGAAACTTTTTCAGTGTGTTGTTGGAAAGAATAAATAAACTACTTCTCAAACGTACTACTATGAAACACTTATGGTATCCATTAATATCATCAGCATTTGTTGCAAACCACAGCTTCTTTTTGTAATATTTTTAATTGAATTAAACGTATTTTTACTGCTTAAAAGCAAAGTGATTCTTTTTCCTAAAAAACAATAAAACTCTTCTTGTGCTTCTTTAGCATTATCTCTTGCATGGCATATCAACGATTTCTATGATATCTTAATATTTTTCTGTTCTTTATGAATTTTTCTAATTAATCCATGGGGTACAGATCCCAAACATTAATAAAAGCTGAATTTAAAGAATTTTTCCATGCCTAAAACTGATATTGAAATTGCTCGCACTGCTAAAAAGCAACATATTATTGAAATTGCACAAAAAATTGGTATCTCACATGAAAATCTCATTCCCTATGGTCATGATAAAGCTAAAATTTCTTCTGAATACATAAAATCGCTTAATAAAAATCCAGATGGTAAACTTATCCTTGTCACAGCTATCAATCCCACACCTGCCGGAGAAGGCAAAACAACAACAACTGTTGGACTAAGTGATGCTCTTAATCTTATTGGTAAAAAAACAATAGCTACCTTGAGAGAAC
Organism: Bartonella sp. AA23NXGY; assembly: GCF_042197165.1. Lineage (NCBI taxonomy): Bacteria > Pseudomonadati > Pseudomonadota > Alphaproteobacteria > Hyphomicrobiales > Bartonellaceae > Bartonella > Bartonella sp. AA23NXGY. The sequence goes on along the minus strand of NZ_JBHIRO010000002.1, from coordinate 223,170 downwards.
CATCTTTAGGTCCCTGTTTTGGTGTAAAAGGTGGTGCTGCTGGTGGTGGTTATGCACAAGTCATTCCAATGGATGACCTTAATTTACATTTTACCGGTGATTTTCATGCTATTACATCTGCTCATAATCTTCTTGCCGCAATGATAGATAATCATCTTTATTGGGGAAATACTCTAAACATTGATCCACGTCGCATTGTTTGGAAACGCGTTCTTGATATGAATGACCGTGTATTGCGCGATATTGTCATTTCATTGGGGGGCATAACAAATGGTTTTCCACGCCAAACAGGTTTTGATATTACTGTTGCATCAGAAATTATGGCGCTTCTTTGTCTCTCTGAAAATTTAGAAAACCTTACACAAAGACTCAAAAAAATTATTGTTGCTTATCGTTATGATAAAACGCCCATCACCGTTGCTGATCTCAATGCGGAAGGTGCAATGGCAGTTCTTCTCAAAGATGCTATACAACCCAATCTCGTACAGACAATTGAAAATAATCCTGTTCTCGTTCATGGAGGACCTTTTGCCAACATTGCTCATGGTTGCAATTCAGTTATAGCAACAAAAACTGCTTTAAAACTTGCTGATTATGTTGTCACAGAAGCAGGGTTTGGAGCAGATCTTGGAGCAGAAAAGTTCTTCAATATCAAATGTAGGCAAGCAGGTATTGTACCAAATGCTACAGTGATCGTCGCAACTATTCGTGCATTAAAAATGAATGGTGGTCTGGATAAAAATAACCTGACAGAAGAAAATATCACCGCTTTAGAAAAAGGAGCTGCCAATCTTTTACGACACATAAAAAATATGAAGCACTACGGTATTCCTTGTGTTGTGGCTATCAATCATTTTGACAGCGATAGCGATGCTGAAATAAAAACATTACAAAAAATAGTTGCAACAACTGGACACAAAGCTATTATCTGTAAGCATTGGGAACAAGGTGGAAAAGGCGCTATAGAACTTGCACAAGAACTCGTTACCTTGATTGAAAAGCACGATTCTGATTTTAAAGTTCTCTATCAAGATGATATTCCACTCGTTCAAAAAATTAATTGTATTATAACAAAGCTATACGGTGGACGTGGCGCCATCATCTCAGCCCCTATTCTCAAACAACTTGAAACTTGGGAAAAAGAAGGTTTTGGCGTCTACCCTATTTGTATGGCCAAAACACCTTATTCTTTTTCTTCTGATCCCAAGCAATACGGAGCTCCTGTTGATTTTGAAATTCCCATACGAGAAGTTCGTCTCTGTGCGGGAGCCGGCTTTATTGTTGTCATTTGTGGAGATGTTATGACCATGCCGGGACTACCCCATTATCCCACGGCTGAAAAAATTCATCTTGACGAAAATGATCAAATACAAGGACTTTCATAAGTTTATAATCATGAAATCTATCATTCATTATAAAAAGCATTTTATTACAAAAAAAATAGAATTTTTAAAAGCGATATAGACAAATGTCTTATTTATATGGTATAAGTTTCTGTCCTTTTGGATATGCCTTTAAAAGGACGTAGGTTTTCCTATTATTTGTGACACTGAAAAAAGCAGGATAAATAGTGCAAGTACTCGTTCGTGATAATAATGTTGATCAAGCGCTCCGCGCGTTGAAAAAAAAGATGCAGCGTGAAGGTATCTTCCGTGAAATGAAAATGCGTAGTTATTATGAGAAGCCATCTGAGAAGCGTGCTCGTGAAAAAGCTGAAGCTATTCGTCGTACACGCAAGCTTGCTCGTAAGCGTGCACAAAGAGAAGGTTTTGTTAGTAACGGACGAACTGTTGCGGTAAAGTAATATACTTTATGATATTATATAATTGCATAAGCAATAGATAGTAAGCTACTAGAAAATTTTATCTTCATAGGCGATTGCGATGAATTGCGTGTGTGTATTTTTTTATATACAATGTTATCTAATATGTTAGTTATTTGAAAATAATAAGGTTTCTATCATAGAGGTGGTTTTTATTTCACTCTTATATTTCAAAAAATAGATAACAAACTACACTTTAGATATTTAAGCGACTTTTTCCTATGTAAATTGAGTGCGGGATGTTTTATTATCACTTCTCGCTATAATTTTTTCCTTCTGGATATCTCTTAAATAACCGCTTCTTATGTATAAATTTCATGATGAATTTCTTTTTTGTCATTAAATATTCTACATCTTTCGATCATCCTAGGTCTTTTTACAAAACAAAAACAACTATCGCCATATGCGATTGTGTGTAAGTATATGATATTAAATGCATAATCCTCTTTACCTTCAGTTATGTAACAAAACGATATAATTCCATAACTTTTATATCCCTTGATTCTGTCTCTCTAAAGGATGACGAATTTCAACCACTGCACTACAGATTCTTTTTTCTTGATAAAATTCTTCTATTCATCACTTATGTAATTACCCTCATCAGTGTATCGAATAAGCCTTTCTATTTCATTCAACTTTCTTCTATACTGAGTTAGAGAAAAGAAAATTGATAATAAACAGAGAAAACACTGTTTTTTAATATGGATGAATGTGCCTTTTATTACCATTTTTGATGGAAATGTTTTTAAAATTTAAATAACGAGTTAAAGTTTTTAACGCGGAGATTTTTTATTATAAGTAATCATTTTTCATATTAAGTAATAATTCTTAATAACATAAAATTTCTCAACACCTTCTCATATTGAATCAATGAAGATTATTTTCTTGTACATCATAAGCGGGATTCGTACGCAAATAGAATAAAAGCTATTTAAGAAAAAACAAAAAGGCTTCCTATGAACACCATAAATAATAGGAACTGCATAACATTGAAAGCTGGTAAATAGAACAATGGAGCCAGCTTATCTACTAATACGGATAAGCATTATCATGGCATAAGATTATAGCAAATTTTATAAAATGGATTATCACGAAAAAGTGTTCTGTTAGCCCTTCATATATCAATCTACTCTATAATGTTGCTCATATTTTTACGCTTAAATGTTTCATTCATCGTATTATTTGGTTCATTTAAAATTTCTTTTCAAGCTATACAATAACCCCTTCACTGAACAGTTTTTTGTTCATAATATGTATACCTATATTTTTATTTCGAAAAATAAACCCAGAAAAGAGATACAAGCTTTTGTTTTCCTTATTTTGATATTTTTGTAGCAATTTTCTCATCGTTTAGATCTCTTTAACGAGCAGTGTGTCATACTTTTTATCAGTTTCCAGTCTTATCTTTCAGATTTTAAATTTCCAATATATGATGAAATAAAGGAGTTCGGTGTGCAAAATTCTCGTTTGTTTCGCGTTTCAATACTCGCATCATGTATCTTAATAGCAACAGTCATTGTATTAGTTTCACCTCATTTGTTGCATGCACAAACATTTAATCAAAATTTAGGGCCCAGTGGTTTACCACTTCCGCGATTTGCTTCGATTAAACCCACCAGCGTTAATGTACGCGTCGGACCAGGAAGCAACTATTCTATCATTTTTACCTACAAAAAGAAGGGCTTACCTATTGAAATCATTCAAGAATATGATCAATGGCGCAAAATTCGTGATGCCGAAGGCGATGAGGGGTGGGTGTATCAATCGCTTTTATCGGGAAAGCGAACTGCTATAACTATTCCATGGCAAAAAGATAAAACTAAAAGACTAATGCTACGAAAAAATCCCACCGACAACGCAGAACTTGTGGCAGAAGTAGAACCTAATGTCATTGGTAATATCCGCCAATGTGATGGACAATGGTGCGAATTAAACATTAATAATACACGCGGATGGCTTCAACAACCCCAGTTATGGGGAATCTATCCTGATGAAAAAGTAAAAGTAAAAGGCTGGTGAATAATCAAACTCAACAAGTTTAATTTTTATTCCTCATTGAATATCCTCACTGCCTATCACAAGATTGATTTTTTGGTTTCAATCGCACGATTAAATCAACATGTGAAATTTCCATACCTTCTGGTGGCTTAGGCAAATTTCTAATAATGGGAGATTCTTCCAAATTGTAAGGAATATCAAGAATACGATTTTCACCTTCTATATAAAAATGGTAGTGATCAGAGGTATTTGTATCAAACCAAGTTTTTGAGCCTTCTACGGCAATAATCCGTAATAATCCCGCTTCCGTAAATTGATGAAGCGTATTATAAACCGTTGCTAAAGATACAGGTACACCTGCCTTCATCGCTTCCTCATAGAGCTCTTCAGCAGTAATATGACGATTTCCTTGAGAAAAAATCATATGTGCAAGTTCCAACCGCTGACGTGTTGGACGCAGACCATTTTGACGCAAACGTTTTTCTAACATAGAAATGGAATAATATTGCACAATTTTTCCACACTCTTTTGTGAACTGCTGCTCTTCATTCATATCTAAATTGTCTGCACTCACTGACATAATTACAAACCCAAATACATTCCTGCTAAATAAGATCAAAATACAAAAAAATGGGAATAGTATGGTGTAATCTTGTATTCCATTTTTAAATAATTACCTATGTAGAATACATAAAAAAAGGCTTTTGTCATTAAAAATGATATAAAATCATTTCCCTCTCTTTAAAATTTGCTCTAAAAGTAGGTTGGGAAAAGCGCAGAAATTAAAGATATATGCAAATAAATGGAGTAACAATGGCTGAACAAAAGTCTCGCTACACATATGAAGAGCTTCTAAGCTGCGCTCGCGGCGAAATGTTTGGTAGAGGTAATGCGCAATTGCCAGCACCGCCAATGTTGATGATTCATCGAATCACTCAAATTAGTGAAACTGATGGTAAATACGATAAAGGAATGGTTCGCGCCGAATTTGACATTACACCAGACATGTGGTTCTTTAATTGTCACTTTATAGGCGATCCCGTCATGCCAGGATGTCTCGGACTGGATGGTATGTGGCAATTAACAGGTTTTTTTCTTGGTTGGCTAGGCGAACCAGGTAAAGGAAGAGCAATATCAACAGGTGAAGTAAAGTTATCAGGGATGGTAACTCCACAAACCAAAATTCTTGAATATGAAATAGATTTTAAGCGTATTCGACGTGGAAATTTAGTCTTAGGAATAGCTGATGGGTGGCTAAAAGCAGATGGAGAGACTATTTATAAGGCGAACGATTTACGCGTTGCTTTATTCAAAGAAGATTGAACGTTATTTCCGTCAGAAAGAACTTTTCACTATTCTGTATGGAACGAGGAGGTATGAATGCGTCGAGTTGTTGTAACCGGAATGGGAATTGTCTCCGCAATTGGAAATAACCCTGGAGCTGTTTTAACCAGTTTACGTGAAGCAAAATCCGGAATTTCTTACGCACCTCAATATGCTGAATTAGGCTTTCGTAGCAGAGTTTATGGCAAGCCCGATATTAATATAGAAGAACTCGTAGATCGACGTGCTCTACGTTTTCATGGGCGTGGAACAGCATGGAATCATATCGCCATGGATCAAGCAATTGCTGATGCGGGTCTAGAACCGCATGAAGTATCGAACGAACACACGGGTATTATTATGGGTTCTGGAGGTGCTTCAACACATTCAATCGTAGAAGCTGCTGACATTACACGCCAAAAAGGCCCAAAACGTGTTGGACCTTTTGTTGTCCCTAAAGCGATGAGTTCTACAGCATCTGCAACATTAGCAACTTTCTTTAAAATAAAGGGGATCAATTATTCAATCTCTTCAGCTTGTGCTACCTCCAATCATTGTATTGGTAATGCTTACGAAATGATTCAATATGGTAAACAGAAGCGCATCTTTGCCGGAGGCTGTGAAGATTTGGATTGGACACTATCTGTTTTATTCGATGCCATGGGTGCTATGTCCAGCAGATATAATGACACCCCTCACAAAGCTTCACGTGCTTATGATGTTAATCGTGATGGTTTTGTCATTGCTGGAGGGGCTGGCGTTTTAGTCCTTGAAGATTTAGAACTTGCTAAAGCACGTGGTGCAAAAATCTACGGAGAAATCGTTGGATACGGTGCGACATCCGATGGACATGATATGGTTGCCCCATCAGGAGAGGGAGCAGAGCGGTGCATGCGCATGGCTCTTGCAACAATCAATAATAAAATTGATTATATCAATCCCCATGCGACAGCAACTCCTGTTGGTGATCCTCCTGAGATAGAAGCTATCCGTCGTGTCTTTGGAGCAGGTGATCAATGCCCCCCCATTTCCGCTACCAAGTCTCTAACAGGACATTCCTTGGGAGCAGCAGGTGTTCACGAAGCAATCTATACATTGTTAATGATGAATCATAATTTTATTTGTGAAAGTGCCCATATTGAAGAACTTGATCCAGCTTTTGCTGATATGCCAATCGTTCGTGAACGACGTGATCATCAACAACTGAATACCGTATTGTCGAATACTTTTGGCTTTGGCGGTACCAATGCAACGCTTGTTTTCCAACGTTATGTATAAACAAAAGCTCTTAGTAATTGAAAAAAGTACGGTCTTACGGAGAATAATATGAAAGGTTTGATGGAGGGCAAACGCGGCCTTATTATGGGAATTGCGAATGACCATTCAATTGCTTGGGGCATTGCCTGTCAGCTCGCACAAGCAGGAGCGGAATTAGCGTTGACTTATCAAGGAAATGCTTTTGGAAAACGTGTTCATCCCCTAGCAGATAAACTTGGCTGCAAATTAGTGCTAGAGTGTGACGTTGAAAAAAGTGAAAATATTGATTACGTCTTTGAGCAACTTGAAAAAGAATGGAAAACAATTGATTTTATTGTCCATGCCATTGGTTTTTCAGATAAAACTCAACTAAAAGGGCGTTACGTTGATGTTACAACACGTGAAAACTTTCAACGCACGATGGTTATTTCAGCTTATTCCTTTACTGAAATTGCCCAGCGCGCGGGTAAGCTTATGCCGAATGGAGGAGCACTTTTAACTCTTACCTATGGTGCTTCACAGCAAGTTGTGCCTAATTATAACATCATGGGTGTTGCTAAAGCAGCTTTAGAAGCTATGGTACGTTATTTAGCAGCGGACTTTGGTCCTCAAAATATTCGTGTCAATGCGATTTCCGCTGGTCCTGTTAGAACTTTAGCAGGTAATGGTATTGCAGCTGCACGGGCAATATTTTCACATCAACGCCGTAATGCCCCATTACGGCGTACCGTAGATATTCATGAAATTGGAAAATCTGCTCTTTATCTACTCTCTGACTTATCATCAGGTGTTACAGGTGAAATCCATTATGTTGATTCAGGCTATAACATCATGTCTATGCCAATACTTGAAGAACTGAAAAAAAGTGACGATTCCCAAGAAGAATAAAATTTATTTCATTGCACTAAAAAAGAAAATCAATCATGTACATAGTGCTTTAATCGGGTATTGAGTACTTTCTCAGCTATATAATAGTGTATTGACTTATAATAATATGACGTAAGGAATATGTGCAAATGTTTGTAAGAATAAGTCAATACAAAACCAGATGTACGATGCCTTGTTTCGCAAAATATTTTATAAAAGCCGGAATATTTCTTCAATCCATGGTTGATAAAGTGTGTATTTTATGACGTTATTTACCTTACTAAAGCATACGCTTTTGCCATTGCTTATAAATCAATATCCAACCCTCATGCCACCGCAGTTTGAAACAGAGATTAGAGAATTATTAAAACCCTTAGTTTCAGCTTTTGTGTAGCAAATTGAAAAAAATATTCCTACCGTTTGATTTATTCTTGAAACGCAAATACAATCTAATTTAGGATGAATATGAAGGCGTAAAGAAATCAATCATTAATCTTACTATTGTTCTTTAATGAAAGCATTGCTCTGATGTGTCAGGTAAAATAGAACACCCAAAAACACTATAGCTGTTTCTCCTTCATGCATTTTTTAAAGATATCTCTCAATGCACGCCATTCCATTTCACAATGGTACCTGTAGAACATATAAAAAATCCTTGTGAAGTACATAAAATCCTTTTTTTACCACCATTTTAATGTTTATACAGATGACAAACCGACACCGTCATTTTACTTGCCATGTTCTAATATTGAAACAACCCTTGACACTTGAGATGATTCATTAGAAGTATCTTTAATAATTTTTATCCACATACTAACCCGCTTGTGACAAGCAAACATATATTTTTAATTAACTCAATACAAAAATAAAATGAATTATTTATATAAATCAATTTTTTATCTTTATAATCACATTATTTTTCAGTTTAACTGACAGTCACAAACAAGTACAATAACATTTTTTCAATCTTAGACTTTCAAAGTTATAATTCCAAAAATCATTTCTTGCATATAAAAAACAGAATTGACATGTGAGAAAATAAAAGGCTTAAATATCTCTACTGAACAGCTTCAAGTGCCAAGAGCTGTTTCAACATTGGGGAGTAATGATGCTCGGCTTCCTCCTTCATAAACATAAAGATGGGGATGTGCACAATAGCTTTATCGGTTACACTATTCACAGTCACCGTCGCAAATTGGACTTAGGATTTTTAAGAGAGGTCTCTTTAAAACAAGCACGTGAATATATAACAGCAATCGTGTTTTTTTGGACGTTCTATTTTACCTGACACATCAGAAAAATGCTTTCATTAGAAAATGAGAAAAATAAAGGTGTGAGATAATCTCCATTATTTAAAAGATATTGCTTTAGATAGCGTAAAACTGAATTTAAAAATGATTGTAGAAATGGGAACAGATTTTCAGCTTTAAAATTTCATCTTCTTCCCAAATTAGATTGTCTTCTTGTTTTAAAGAATTACAAAAACAGAGATTCACAATATCCCTGCCCCGATATTCTTAGCTTATACGTTACATAAATAAGATGCTTCTACCTAATGAGTCTTGTACTATTCTGTTTGCAAATATCATTGTGAGATGAATTTAAGAGACAATAAAAATATCTTGTTCATTACATTACATAAACATGTGTAAGTGGAAACGATAATTTATCTTAAAAGAGATAGCTCTTAGACAAAAGCCAAAACTTTTATATTTCAGCCATGTTTCATAAAGAATCGAATGATATGAATCTATAATTTTCTGGAATATGACTGCCTTATACAACCATCAATAAAATCTATTTTATATGTCTATCATAGCATGTTTCTATTTTTTACGATTGGAATTATTAAAAAACAGGATATTATTGAATTTCGTCCTTGAGGGCGCGGCTTAGTAATGTGTTTGCCGCTTCAGTTATATTTTTACCACAATAGAGAATTTGATAAATTTGTTCTACAATGGGCATTTCTACCTCAATACGCTGCGCCAACGTATATACTTCCTTGGTATTTAAGTATCCTTCCACAACCTGACCAATTTGTTTTTCTGCTTCTTTTATATCTATTCCTTTACCAAGAAGTATTCCAAAACGGCGATTACGCGACTGATTATCAGTACATGTCAAAACCAGATCACCTAAGCCTGTCATTCCCATAAATGTGGAAAGCTCAGCACCCATAGCCTCCCCTAAACGACTGATTTCAGCTAGTCCTCGTGTGATAAGAGCTATTCGTGCATTTGCCCCAAAACCTATGCCATCTGATATTCCTGCACCAATAGCAATAACATTTTTGACTGCCCCCCCTAATTGAACACCAATCATATCTGAACTTTTATAAACTCTAAAACTTTTGTCACAATGAAAAAGTTGCTGCAATTCTTTACCAAACTCAACATCAGAAGCTGCTATCGTCATTGCAGTAGGCCAACCAATAGCTAGTTCTTGAGCAAAAGTTGGTCCAGAAAAAACAGCTAAAGGAATTTTTTCACCTAAAATCTCACGAGCAACCTCTTGTAAGAAACGTCCAGTACCATGTTCTAAACCTTTTGTAGCCCAAATAACGCGTGAATGCTGATCTAAATAAGGCTGAATATTATACAAAACTTGATGAAATACATGGCTTGGAACAGCGATTAATATATTGTGACTTGCCGTTATTGCAGTTTCAAGGGAAGCTTCAAGTAATAAATTTTCAGGAAATCGAACATCGGGTAAATATACTTGATTACAACGTTGTTCCTGTAATTCTTTGATATGTTGAGGACTATACCCCCAAAGTAAAACATTATGACCATTACGGGCAAGAGCTATCGCTAATGCAGTACCAAAAGAACCAGCACCTATAACTGTCATTGCAACGGTTTTCATTAAATTTTCTGATTATTCTCTAAATTTTTGATTTCAATTGCATATTATTATTACAATAATTTTAATGCTATCTTTAATATAAATTCTTTAAATCTAAAAATATTACTGCTTCGTAGCTTTTTTATCTCACACAATATAAAAATTTGTTTCGCACATTCTCTTTCTTTGTAGTAAATTTTACAAACATCACTTTTTGTATATTCTACAAATAGCTATTTGTCTCAAAAATTAAAGATTGGCTAAATACCCCACGGACTTTCTCTTTTAAATTAAAAGTATATTCAAAATAATGATACTCATTCCACTGATATCTTGTACTTATCTCCTGCTTTATATCCTACAAATTTCTTCTACGAAGCTGATACATGCCGCATCAGCTCCGTAGATATTTCTAACAACTACTCCACAGGAAACTGCGTATTTGGACCTTGCTCCATGGGCATTTCTGAACCAGGTGCTTGATCTACAGGAGTTTGCGTACTTAGACCCTGCCCCATAGGCATTTCTGAACCAGGTGCTTGATCTACAGGAGTTTGTGTACCTAGACCCTGCCCCATAGGCATTTCTGAAACAGGTGCTTGATCTACAGGAGTTTGCGTACCTAGACCCTGCCCCATGGGCATTTCTGAACCAGGTGCTTGATCTACAGGAGTTTGCGTACCTAGACCCTGCCCCATGGGCATTTCTGAACCAGGTGCTTGATCTACAGGAGTTTGCGTACTTAGACCCTGCCCCATAGGCATTTCTGAACCAGGTGCTTGATCTACAGGAGTTTGCGTACTTAGACCCTGCCCCATAGGCATTTCTGAACCAGGTGCTTGATCTACAGGAGTTTGCGTACTTAGACCCTGCCCCATAGGCATTTCTGAACCAGGTGCTTGATCTACAGGAGTTTGCGTACTTAGACCCTGCCCCATAGGCATTTCTGAACCAGGTGCTTGATCTACAGGAGTTTGCGTACTTGCACCTTGCTCCATCGAAACCTCTGAGCCCTGTATCTTTTCTGGCTGTTTTCTTACGGATATATCTTTGTTTGATAACTGCTCAGACACTGAAGAATCATCTCTACTTGATATTTCCGGTTCAATAACACGTCCTGAACCACCCATCATATTATAATTCAAATGAGAAATAGCCCACCAAGTTCCCCCAATAATAACAAAAACGCAAATAGCAGCAAACCACAACGCGCTTAAATTCCACTTGGCGTCTGGACCAGAATTCAAGTGCAAAAAGAAAACAATTTGTACTATAATCTGAATAATCGCCATCCCAATAAGATACGCAACCTTTGTACTAACTGCCCAACTTTCCATCATTCCATACATCACAGGAATAAAAGAACCCAAAGTGAAAAATACAGCCAGAATAAAACCAACCAAATAGGAACCAGTACTGGGACCATGTGTTTCATTTTGCACGCTCATCACAACGCTCCTAATAGATAAACCATGGTGAAAACACCAATCCATACAATATCAAGTAAATGCCAAAAAATGGAAAGACATGCTAAACGTGTTTTATTGTTCTGATCCAAGCCATTACGACGAAGATGAAAAAACATCACAACCATCCAAAGAAGGCCAACACTTACGTGAAGTCCATGGGTGCCAACCAAAGCAAAAAATGCTGACCAATAAGCAGAGAGAATTTCCCGTCCAAAAAGCTGTAAACCTGTTGCAGGATCAATACCCGCATAAGCATTTGGATCGAAATAAAAAACCTCACTCAAAAGTTCATGAAATTCGTAAAGTTCCATACCAATGAAGCAACACCCCAATACAAAGGTAACAGCCATCCATAAACGCACACCACTGATGTTATTTTTATGTGCTTGTACCATTGCAAAGCCATAAGTGACGGATGAAAACAACAAGAAAGCAGTCTCAACCAAAACAAACTTTAAATCTATAAACTCACTGCCCGCTTTACCACCACCATAAGAAGCAGAAAATACAGCAAAACTTGAAAACAGTGTCGAAAACAGGATTAAGTCTGAAAGAATATAGACCCAAAAACCAAACGTCATTACCGAGCTACTATCGTGGTGAAGTTCATCTATAGTACTCGCGTTATTCATTGTTACAGCACTCATACTGTCACTCCTTGTTCTTTAAGAACAGCCGTAAAGGCATCTTCAGTTTTTTGCACTTCTTCAGCTGGAATATAGTAACCATGATGATCACCTGTTAATGAATGACACACAAGCGTTGCAATAAAACCAACCAGTCCAACCGCAACAAGCCACCAAATATGCCAAACAAGCGCAAAACCAACAACTAATGAGAAGAAGCCAGCAATAATTCCAGCCGATGTATTCGATGGCATATGAATTTTTGTAAATCCACTTGTCGGCCGTTGATAACCACTTTTCTTCATATTCCAATAAGCATCATCAGACTGTATCTTTGGAAGGAGGGCAAAATTATAAGAAGGAGGCGGTGAAGAGGTAAACCATTCAAGTGTACGTGCATCACCCCAAGAATCATTTAATGTTACCGGTAAGTGCCCTTTATGCTTAATACCGTACCAAATCGCCAAAACAACCTGTAGCACAAAACAAAGGATACCAAGTAAGATAATACAAGCACCCAATGCAGCAATAATAAACATCGGCTGCCAACTAGGTTCCATGTAATGCTGCAAACGACGCGTCGCCCCCATTAAACCAAGCGCATAAACGGGGAAAAAGGCAAGGTAAAAACCAATAAACCAACACCAAAAAGATGTAATACCTAGTATGCGATTTGGTTTATAACCAAAAACTTTTGGAAACCAAAATGCAATCCCTGCTAAGTACGCAAAAACCACACCTCCAATAATTGTATGATGGAAATGTGCTATCAAAAAGAGCGAATTATGAAACTGCCAATCAGCAGGAACAATAGATAATAAAACACCTGTTAATCCACCACCAACAAATGTAAAGATCATACCCATGCACCAAAGCATAGGAGGCTCAAAGCGAATCCGACCTCTATACATCGTAAGCAGCCAATTAAAAACTTTTACACCGGTTGGAACTGCAATAATCATCGTAGCAATACTAAAGAAGGTATTTACAGCTTCACCCCCACCCATTGTGAAGAAATGATGGCCCCAAACAAGAAGCGAAAGAATCAAAATAACCAACATGGCCCATATCATTGAAGTATAACCAAAGAGGCGTTTTGAAGAAAAAGTTGATACAACTTCAGAAACAATTCCAAAAGCAGGAACAACCAAAACATAAACCTCAGGATGACCAAAAACCCAAACATAGTTAATCCATACCATCGGATTTCCGCCACCAACATTGGTAAAGAAATTCATGTTCAAATAACGATCACATGCCAAGAGTGCAAATGCTACAGCCAAAACAGGATAAATGACTACAATAAGAACATTGCTGACAAAAGCACTCCAACAAAAAATAGGCATTCTCATCATTGTCATTCCAGGAGCACGCATTTTAATCATCGTTGCAATAAAATTCACTGATCCCATTGTTGTTGCAATACCAGAAAGCTGAAGTGACCATAAATAATAATCTACCCCTGTATCTGGACTCGTTTGCAATTCTGTAAAAGGTGGATACATCAACCAACCACCACGACCAAAATTCCCAACACCTAGGGATATGTTAATCAATATCGCCCCTGCAGCCGTAATCCAAAAACCTAGATTATTTGCAAAGGGAAAAGCAACATCACGTGCACCAATTTGAAGTGGTATAAGATAATTAAAAAGACCAAATAAAATAGGCGTGGCCATGAAAAAAATCATGATCGTACCATGCGCCGAAAAAATTTGATCAAAATGCTCAGGGGGCAAATAACCTGCTGTTTCACTCCCAAGAGCTAAAGCTTGATGCGTTCGCATCATAAGTGCGTCCGCAAAACCGCGAACAAGCATAATAATTCCAAGAACGATGTACATAATACCTATGCGTTTATGGTCAACCGTTGTAATCCAATTTCGCCATAGAATCCCCCACCACCCAAGTACTGTTAGAGCAATAACAGCAATTAAACCAACCAAAACAATCGCAATACATGTATACAAAACGATCGGTTCATGTGCAAGCGCATGAAAAGCACCTGCCGTAGGATCTGTAAGTCTTCCAAACATTTCTCAACCCATTTCAAATGAAATTCAAGTTTAAAAGAAACCTTTGTTAAAAGGGCTCTTTACTTTATTGACTCTGTTAAATAACATCAGGATCAAATACTGAACATAGTGCACCCCATAGCGTCTGAGCAGCAGCACGTTTCATTAAATCTTCATTACATACCGTCTTTTCATCGACACATCGATTCACAACACGATAGTAAAGCCGCTTCTCAACAGGTGCAAAATAACGAACTTCAGCATCTTTTTCCTTCGCAGCAATATCACCCATACGAGGCGCAATAGAAAGTTGACGATAAGATGAACGATCAAGTACTCGACCATTAGCCCGAGCTTTTACAATCCAATCCTCAAAATCCTGCAAAGACACAGAATGCCACTTAAACCGCATACCCGAAAAACCATCACCACTATAATTTGCTGAGGCTCCTTTGAATACTCCTTGCTCTTCAGCGACCAAATGCAACTTAGCATTCATCTGCGGCATAGCGTAAAGAACTGTACCCAATTTGGGAACCCAAAAAGCATTGACAGAATTCTCTGACGTCAATTGCAATAAAACTTGACGTCCTTCAGGCGCATAAATCTCATTAATCGATGCAACACCGTATTCAGGATAAATAAAAAGCCATTTCCAATCAAGAGCAACAGCATCAATCTGTAATGGCTTTCCTTCACCTACAACTTCCACTGGAAGAGGATTTGTAGGTTCAAGCTTATAGGTATAATAAGCTGTTAATGAACCTAAAACCATTACAATTACAACTGGAATACCCCACATCAATGCTTCAATTTTATTTGAATGTGCCCAATCAGGAGAATAGTCCGCTTTCATATTCGATGCACGATATTTTATAGCTAAAAATACCACACTCACCATAACTGGGATAACAATACAAAGCATCACCACCACACAAACAACGATCAAAATGAGCTGTTGACGTGCAACATAACCTGATGGCTGCATAACATCAATTTTACAACCAGACAAAAGCAGTGCTCCCCCTAAAATCACAAGCATTTCTAATTGTCTAACAAAGCTTTTCATCTCTATTTACCCCCGTCATACGCACTAAAAACTGTCATAAATATATACCTCACATTGTACAGATTTGAAAATAATTATCAAGAGAATAAAATGCCTATATTACTCTTATTAAACGCTTACTCTTTACCTATCACAATTTAATTGTTTTGCTTAATTGTTTTGCAATATACTCAAGTGCAAACCGATATCCATCACCTCCACACCCAGTTATAATAGCGTCTACACCTGCAGATGTATAAGAATGGTGACGAAAAGCTTCACGCTGATAAATATGAGATAAATGAACTTCTACTTTCGGCCCTGAAAACATTTTTAGGGCATCAAGAAGTGCAACAGATGTATGACTGTAAGCCGCTGGGTTAATGATCAATCCAGAACTTGCCTCTATTGCTTCTTGTATCCATGCCACTAATTGCCCTTCATAGTTACTTTGATAAAAATTTATTATAATATCATTTTTTTTTGCCCATTCTCTGCATCTTTTTTCAATATCTTCTAGAGTTTCAGTTCCATAAATTTCTGGCTCACGTTGACCTAGAAAATTTAAATTAGGACCATTTAAAATCGTTATTATCTCTGACATAGCAAGCCTTTTCTTTCAGACCTATCACTTATTAAAAAAATATTTAGCATGTTTTTACGGCAATAAAGCTCCATCCTTAATCTCAAAGAATTCTGCGCGTCCTTTTAAGTCATCAAATAAAAGACGATCTGTTCCTGTCATAAATGTTTGTACAGCTAAATCATCAAGAATATCAAATAGAGCAGCACGTCGATGCGAATCAAGATGGGCAGCCATTTCATCAAGAAGAAGAATAGGAGATCTTTCCGACATCATACCTGTTAGACGTGCATGACACAAAACTAAACCTGTTAGCAGCGCTTTTTGTTCACCTGTTGAACAAGATGTTGCTGCTCTATTTTTATCAGCATAAAAAACCTGCAAATCTGCACGATGTGGTCCTTCTAACGTCCGACCAGCAGCACGATCCATTGCGCGATTATGCCGCAATCGATCACAAAATTGTTCTTCAACTTCAGTTGCTGATATTTCACTAAGAGCTGTTTCTAAAAAACCATCAATTTGCAAAAAAGCTCGTGGAAAAGGTATCTGTGAGGGCATTTGTGTAAACATGTCATTTAAAAGACGAATAACATCAACACGCGCCGCAGAAATAGCTGTCGCCAATTCTGCCATTTGCTTTTCTAAAGCATCAAACCAAGCACAATCTTCATTTCCATCTAAAAACAAACGATTACGTGCGCGCATAGCTCTATCATAATCGGCTATGCGGCGCCTATGCAAGGGATCAATCGCCAAAACCATACGGTCCAAAAAACTACGGCGCTCAAGTGAAGGACCTGTAAAAAGACCATCCATAGACGGTGTTAGGACACTAATATGACAATAATCTGTTAGGCAATCACTCGACTCATTCACACCATTAATATGGACCTTTCGACTGTTATCGCTAACCTCAAAAGCTGTACCAATCTTTACTTCACCATAAAGAGCGCATTCAAGACGCGCAAATACAACAAATCCTCCACCACCACCATCTACAAAACTAACGTCAGAATAAACAGCACGCCGCAAACCACGACCAGGAGAAAGAAAAGATAACGCCTCTAAAAGATTCGTCTTACCAGCACCATTATGGCCAGTAAAAACCACATGCTGACCAGAAAAATGAATATTGAAAAAAGAATAATTGCGATAACGTAAAAGCTTCAGCTGCCTCACTGCCACTTTGTGCACATGACTGGCCATGCATTGCAAAACAACGGCCCCTAAACGCGAATAGGCATCAGTACATAGAGCACATCCGCATCATCATTATCACGAATCAGAGCTGGTGCTCCAGCCTCAGCCAACATAAAAACCATCTCATCACTTGAAAGCTGCCCAGCAATATCCAAAAGATAACGTGAATTAAATCCTATCTCAAGCGGTTCAGATGCATAAGTTACTGATAATTGATCTTCTGCACTGCCCGAATCTGGGCTATTAACAACAAGCCTTAACTGTCCATGCTCAATCGTTAATTTAACTGCACGCCCCCGATCACTTGAAATCGTTGAAACACGATCAACTGCAGAAGAAAAGTCCTGCCTATTAACAATTAATTCTTTATCATTTCCAAGAGGGATAACACGTTGATAATCTGGAAATGTTCCATCAATTAATTTTGATGTAAAAATCACAGAGCCTATAGAAAAACGAATTTTTGTCTCCGAAAGCTCTATACATACATCGCTATCATTTTCTTCTGAAAGAAGTTTTTGCAATTCTCCTACAGCTTTACGGGGAACAATAACACCAGGCATTCCCTCAACTCCCGAAGGAGCTTCCATCTCAACTTGTGCCAAACGATGACCATCAGTTGCAACCAAACGCAATTTCAAAACACCATCATTAATAATATGGAAATAAATACCATTAAGATAATAACGGGTTTCTTCAGTAGAAATGGCAAATTGTGTACAATCAAGTAAATGTTTTAAGCCTGATGCCGATAAAGAAAAACGATAACCAAATTGCCCAGGAAGCGACTCTGGAAAGTCTGCCTTCGGAAGACATTGAAGCTGAAAATGTGCACAACCCGAAACAACGGACATTGTACCTGCTTGATTCTCATCGAGGGATAATACAACTTCATTGCTATCAGGAAGTTTTCGAATGATATCATAGAGCAAATGTGCCGGAACAGTTGTTGCTCCAGCTTGTTTAACATTAACTGCAAAAGATTCCATAACCTCTAAATCAAGGTCTGTTGCTTTTAACTGTACACGGCCATTTTCTGCATCAATCAACACATTCGATAAAATAGGAACAGTATTACGGCGCTCTACCACACGGTGAACCCGACCAAGAGACTTGAGAAATTGACTGCGATCAACTGTAATACGCATAAAAGCCCCGTATGATTTACTAAAAACTATAAGAATTCCTTAGAACTAAAGAATAGATCCCTTTAGAGAATCGCATGCTAGAGTTTATTAAACCTCTCTTAAAATGGCAAGTCACTCCTGCATAAGAAAAAATAAATCTTTTCATTAAATTCTTTAAAGTCTCTCCAAAGAAAGAAACGATAAACACTATACAGCCTGTTCTCCAATCAACCGCTTAAGCAACTCAAGTTCCTTAGCCAAGGTCTGATCACCACAAACCAAATCTTCAATTTTACGCACAGCGTGTAAAACTGTTGTATGATCACGCCCACCAAAACGGCGCCCAATTTCTGGTAATGAGCGAGGAGTTAATACTTTTGCTAAATACATTGCAACTTGCCGTGGCTTCACAACCGTACGTGTTCGACGATTAGATAACAAGTCCTGTTTAGAAACATTATAATGGCGTGCTACCGTACGCTGAATTTCTTCAATCCGAATACGCTTAGGTTCACCAGGACGTGTCAAATGACCTAATAATTCATCAATCCGCTCTAAAGATAAATCAGACTCAAAAGATTGACGAAACAAGAGCTGATTAAACGCACCTTCAATATCACGCCCCGACCCTAAAACCGTTTTCGCAATATATTCCAAGATATCATCAGAAATTGATACCATGCCATCATCTTGTTGTGCCACCTTCAACCGCTGGCGCAACATTTGCAAACGCATTTCATAATCTGGCGCTTCAATTTCAAGAGCTACCCCTCCCTGAAGACGAGAGCGAACGCGAAGATCAAGCGATTCTAATTCTGCTGGTGGACGATCTGCAGCGACAACAACCTGTTTTGCACTATCAAGTAACATATTAAGCAAATGGCAAAACTCATGTTGTATCGACTTACCCTGCAAAAACTGCATATCATCAATAATCAAAAGGTCGATATCACGAAGCTGTTCTTTAAAAGAAAGAGCATCATTATCACGAATAGCTGTTGCAAAACGCCACATAAAATATTCAGCAGTTAAATAAATAACGCGCGCAGACGTTAAACGCTTCAATGCAGAAGCAGCAATCGCTTGAAGCAAATGTGTTTTTCCTAAACCAACAGATGCGTGAATAAAAAGAGGATTAAAACGTAAGGCACTTTTATGCCCCTCTGCAATGGAACGCGCAGCTGCTAAAGCAACACGATTAGAAGCCCCCTCAACAAAACTTTCAAAAGTATAGCGAGAATCAAGTGGAGATCCAAAAACTCCCGTTTGAGAATTCTTAACTGAATGCTCTGCGCAACTTTCAACAAAAGATGAAGTCGCCTGCTCCTCTAGCACAACAGGAGGAACACTTCTTTTACAAACGACATCTCTTGAAACGCGTTCCATACCACGAACAATAACTTCAACACGAAGAATTGCTGAATTCTCTTGTTTCCATAAATGAGTCAAAAGAGAACCATAGTGATTATTAATCCATGAACGTAAAAAAGCAGTAGGAACAGAAAGCTTTACAAGAGTATGACTATATTCAGCAAGCTTCACACGTCCAAACCAACTGGTATAAGCCTCAACACCAACCTGCACCTTTAATTGCGCCATAACACGTATAAAAGCCGCCGCACTTTCCTCCTCTGAAACAATAGAATGCCCTATAGAAGCATTTCTACAAACGTTCTCATCACTTTCCGTCATCCTATTCTTTATTATGTTCTCTGCCGACAGGATATTTACCGAAACCCTTTTAAAGGAACTAGCTTTAGAGTTCAATTTATCCACCATCTTCCATCCTGATAAAAATAAAATTTTGTCCTGCCAAACAACTAAAATAAATCTAGCGAAGGCAAAACGCCCTACCCCAAATAAGATTACTCACCCTCCCCTAGGATAGCCTCATCACAACCCTACTAACAAAGATGACCAATAAGATTTACTTGCACTCATGATATGACCCACCCTTCTAAAATGGTAAACATATCCATTAAGAAAACTAAAAAACCGTCAGAAAACCTCTCCAACACAAAAATTTCGAAAAGCCTAAATCAAAACATCTTGTATTCAACAAAATACAGAATAATGCGCTGATGTGACCCCTTCATGCTTCTTAGTCTTCATAAGAACCATACAAAACAGCAGAGGTAAAATGCAAGAGGTCAAAATAAAATCAAAAAACCCAAAAAAAATGCTTATATTAATGAGGACTGAAAAAAATATTGATTCAATTCATTTTTTTTCTCTAAATTTACCAATAATTAAAGAATCTCTTCAGATTTAAAAAAAAAAATAAAATGCTTGACAAAAAAGACTCTGTACAAATCCACAAAGCTTGTGGATAACCATACCTCCCCTTATAAACTTTCTCTCCTTTTTCAAGTGGAGAATCATTATCGATTCTTATTTTTAATAGAAACTTTTTGAAATAATAAACAAAAAGCCAGCATCCTCATGGATACTGGCTTTGTTCTCAATTAAAGGAGAAAAGCTTAAACGCTGAGAGCCTTCAAACGTTTAGCTAAACGTGATACTTTCCTCGCAGCAGCATTTTTATGAAAAACCCCTTTAGAAACTGCACGCATAATTTCAGGCTCAAAATTCTTAAAAGCAATCTCTGCAGATGCCTTATCGCCACCCGCTAAAGCGTCATCAAACTTACGTATAAAAGTACGAACGCGTGAACGGCGGGCCTTATTAACCTGTGTGCGCGCCGCAACCTTGCGCACCGCTTTTCGAGCAGAAGGTGTATTCGCCATAAATATAATCTCTCTTTCAACACCTTGGCAAAATGAGTCTCAATAACAACTCTACCAATATAAATAAATCCAACTCAAGCAAAACTATAAAGCTGCCTATAACCGTGTGGGTTATAGCGCAATCCTAAAGCTAACGTCAATTAGATTTTCAAAGATAGCCATAAAAAAACGAAGCCAAACTCTTTGATCCGCAACTTTATAGCTTAATAATAGATATTCCTTAACAAACAAAAGAATTTAAACGGCTAACTTACGCAAGACATATTGCAAAATTCCACCATGATGCAAATAATCTAGCTCATCTTCAGTATCAACACGGCATAATAATGGAACAGTTTTTACCGTACCATCAGAAAAAGTAATTTTCGCTACAGTCTTTTGACGAGGTTTCAAGTTATGAATCCCTTCAATTGTCACCTGTTCATCTCCCTTTAAGCCTAAAGATTTCCAACTTAGCCCCTCCTCAAAGACAAAAGGGACAACGCCCATACCAACAAGATTAGAGCGATGAATCCTTTCAAAAGACTGCACAATCACTGCTTTGACACCAAGAAGATTGGTCCCCTTGGCAGCCCAATCGCGGGATGATCCATTACCATATTCAATACCTGCAAAAACAACGAGTGGAATACCTTCTTGTTTATACGCCATTGCTGCATCGTAAATGGTTTGTTCTACCGCTGACGGATAATGAACCGTATAACCTCCTTCTCGACCATTTTCCCCTAACATGAAATTACGAATGCGAATATTGGCAAAGGTCCCACGTACCATAACTTCATGATTCCCACGACGCGTTCCATACTGATTAAAATCAGCCACTTTAACACCATGATTCATTAAATATTTTCCGGCAGGAGAAGCTGCTTTAATAGAACCAGCAGGAGAAATATGATCCGTTGTGATTTTATCACCAAATAAACCTAAAATCCGTGCATCTCTAATATCTGGTAAGATATCAGGTGTTTTCTGCATATCATCGAAATAAGGTGGATTGCGTACATAGGTGGATTGCTCATCCCAAGAATAGGTAGAACCCGTAGGAATCTGAACTTTTTGCCAATTTTCATCTCCCTTAAAAACATCTGCATACTTTTCGGCAAAAACCTTACGCGTGACATTTTTTTCGATAAATTCCTGTATTTCTTGAGAAGTTGGCCAAAT
Organism: Bartonella sp. AA23NXGY; assembly: GCF_042197165.1. Lineage (NCBI taxonomy): Bacteria > Pseudomonadati > Pseudomonadota > Alphaproteobacteria > Hyphomicrobiales > Bartonellaceae > Bartonella > Bartonella sp. AA23NXGY. The sequence continues at coordinate 201,071 of NZ_JBHIRO010000002.1, read as the reverse complement.
ATCTCTCAAATAAATGGGGTGGCCATTTGTATCTTCACCAAGAGGCTCCTTAGTTAAATCTTTACACACCGTCCCGATGAGCGCATGTGCAACAACTAACGGTGGTGACGCTAAATAATTCGCTTGCACATCAGGGGAAACACGCCCTTCAAAATTACGATTTCCTGAAAGAACTGCAGATGCAATTATACCATTGTCATTAATCGTTTTGGAAATAGCTGGATGCAAAGGACCAGAATTCCCAATACATGTTGTGCACCCAAATCCTACTAAGTTAAATCCTAATGCATCTAAATCTTTTTGCAGACCCGAATTTTGAAGGTAAGCTTCAACGACTTGTGAACCAGGTGCAAGAGAAGTTTTTACCCATGGTTTGCTCTTGAGACCCTTTGCCACAGCATTTCGTGCCAAAAGGCCCGCTGCAATAAGAACACTTGGATTCGATGTATTCGTACACGACGTAATCGCAGCGATCACCACATCACCGTGACCAAGCGTATATTCTTCACCCTCAACCTGATAACGCTTATCTTGTCCAGAAGTCTTCTTATAGTCTTCGACCAATGCCTTCTCAAAACCCTGCCCAACATTTTCCAATGCAATACGTCCTTCAGGACGTTTAGGACCAGCCATAGAAGGGACAACGGTTCCCATATCTAATTCAATTGTATCACTAAAAATGGGATGAGCCACCATTTCATCATGCCACATCCCTTGTGCTTTGGTGTAAGCCTCCACTAAGGCAATCCGACTTTCATCACGCCCTGTCATATTGAGATAACGCACTGTCTCCTTATCAATTGGGAAAAAACCACACGTTGCTCCATATTCAGGTGCCATATTTCCAATCGTTGCCCGATCAGCAAGCGTCATATGCTCCAAACCAGGACCAAAAAACTCAACAAATTTACCGACAACACCCTTCCGACGTAGCATTTGGGTCACCGTTAATACGAGATCGGTGGCTGTTACACCTTCCTTAAGTTTACCTGTTAGACGAAAACCAATCACTTCAGGTAACAACATAGAAACAGGTTGGCCTAACATTGCTGCTTCTGCTTCAATACCACCAACACCCCAACCTAAAACCCCTAAACCATTTACCATAGTCGTATGCGAATCAGTTCCCACACAGGTGTCAGGATAAATCGTCTCACAGCCCTCTTCATTCTTCATCCATACACATTGTGCTAAATATTCTAAGTTAACCTGATGACAAATCCCTGTTCCTGGAGGAACAACGCGAAAATTTTGAAAGGCTTGTTGCCCCCATTTAAGGAAACGATAGCGTTCACCATTGCGTTCATATTCATGCTCAACGTTTTCCTTAAAAGCCATGGAATTGCCAAAAGCATCAACAATAACTGAGTGATCAATGATGAGATCAACGGGAATGAGAGGATTAATTTTTTCAGCGTTACCGCCAAGTTTAACCATAGCATCACGCATTGCAGAAAGATCAACAACTGCTGGAACACCTGTAAAATCCTGCATAAGAACACGTGCAGGACGGTAAGCAATTTCTGCCCCAGCGCTCCCTTTGTCGTTTAACCACTTAGCAACGTTGAAGATATCCTCTTTTTTAACTGTGCGACCATCTTCGAATCGCAATAAATTTTCGAGAATAACTTTCATCGAAAACGGTAAACGAGAAACACCTTCAAGTCCGTTCTTCTCCGCTTCAATCAAGCTATAATAAGTATATTCTTTGCCACCAACATTTAATACTCTACGACAATTAAAGCTATCAATTTGAGTCATGACTGTCCACCCTCATACTATAACCACCCAATTTCCAGGAATGAACAACACAAACTACGAGTCAAGGTCGCAGCTTGAGCGCAGACGCAATTACCTCCGCCATCCATTTCCCCCTCCACCCTCTAGGCATAATGCGGAAATCAGCGCCAGAAACCATTTTACACCAGATATTGATGTAAGGTATCCCTTATAGAACTATTTCTAGAACTATTCTAGGTACAATTGCATAAAAAATGTGTTTTTTATTCTATAATGCAATAAAGAATATGAAAATAAAAACAAAATAGGCAATCACATGGTGTTATCAGGCAAAGATTTAGCCGCTTACAGAAACGAGGAAATTCTGTTTCAAGGTCTTTCTTTTTGTTTATTTTCACAGCAACTTATGACAATCACCGGTCCTAATGGTATCGGAAAGTCTACATTACTCCGAATCATTGTCGGTCTTCTTGAGGCTGCTGAAGGTCATATAATACTTAAAGACCATGATCAAATATACCCTGTTGCAACTGCTTGTCATTATCTTGGTCCTCAAAATGCTATGAAACCTCTCTTATCTGTCATTGATAATTTGCAATTTTGGGCAGATTTTTACGGTCAACATTTACGTTTTGCGCATGAAGCTCTTGCCGATATTGGTCTTTCTAACCTTGAACATTTACCCTTTAACGCTCTGTCAACTGGACAACAAAGACGCGTAGCTATTGCTCGCCTTTTGCTCTCCTATCGTCCTCTTTGGATTTTAGATGAACCAATATCTGGGCTTGATAACCATGCTCAAAAACTCCTCGCTCGTATTTTCCAGCGTCATCTCAATCAAGGTGGTATGATTATCGCTGCAACTCATAATTCCATAGGCATTCCAGAAAACCATAAAATCGCTCTGGAAAAATTTTTACCTCTCTAGGAGAGAATAAAATGAAAGCACTGTTCTGGCGTGATCTTAAACTATTATTAGCGCTACAAGCCACTTCACTAACAGGATTATTGTTTTTTATCGCTGTTGTTGTCATAATCCCCTTTGCCATTGGACCAGATCCCAAAACTCTTGCACAAATAGGACCAGGTATATTGTGGTTTGGAGCCCTTCTTGCAGGACTCCTCAATCTGAACAAACTTTTCCAAATCGATCGCGATGATGGTAATCTCGACCAATTTATCCTTTCAGGAAAAAGACAAAGTTTTACACTAATTGTCTTTACAAAATGTCTTGCCCATTGGGTAGGAACAATGCTTCCTCTTATTTTTGCCACACCTATTTTAGCCCTCATGCTCCATTTAGATGTAGTAATAACTTTTACAACAATACTTACCCTTTTATGCGGAACACCAGCTATTATTTTTATTGGTGCTATAGGCGCTGCACTCGCAACCTCATTGTTGCACAGTACTTTGCTTATTTTTATCATTATCTTGCCGTGGATCATTCCAATTATGATTTTTGGTGTTTCCGCTGCTACAGCCCCAATAAACCCAAATACCTCTTTTCTCACTTCTCTAGCTCTTCTCAGCGCTTTTTCACTTCTTTTGAGTCTCTTTAGCTCTTTTGTTGCTGCGATAACGCTTAAACTTTTATCAGAATAATAAAAGATGATTGCCGCATAGCAAAACTCTGCCTATTATGAATTTTATGAATAAACTATCTCGTACATATAAAATCAGGTTACTCCCTGCAAGTTTCACCCTTTTCATGAAAATAAGCAGAGTCGTCTTACCTTGGTTGGCCGGCATAACATTGTGTTTCCTTATCTTAGGGCTTATTCTAGTGATGCATTCCCCTGATGACTATCAACAAGGCATTACTGTTAAGATTATGTACCTTCATGTACCCTTTGCGTGGTTGTCTACATTCTGCTATGTAACGATGAGTGCAGCGGCTTTAGGAAATCTGATTTGGAAATATCATCTTGCTGATGTAGCACTTAAATGTGGAGCGCCTATTGGGGCAATTTTTACCGCCTTGGCTCTCATGACAGGAGCGCTTTGGGGGCGACCTACATGGGGAACATGGTGGGTCTGGGATGCACGATTAACATCAGTTTTAATTCTGCTTTTTATCTATCTCTCCATTATCCTGCTTGGGCGTGCTTTTGACAACCAAGTAAAAGCCGCTCGTGCTACTGCAATTCTTACACTTGTTGGATTTGTTAATATCCCTGTTATTAAATTTTCCGTTAATTGGTGGAATACATTGCATCAACCAGCATCATTGTTACGTGCTGGAGGATCAACAATCGACAATGCTATGTTATGGCCCCTTATAACAATGCTCTTTTGTTTCATCTTTATGTTTATTGCTCTTTATTTGATGGCTATGCGAAATGAAATCAATCGTCATTATATCCGAATACTTCAGATTAAAAAATCCCGTCGTGCACAACAACAGGACGCTTCATCATGCTCGACCTAAATGGCATCCACGGCGGACTTTTAGGAAATCTATCTCAGAAAATTGATTTTTTCCTGAGCACCCTTAAACACGAGCAAATTGTTGTTTTAAGCTATGTGCTTTCTGCAATATCCCTCTTATGTCTTATTGGATATATTCTTTGCAAAGCCCTCTACCAAAAAAAAATTCTCCAACAGCTAAACAAAAAAGAGCTGTCACAAAAAGAAAAGTATAATGAAAAACATCCCTCCAAAACTTAAAAAAAATATATCTTTGCCTGTTCTGCTTGTTTTTTTTGGACCATTTGTGCTTTTTCTTCTTCTCATGATGTTTTTTTTCAACTTTATGGATAAAAAACACCTTCAAGATTCTTCTCTTCTCCCAAACGCATTAGCTGAAAAACCTGCTCCCAATATTCATCTTCCTCTTCTTGATAAAGAAAGTTATCTCAATTCAAAACAGTTTAAAGGACGTGTTACATTGGTCAATTTTTGGGGCTCTTGGTGTTTGCCCTGTCGCGAAGAGCATCCTATTCTTATGCAAATTGCACAAGATAAACGTTTTGATCTGATTGGTATTAATTACAAAGACAATAAAACAAACGCCCTGCGCTTTTTAAACAGTTTTGGTAATCCTTTTAAATTTATTGGCTTTGATGTTTCAGGATATACAGCTATTGACTGGGGGGTGTATGGACCACCAGAAACCTTTCTCTTGAATAAAGAGAGTATTATTATTGCCAAACATGCTGGTCCCTTAACATGGCAAATTTATCAAAAAAAAATTCTACCAAAAATTGAACAAGCGATTATGACAGAAGACAAATAAAATATCGACATATTGATTTTAAATAATTTTTACCATTTTTATCTATTAAATGAAAACACCGAATACTATGAGATTTTTTCAAATTTCTTTATGTTGAATTAAAAAAATGTTTAAGAAAAGGCTAAAAATACTTTTTATGAATCATCTAAATATGAAAATAATTGGCAATATTTTAAGTTGAAAAATATAATAATGCAGACTTGTAAGTAAAAACATCCAGTTTTACCACGCTATGTATGCCGTTTTATAGAGCACCACCATTTTTACGCTTAATATAAATAGCAAGCTATTATCACCACACATTTTGCCAGCTCTGGGGTATTACGACATAGCCTTGGCACTTGAGACGATTCAGAAGGATTTTTACACCTTTTTTCGTGTTTTACCCCCACGCCAGCTCTGCTTGTAACGTGCAAGCAAGTGATTTTAATTGATGCAATATAAAAGAGATTTGCCATGAGAGAACTTTACAATATTCTGGACTCTCATTCAACATGCAAAACGATAAATTACTATTATAAATCAATATATTGAAGGTACTGTATGATATTAATACTGATTGCAAAAGAAAGATCATTGGCATACATCGAAAAAAGCTAAAGAAAGAAATATTCTAGAAGTTCATATGAGCTTATGCGTAAACTTTTATGACGCAAATAAAATAGGCTTTTGTTGCAATCATCATTTTTTATGAAAAATATTTGATTATGTTTTTTCTTCTAAAAATTCTTGCGGTGTAAAACAATATGTTTTTGAGCAAAATTCACATGTGACTGAAATATATTTATTTTTAACCATTTTATTGCGTTCATCAATAGAAAAGCCTTCTAGGATTCCTTTAATTTTTTCGTGTGAACAAGAACATTGATCGACAAGAGAAAAAGGGTTAAAAACTCTAATACCTTGTTCATGAAAAAGACGGAACAAGAGCTGTTTACTACCGACTTGGGGATCTGTTAATTCTGAACTTTCAATCGTTGCCATGAGTATTTTAGCTTCCTGCCATTGGTTATCCAATTGGGTATGAGTTTTCGTTTCTTCTCGCTTTTGATGAGGGGCATCTATTTTATGATGAGACGATTCTTGGGGTAAAAGTTGGATCAAAATACCTCCAGCTCGCCAGCTTTTCTGCTGTTTTCCTTGTTGGTCACGATTAATTAATATAGCAACAGCCAGACGGATATCGGTAGGAATTTGTTCTGATTGATCAAAATAAATACGAGAAGCTTCTTGTAAATTTGATCCATCTAATGCAACTATCCCTTGATAGGGTTGCATATGGGGACCTTGATCAATTGTGAAAGCTAAAGTGCCTTTTCCTAAAAGTGTTTCTGAAGAGGTTTGACCATTGTCTATGGCTTGTTTAAGCTGTTCTTTATCAAAACGAGCGTATCCACGTAAACTTGAAGGAGGCAAAAAATCGCACACCAACATATTAACTGGTCCATCGGAATGAGTTTGTAAAATAAATTTTCCCGTAAGTTTTAGAGAAGTTCCAAACAGAACCGTTAAAAGTAAAGCTTCTGCTAGAAGATAAGAAACCGGTTCAGGGTATTGATGTCTGTTAAGAATAGAATTTAAAGTTTCCCCAAGTTGTACGGCACGTCCACGGATATCAAGTTCTTCAACTTGAAAGGGAATAACACTATCATCTTCATGCAAGAAGTTGTTGTTGAGAGAGGCTTCATCTTTAGCTTGTTCACTCATAGCTTTGCCTTTTTTATATAATTTGTTGTAGGGAGGCTATTGTGGAGAGAAAAACGCATCTTGTAAACACCAAGAAAGAATTGCTTTTTGAGCATGAAGACGATTTTCAGCCTCATCGAAAACAACGGAGTGCGGTCCATCAATCACAGAATCAACCACTTCTTCACCACGATGAGCAGGAAGACAATGCATAAAAAGAGCATCAGATTTTGCTAATTTCATGAGAGATTCATTGACTTGATAAGGCTGAAAAATAGAATGACTGCGAGCACGAAATTCTTGTCCCATGGAGACCCATGTATCGGTCATAATACAATCAGCATCTTGAGCCGCTTTTTGGGGATCATGGGTTAGCATAAGATGTGCTCCCCGCTCACGTGCCCAATGTACAAATTGTTCCTGTGGTTCACTGCCCTTTGGTGTGGCAATACGCAAATGAAAACCAAAAAGAGCTGCAGCTTCAATTAAGGAATGAAGCACATTATTACCATCCCCCATCCACGCAAATATTTTGCTAGCAATTGGCCCCCGATGCTCCTCATAGGTTAAGATATCTGCTAGAATTTGGCAAGGATGTGTATCATCTGTAAGGGCATTAATGACAGGAATTTGTGCATATTGTGCCAATTCGAGCATACGTTGGTGTTTCGTTGTTCGCAATATCACGATATCCACAAAACGGGATAAAACGCGCGCCGTATCAGCTATGGTTTCACTATGACCAAGTTGCATCTCTGAACCCGTGAGCATGATTGTATCTCCGCCAAGCTGGCGCATACTGATATCGAATGAAATACGGGTTCGTGTGGATGGTTTTTCAAAAATCATCGCAAGTGTTTTACCTATAAAAGGTTTTGAACCTTTTCCTGCTTTAAAAGATGCTTTAAGGATCTTTGCATAATCGATCAGTGCACGTGCTATTGCTGGCGTTAAAATGGATAAGTCCGTGAAATGACGAAGAGCATTTGTCATGTGTGTGATATTTGTCTTTCTTTGTTTACTTGTGAAAGATACGCTATTGCTTTTTCAATACGATGTAAACTTTCATCTATTTCTTCTTCCCTAATGATAAGAGGAGGCAATAAGCGCACAACGTTGTTGTTGGCTGCAACGCTTAAGAGATATTCATTTTCCAAAGCATTAACGACAAGATTTGAAGGTACAATACACTGAATACCCAACATAAGCCCCATCCCCTGAACTGCGCAGATAATATCAGGATAGATATTGAGAATGTGCAAAAGTCCACTTTTTAGTTTATCCCCCATACGCTGAACATGGTTAAGAAAACTTGGCTCTAACAAAACATCAAGAACACTATTTCCTACAGCCATTCCAAGAAGATTTCCTCCAAAGGTTGAGCCATGTGTCCCAAGTGTCATGCTTTTTGCAACTTTATCCGTTGCAAGGCAAGCACCTAATGGAAATCCCCCTCCTAATCCTTTTGCGAGGGTAAGAATATCAGGCGTGATATCACTCCATTCATAAGCAAAAAGCTTTCCTGTTCGTCCTATACCCGTTTGGACTTCATCTAAAATCAATAACAGACCATTATCATCGCATATTTTGCGCAAAAATCTTAAATATTCATGAGGGACCGTTCGTATTCCTCCTTCTCCTTGAATAGGTTCAATAAGAATAGCGGCGGTATTTTTATTAATAGCGTTACGCAAAGCGACTTCATCACAAAAAGGTACTTGAATAAATCCACCAGCTTTAGGTCCAAAGCCTTCAAGATATTTTTCATGCCCAGTCGCAGCAAGTGCAGCAAGTGTACGTCCATGAAATGCCCCTTCAAAAGTAATTATTTCAATGCGTTCTGAATGACCAGCAGCATAGTAATAATGGCGTGCCGTTTTGAATGCGCACTCCAATGCTTCAGTACCTGAATTGCAGAAAAAAACCTTATCCGCAAAACTATTTGCACAAAGCCGCGTGGCAAAAGATGCCTGTTCAGGAGATTGAAAAATATTAGAAATATGCCAAAGTTTTTCAGCTTGTATTTTGAGCGTATCAACCAATTTTGGATGTGAATACCCTAATGCGTTAACAGCAATACCAGATGTGAAATCAAGATAATGTTCTCCTTTATCGGAAATAAGCCATACACCATGCCCTTGTTCAAAATGCAAATTTCGTCTTGCGAAGCATTCATAAAGTGGTTGTATAGAGACGGCATCCATCATAATTCCCTTTATATTTTAGTCTTTTCAATATATATATATATACAAAGCAACACTACAAATAAAACAGCATGGTATATTTCGTTACGGTGCTTTCAACATTTCATTACGATTAGTGATTACACCTATAGAATAGATCATTACACCAATTGAAAAAAAGTCAATGAAGGTTCTACAAATAAGCATTTTGGGAAAAAGCCTTAAACAAAAGTGAAAGTTTAACCTATGATTGATTTGCAAGTTGGGGAAAACATTCTAAATAAACTCTTTAAGAGGTAAAGACTCTTGTCATAGAGTGAGTGCATATTGTAATTTACAATATAATAAGCAAGATGATGTGTTTTGATTTGTAAATCCACAGGTTGGATGATTTTTTTATGCTCACGTAGAGTGTAAAGTTCTTTCATTCAGCGTAATGAAAACATTATTTAAACATTTGAAGATGCAACGGGGGAGAGCATCTTAGTGACGTAATCGGAATGGAGTGCTGGTATGGGTTGGACATGTGAACGCGTTGAGCTTCTTAAAAAGCTTTGGAGTGAAGGGTTAAGTGCAAGTCAAATTGCTGCTCAATTGGGTGGGGTCAGCAGAAATGCAGTCATCGGCAAAGTACATCGATTAAAGTTACCAGGACGTGGTAAGACAGTACAAGGAAGCACCACGCGTGCGCAAAAAACTCCCGTGGGAAGTAGCAGCCCATCATCTCCACGTGTGCGTCGCAACACATCCACGGTATCGCCAATAAACACATCATCTGTAAGTATTGAAGAAACCGCTTTAAAGACAGAATTTGTAGTGGAAGATGTAAAAGAAGTTGATATGTCCACAAAATCCAATGTAGTTGTGCCTATATCACGTCAACTTAATCTTCTACAATTGAGTGAAAATACATGTAGATGGCCGGTTGGCGATCCATTATCAGCAGATTTTCATTTTTGTGGTGCAGATTCTGATGAAAATAGCCCCTATTGTGCCTTTCATGCTAAGCTAGCATTTCAACCAATATCTGAAAGACGTCGGATAAGAGTGTAATATCCTCAATTGAATCTCGTATTCTACGCCTTCTGCGCTTCGCTATTAAATTTTAATTATCGAATTATTATGAGAAAGAAATTTAATGGAGCTTTTAATGAATGAAAAAATTTCTTCATGAAACTATTCAACGAAACTGTATCTTTTGGTGCTATTGCGCAGCTGTGTGTTGTAAAGTTATATTCCTGTTTATTTTCACAATTTTCTTTAATTTAGTTGTACTGCTTTTAACACTATCCATAGCGACATCTTTTGAATAAGCTAGTTTCTCAATTTCTCATGTTTTTATGCTTCGTGTATTTAATAGAGTAATGCTGTGGTTTATAAAAATAATTTATCGCTTTGCAACCTGAATGAGATCCATTTATATCTCTCTCATTTTAAGTCCTCTTATATTGAATCAATCAAAATCTTTTGTTTGGGCGTCACGAGCGAGATGAGAACTGTGGAGAGTTAAAAACACTTAAAGAAAGGCATGCCTCTTATAAATGCTTTCAAGTGCCAAGGACTTAAAGGGTTGTTGCAACATTGGGAGATGGCAAAGTGTACAATGATGCCAGATTGCCCTTTTATTAAGTATAAAGATAGGGGGTGCTTCATGGATTTATCATTATACTCTTCACGGATGCCGTCGCAAAATAGGCTTGGGAGCGTTGAGAGATGTTTCTTTAAAACAAGCCTGTGAATACATGCAATTCAATGTCATTCTGTTTTGCGTGAGGGATGTGCCCCGTTAAAGAATGCGATAAACAAAAGCGTGAAGCAATACGTAGAATGTAAAATAATATCTTTATAATTTTTTATAAAAAATTATAAAGAAGGGAATATTGTATTCAAGGCTCTTACGAAATATACAAAAACAATAAATTATAAGTATAAATAAATATAAAATCTAGAGCGACCACAATAACATCACTTTCCTTCTCCCGACACAAAACGGCGCAACCAAACATAAAGCGCACCTTCTCCGCCATGCTGACGCGCTGCTTGCTCAAACGCGTGGACATAATATCGAAAAGCTGGTGTTGATAACCAATACGGAACAAATCTATACAAAGCTCCATCGCTCCCAACGGATCGTCCTTTTCCTGTAATCACAAGGACATAACGCAATCCTCTCTGCTGAGAGGACTGTAGAAATTTTTTTAAGAAAAAATAAGCTTCTTCCTGCATATAACCATGGAGATCAAGACGCGCCTCAAGAGGACAACGACCTTGGGAAATTTTACGATATGCAACATGATCAAAAAAATGAATCTTTTGTGCTTGTGTAACTGACCTCTTTTCTCTTTTAATAATTGTCGAGGGTTGTTGATTTTCCTGAGACAATGAGGAGATTTGAGTTACAGGCTGTTTTTTATCATTAATATTTGCAATAGTTTCTGAAGCAGAAGAGAGCATCTTACCGTGAAGCGGTGTTATCGTACGACAAACCATCTCCCATAAAAGACGATCTTGTGAAGCCAATAAATCTCTTTTTTGTCTCCATTTACTTGAGGACATTTTAATTTCTCATAAATCATTGAATGCTTATGGAAGAAAAACAAAAAGTATTTTAATTTTCATTTTCTGTAGCAAAAAGCTTCCAGTTGGGATCTGACGATAAACTATTGCGAACAAAAGTCCAAATATCCCTGATTTCTACAATAGCATCAGGATCACCGTCTATACGCTCGCCCTGTTCATTATAAGTAACAGAAATCATCTCACTGACAATACGTATCGTTAAAAGTTCATCTTTTTCTTGTATTGCCGCCGCAACAAATTCGGCCTTATTAATTCCAACAAAAGTGAATTCTATTCTTTCTTTATTTTTTTCTCGTTGCTCAATAGCTATACAAAAGCTCTCAAAAACATCCTGACAAAGCAAGCTTTTAAGTTGATTGCGATCACCTTTGGCAAAAGCTGTTACAATCATTTCATACGCAATTTGTGCACCTTTTATAAAAAGTTGAGGAGAAAAATGAGGATCAATTCTATGAAATTCCCGCAAATTTTTATTCAAAACACTCCCCTCCGGTGAAATTTTATCAATTTCACTAAAGTCGTCTTTTTGTGAATTTTTCTGATGAGGGAACGAAACAATATTATCAGCCGTTTCTGCTTCAACTTGTTTTTTAGAACGTCGTGAATAAGGATCAAAGGGTGGCTTTTCAAACCCAATTCGTTTCCCTAATATATTACGGAGTTGCACAAAAATAACAACCATAACAACAAGAGCTATGACAAGTATAACGTCAAATTCCATAGGCGCTGTCAATCTCCAAAGCTTAAGTCTCTAATAAACATTGCAGTCAATACCATTTATCAATAAATATGTAAAATAAGGAATCTTATCATTCAAATATTTTTATAGATTTTGTATTTAAACGGAGTTCTCTTAAGAATTTCTCCCCCTACTCATCTAGAAGGAAACTTTCATGTGATAAAACTTTATTCTATAAATCCTCGTTTTTTTGTTGTTATCTTTCTTTGCATTCTTTTAATCGAGATTGCTGGTTTTATCTTTGTTGGTCAAGAAATTGGTATTTTGGCAACCTTGAGCTTGGTTATTCTCACAACCATAGTTGGGGTTGTTTTATTGCGAATTCAAGGGATTAGCCTCTTAAAAAATATACAAAATGAACTTATCCAAGGACGCACATTAGAGAATAATATTATTAATGATGCTTTCATCATGTTTAGTGCAATTTTACTTATTCTTCCCGGCTTTGTAACTGACCTCTTGGGAATATTACTTCTTATTAAACCAATTCGCTCTGTTGCTTGGCATTTCTTTGCATCATTAAAAAACAAAATGAATCCCAATACTAAAAGAAAAAATGACTCTGAAAAAATAATTGATCTAAAAGCAGAAGATTACACAATTCATGATACGACAGAATCTCCATGGCGCAAAAATGATGATAACCATTGAAATACCTAAAAAATCTGTAACAAACTAAAAAAATATTCAAGATAAAGAGCGCATTTCTTGCAACCTTTTGCAAGGCGTGATAACCAATCTGGTCTTTAGATCTAAAATAAATATACATATTATAATGGAAGAGGTTTGTCGTATGGCCGAAGATGAAATGAATAACAGTGGTGGAGAGCCGGTTTTTGCTGTATTAACTCAATATTTAAAAGATTTATCATTCGAAAACCCTGGTGCTCCTCGTTCATTACGTGCACGTGAAAAATCACCACAAATTGATATCAATATTAACGTCAATGCTAACCCAATTGGTGATGACAATTATGATGTCGTTTTGTCTCTCTCCGTCAAAGCCAATGATGAAACTGAAACCTTATTTCATGTAGAACTTATTTACGGTGGTGTTTTCCACCTTAAAAACATTCCACAAGAACATGTTATGCCACTGGTCTTTATTGAATGTCCCCGTCTTTTATTTCCATTTGCTCGCCAAATTATATCTGATGCTACTCAAAGTGGTGGTTTTCCACCTTTGTGGATTGATCCTATTGATTTTGCAGCACTCTTCCAAAAGCGTCTTTCTGAAGAGCAAAAAGACAATCAAATACAGCCCTCTTAAAAAATTTATTTTTTTGCTATCAAAAAGCCCCTTGATATATTATTGGTATATTAGGGGCTTTTTTCCTTTAGACGACTTTTGCGGCATGATAAGCCGCAAGCATTGCAATATTGACAACATCTGTATCGCTCCCACTAAACGGTACAATTTGGACAGATTTTTCCAATCCAATTAAAATAGGACCAATGATAGTTGCTTCACCGAGTTCTTGTAACATTTTGCTTGCAATGGAAGATGCGTGATATCCAGGCATAACCAAAATGTTAGCAGGCTCCGTTAATCCCATAAATGGATATTGCTGCATCAATTTGGAATTGAGCGCCACATCAGCGCTTATTTCTCCATCAAACTCAAAATCAACCTTGCGTTCGTGCAAAATATTAATTGCATCCTGAATTTGCTGCGTCGTCTGCCCTTTCATGTAGCCAAACGTAGAAAATGCTAAAAATGCTACCCGTGGTTGATACCCAAATCCACGTACAAACGAAGCTGTTTGTTCCGCTATATCAGCAAATTCTTCAGCATTAGGATTTTCATAAACAGCTGTATCGGCAATAAACACAGTTCGGCCACGGCAAATGGCCATTGAAATACCAATCAATCGTTCTTTTGGTTTTTCATCAATTGCCCGACGTATATCGATCAACGCTGTTTCATAATTGCGTGTCACCCCTGTAACCATTGCATCAGCATCTCCTAGTGCCACCATACACGCAGCAAAATAATTGCGATCATTATTGATACGACGATGACAGTCACGCAACAGCCAGCCTTGACGCTGCATCTTTTTATAAAGATAATTCGCATAAGCATCTGTACGGCAAGAAAGCTTGGCATTTATAATAGAAATACCTTCACGCTCCAAATCAATTCCAGCGATAACAGCTGCTTCTCTTATTTGCTCTTCCCGACCAACCAAAATCGCTTGTCCTAATTTTTGATGAACATAAGAAACGGCTGCCCGCATAACTTGTTCTTCTTCACCTTCTGCAAAAACAATTTGTTTTGGCGCTTGACGAACGTGGTTATAAACCCCACGCATTATCGAAGAAGTAGGATCACGCCTCGCATTTAAATCACGCTCATAGGCCTCTAAATCATCTATGTTCTTTTGTGCAACACCGCTTTCCATTGCTGCTTTTGCTACCGCTATTGAAACAACTGTGAACAAACGCGGATCAAAAGGAACGGGAATGATATAATTAGGACCAAATTTTAATCGCTTTCCACGATAAGCTTCTGCAACGCTGTCAGGTACTTCCTCATGCGCTAAATCGGCAAGAGCCCTTGCCGCAGCAATCTTCATGTCTTCATTAATAACTGTTGCACGCACATCAAGCGCACCACGAAATATATAAGGAAAACAGAGAACATTATTAATCTGATTTGGATAATCGGAACGCCCTGTTGCAACAATAGCATCATGACGCACTTGCATAACCTCTTCCGGTGTAATTTCTGGATCGGGATTGGCCATAGCAAAAATGATCGGCTGCGGCGCCATGGATTTTACCATTTCAGGGGTAAGAGCACCTTTAGCAGAAACCCCGAAAAATATATCTGCTCCTTCCATTGCTTCCATAAGCGTACGTTTATCCGTTTGAATAGCATGCGCAGATTTCCACTGATTCATTCCCTCTTTACGACCTTCATAGACCACACCCTTTGTATCACATAATATGATATTTTCAGAACGAAAGCCCATTGCTTTAATCAGTTCAATACAAGCAATCCCAGCAGAACCAGCACCATTACAGACTAACCGCGTATTTTGCATATCGCGCCCTGTTAAAGTCAAAGCATTGAGAACACCCGCAGCAACAATAATCGCTGTACCATGTTGATCATCGTGAAAAACAGGAATATTCATCACCTCGCGTAGGCGGCTTTCAATCATAAAGCACTCAGGTGCCTTAATGTCTTCAAGATTGATTCCACCAAAAGAAGGTTCTAAATGACGCACCAAATTGATAAAACTTTCCGTATCATTTATATCAATTTCTAAATCAATGGAATCAATATCCGCAAAACGCTTAAACAGCACTGCTTTGCCTTCCATGACCGGCTTAGAGGCAAGTGCACCTAAATTGCCTAACCCTAAAATAGCGGTTCCATTTGAAATAACAGCAACAAGATTACCTTTTGCTGTATAATCATAAGCTAGCGCTGGATTTTGAGCAATTGCCTTAACTGGAACGGCAACACCTGGTGAATAAGCAAGTGCTAAATCATGCTGTGTTGCCATAGACTTTGTTGCAATAATCTCAAGCTTTCCTGGTCGACCACGACTATGAAAATCTAGAGCTTCTCTTTCGCTCGCACTGTAAACAGTTTGAGACATTTTCTGATCCTGCTCGCTCTTTTTCATCTCACTTTATTTTCTCCAAAAACAGTGTAAATTTTGCTTGATAATGCGTATAGTCATTAAATTTGATTCATATATTAGAAATCGCTATTCTTGCCTTAGCAAATCTGATGATGCGTTGCAATTTAGAGATAAATAGATATTGAAGTAAACAAAAAAGAGTAAAAACTTCACTTAAAGGAAACAGGCCTCGTACAAATGGATAAAAAAAACAATCATAAAAATAATTTAATTCCACAGCCTGCCTCCCCATCTGCTTCCTCTCAAGAACGTCTTACACCTATGATGGAGCAGTACATAGAAATCAAAGCCGTCCATCATGATTCCCTTCTCTTTTACCGAATGGGGGATTTTTATGAATTATTTTTTAATGATGCGATTGAAGCTGCTCAGGCTTTAGGAATCACACTCACAGCACGCGGAAAACATTTAGGACAAGATATTCCTATGTGTGGTGTTCCCGTTCATGCTGCAGATGATTATTTACAAAAACTGATTGCTTGTGGTTACCGAGTTGCTGTTTGTGAACAAATAGAAGATCCTGCTGAAGCAAAAAAACGTGGCTCAAAATCTGTTGTTCGGCGTGATGTTGTTCGTCTTGTAACACCTGGAACAATAACAGAAGAAAAACTCCTTGATCCAACACGCGCAAATTATTTGATGACACTTTCCCGTATAAAAACTAGCGATGGAGAGGAATTTGCTCTTTCTTGGATTGATATCTCAACAGGCATATTTCGTGTAACAGAGAGCCGCCAAGAAAAACTTTTAGCAGATATTATGCGTGTGGATCCACAAGAAATCATTGTTTCTGATTCATTTTTTCATGATAAATCTCACAAGTCACTTTTTAGTGTTCTTGATCGTATCGTTTCACCTCAACCTGCTTGTCTCTTTGATGCACTCACCGCTGAACGCGATATTTGCAATTATTTTAAACTCTCAACTCTTGAAGGCGTTGCCGATTATTCACGCTGTGAACTCTCTGCAATTGTAGCTGCTATTCGTTATATCGAAAAAACACAAATCACGCATCGCCCTCCCCTCATGCAGCCTGAGCGCCAAAATGAAAGTGCGACTCTTTTTATTGATGCCGCAACCAGACTAAGCCTTGAACTTATTCGTACGACATCAGGTCAACGGGATGGAAGTTTATTAAAAGCTATTGATCGCACTGTAACAGGAGGAGGATCACGCCTTCTTATTGACCGCCTTATTGCTCCCCTCACCACTCCTTCAGCTATTGATACGCGTTTGGATTCTATCGATTTTTTTCTACGTAATCCTTCTCTTGCAGAAGCGATAAAGCTTATTTTAAAGGGGGGACCAGATATGCCCCGCGCCGTTTCACGTTTGGCTCTTGGACGAGGAGGTCCCCGTGATATGGCGACAATCCAGCGTGGCTTTGAAATCATTCGTGAATTGCATCAACTTCTTGATAATGAGCTTCTGCCTCAAGAAATAAGTGATGTACAACAGGTGTTCTCAAACTTACCCACAGCGTTATACTTTCATTTAGAACAAGCATTAGCTGATGATCTCCCACTCCTTAAACGTGATGGTGGTTTTATTCGTTCCAATTATCATAAAGAGCTCGATGAAATGCGTGCTTTACGTGATGAATCTCGCCGTGTCATTGCTGAACTTCAAGCGCAATATGCCCAAAAAACAGATATTAAGACGCTTAAAATAAAGCATAATAATATTCTAGGTTATTTCATTGAAGTAACCAGTACACAAGCATCTGCTCTTACAAATAATCCAGAAGCTAAAGCAAGTTTTATTCATCGGCAAACAATGGCAAACGCTATGCGTTTTACGACAACAGAGCTTGCTGACCTTGAAAGCCGTATTGCCCATGCTGCCAATCACGCATTGACACTTGAACTAGAGATTTTTGATATTCTCGTTCATGAAATTACCGAACAA
Organism: Bartonella sp. AA23NXGY; assembly: GCF_042197165.1. Classification (NCBI taxonomy): domain Bacteria; kingdom Pseudomonadati; phylum Pseudomonadota; class Alphaproteobacteria; order Hyphomicrobiales; family Bartonellaceae; genus Bartonella; species Bartonella sp. AA23NXGY. Next base: position 183,341 of record NZ_JBHIRO010000002.1, on the reverse strand, counting down.
GTTGATTTTATTCGTAAAGCCTCTGAAGCACTTGCTATTTTAGATGTCTCTGTCGCTTTAGCATATCTTGCTGAAGAACAAGGATATTGCCGCCCTAAAATTGATCTTTCACTTACCTTTCGCATTACAGCAGGACGCCATCCTGTCGTCGAGCAAGCACTCCGCAAACAAGCAACAGAACCTTTTATTGCCAATAATTGTGATCTCTCTGTGCAAGAAAATCAGCAATATGCAGCAATCTGGCTGTTGACAGGGCCTAATATGGGAGGAAAATCAACTTTTTTGCGGCAAAATGCTCTTATTGCTATTATGGCGCAAATGGGGTCCTTCGTTCCAGCAACTTCAGCACATATTGGTGTCGTTGATCGCCTATTTAGTCGCGTTGGGGCTTCCGATGATCTTGCACGAGGGCGCTCAACCTTTATGATGGAAATGGTTGAAACAGCAACGATTCTCAATCATGCTAGCCACCATTCCCTTGTTATTCTTGATGAAATAGGACGTGGAACATCAACCTTTGATGGACTTTCTATTGCTTGGGCTGCTGTTGAATATCTCCATGAAGTTAACCATTGTCGTGCTATTCTTGCTACCCATTTTCATGAAATGACTGCACTTACCGAAAAACTTGACAGACTGCATAATGTAACCATGAAAGTCAAAAATTGGGATGGTGATGTAGTTTTTCTTCATGAGGTCACACCAGGAGCCGCTGACCGTTCCTATGGTGTACAAGTCGCAAAGCTTGCTGGACTTCCCCCAGCCGTTATTACACGAGCAACAGATGTACTCCATCAATTAGAACAAGGCGAAATGGCTGGAAAAGGACATAAACTCATTGATGATTTACCTCTCTTTTCTCTTAAAGCAACATCTCCCGTCAATGAAGCAAAAAACAAACATTGTATACTTCACGAAGCTTTAAAAAATATTCATCCCGATGAACTCTCTCCTAAACAAGCTTTAGAAGCAATTTACCACCTCAAACAGCTTGAAAAGAGTAACCCTTTATAGAAAACAGATGTTATTTTTTATTAAAAAACCTTCTTAATAGGAGATAACGTAACCATTTTTGATATACCACAGCATAAACAGTTATTTATCGTATTCCCATCGCTTTTCTACATAATATATTTTGATAAGTGTAATTGCCTATAGGCAAAACCCTATGCATTATATTTCATATTCCCTTAGATTAATATTGGCTCTTATACAAAAAATTGGTCAAGATCGACTATTTTTACAAGATAGTCGTTTTTTGTAAAGATTGTCATGAAATCTCCTCCACCTTGCAAATACGCCATATTTAATGAATTGTGCTTTTTCACGATCGATATTATTGTTATCATAGCAATATTTTTAGTTTAAAACTGTCAGTGTTGGAATACCATCCCATTTTGCATAATAAATTCATGGATAATGGGTCTCGTATTTTCTTCACATTTTAAGTTATAAAGAGCTCTTTTACTGTTTTCATATGAAACATATAATCAGATATATCACAGCTGTACTTTATTTTCATAAACATCCTTCAACTCCTTCCCACACCTTAATGGATAAGAATTTTCATTCGAATCAAGTCTGCAAATAGTCCAGCTTCTAACGGATTTTCCTTGACTTCCTAATCATGTGCTTCTCTTAAACTCAAAGCTTTACAAACAAGTCTAAGAATATTCACCACACACTAAAAACACACTTAATATTTAAGGAAGATGCCGTATATCACAGTCCTAAATGACAGTGTTTTACGGTACAACAAGATAATGCCACCAGTACAATAAATATCTTTCATAAATATGAGTAATAAGAAATCATAATCTCATATAAGATTGGAATATGATATGAAAAGTAATTATACTGTATCTGTTTTACATAGCTGCTAAAATAAGCAATCTACCGCAGTTTTTAGTTGTATTGATAGCTTTTTAATCATACTCATCATGACTCGAAATATTCTGATAAGTTCATAAACTCATAAAATAATTAGCTTAGAATATCGTGCAAAAGATGCAAAAAATCAGAGCACTATCTCTATTCAACTCATCAAATATTACGTACTGCACCCTTTGCAGCAGATGTGGTCATCGCTGCATAGGCTTTGAGAGCCTTTGAAACTTTACGCTGACGCTTCTCAATCGGTTGCCAAGCGCCTTTTCCTTTTGCTTCCATCTTAGAACGGCGCTGCTTCATCTCAACGTCATCCACCAACATATGAATTCTACGATTTGGAATATCAATTTCTATGATATCCCCCTCTTCCACCAACGCAATTTCTCCTCCTTCAGCAGCTTCTGGTGAAATATGTCCTATTGAGAGCCCTGAACTTCCACCTGAAAAACGTCCATCTGTAACAAGTGCACAAACCTTGCCTAATCCTTTAGATTTGAGATAACTCGTTGGATAAAGCATTTCTTGCATTCCAGGTCCACCACGTGGGCCTTCATAACGGATTAAAACAATTTCACCTGTTTTAATCTTATCAGTTAATATAGCTGAAACAGCTGAATCTTGGCTTTCAAAAATTCTTACCGGACCTTTAAAAGTTAAAATTGATTGATCAACGCCTGCTGTTTTTACAATGCAGCCATCTTTTGCAAGATTCCCATAAAGAACTGCCAATCCTCCATCTTGTGAATATGCGTGTTCCCTATCGCGAATCACACCTTTTTCACGATCAAGGTCAAGGGTCTCATAGCGACAAGATTGACTAAAAGCTGTCTGTGTTGGAATACCACCTGGAGCGGCACGATAAAATGCATGAACTGTTGGCTCATTAGTTTGCTTTACATCCCAGCGGTAAAGAGCTTCTTTCATTGTTTTTGCGTGAACCGTATAAGTTGATGTATCAATGAGTCCTGCCGCATCCAGTTCACCTAAAAGCCCCATAATACCACCAGCGCGATGAACATCTTCCATATGTACATTTGCAACAGCAGGAGCAACCTTACATAAAACAGGAACACAACGTGAAAGATGATCAATATCCGTCATGGTAAAATCCACCTCACCTTCTTGCGCTGCAGCTAAAAGATGCAGTACTGTATTGGTTGATCCCCCCATGGCAATATCAACGGTCATTGCATTTTCAAAAGCCTTGCGTGAAGCAATAGAGCGCGGCAAAACTGTTTCATCATCTTCTTCATAATAACGTTTAACCAATGCAACAATCTGTTTTCCAGCTTCTTCAAAAAGCATTCGTCGATCTGCATGTGTTGCTAACATTGATCCATTTCCGGGAAGAGAAAGCCCCAATGCTTCCGTTAAGCAATTCATAGAATTGGCCGTAAACATTCCTGAACAAGAACCACATGTAGGACAAGCAGCACGCTCCATTTCAGCAACTTCTTCTTCTGAATTTTGTTCTGAAGCTGCTGCAACCATGGCATCGACCAAATCAACCGTTAGATCTTGATCCTTCCATTTAATCTTACCTGCTTCCATAGGACCGCCTGAAACAAAGATTGTCGGAATATTCAACCGTAAAGCAGCCATTAACATACCAGGCGTAATTTTGTCACAATTAGAAATACAAACAAGTGCATCTGCACAGTGTGCATTAACCATATACTCTACAGAATCAGCAATGATTTCACGTGAGGGCAAAGAATAGAGCATTCCATCGTGCCCCATCGCAATTCCATCATCTACAGCAATGGTATTAAATTCTTTCGCAACACCACCGGCAACTGCTATCTGTTGTGCGACTAATTGCCCAAGATCTTTTAAATGGACATGCCCTGGTACAAATTGTGTAAAAGAATTCGCAATCGCAATAATGGGTTTACCAAAATCAGTATCTTTCATCCCTGTTGCACGCCAAAGTCCGCGGGCTCCTGCCATATTACGCCCGTGGGTTGATATTCTTGAACGGTAAGAAGGCATTATTTTTTTCCCCTCAAATAATTCCATTTTGCTTGTTGTGCTGTAACTTCATTATAAAAACAAGAGCTTTAATATTCAAAAGAGAAAAATACCTTGTACTGCGGCATTTGAAGCACAAAATTAAAAGCTCTGCATAAACTTTTTCATAAAGCCTTTGTTTTTTATTACCTGTTAATCAACATCTAATCCCTGTGCGAGTCCACGTTTGAGACAAATATCAAAACGCTTCAGTATGACACGAACTGTTCCAGATTTTTGTATGCCAGATTTGGTTAGTATATTGCATCTATCTGTTTGCGTAATTTCTGGAATTGGAAAGAATATAAAGAAATCGTGATAAAAATCTATCATCTCCTTATAATTCAGCTTTACACCTTTCAAACGCATTCATAAAAATATCTTTTAAATAATGATGACGCATTATCTCATGCTTTTGTTTTTACACTCTTCAATAGAGCTACTCCCCTCAGGAAGAACAAAACACACCAAACAAAATACACTTGTATAGCCTTTATACTCATTGCACTCGAGCCCATTTCACGATAGCGCCTATGAATGGTATAACAGCCCCCGTGAATAATATAAATCTATAAGGGACATCTTCACACTTATGAAGAAGAAAACTGACACCATCATACATTTTTTTATCCCCATATCGTGAACGTCCTTGGTAATTGAGACAATTAAAAAGAGATATTTTTATTCCTTTCTTCAAGTGTTTTTATCCACATGGCTCTCCCTGCTTATGACATCAAGCAAGTGACTTTAATTGTTTCAATATAAGAAGATCTCAAATGAGAGAACCTTATGATATTTGGGACTCTCATTCCAGTTGTAAAAAATTAATTATGAATATAAATCAATACTTAATCTCATTATAACTCACATTACACCCTTTACGAAAAAACAGATAGAATTTATAAAGAGTACAGCTTTTTCTCGTAAGGTAATCTAGTGCAGAGTTACAATTTGTAGTTCATGCTCATTGGCTCCAGCAAGGGCGATAGAACGCTCATCGGATAAAATGATAGGATAACCTGTTTCACCAAAGAGAGCCCATATGGTAATGCCTGGAGTCATAGGGGGAAGATCTGGAAAGTTTTTAGCCAGATCATCTGTACAAACCTTTTTTAAATAGGCAATCTGTCCCGCATCAGAGTAGGATGTGTTCTGAAACGACAAGTTTTGTTTGTGTTCTCCCATTTCACTGTTCCTTTACGCCTTAACTTTTATGACTCACTACTACTGACTTCAATTGGAATCTGTTTTATTTCTTTTTTTAATTTCGGTTGATGTAGATTAATCGATAAAAGACCATTTTTCAACTCTGCATTTGTAACATGCATCCCTTCCGCGAGAATAAAGGTTCGCTGGAATTGTCGCGCAGCTATACCGCGATATAAATATTGATGATTTTGGTTGTCTGTTTGTTTACCATGAATAACCAATTGATTATCATCGAGTAAAATATTAAGATGGTTAATCTTAAATCCAGCAACAGCCAAAGTTATCCGGATATGATTTGCATCATCACTTTTATGCAAACGTTCAATATTATAGGCTGGGTAAGCCTCATCAGCTTTACCGATACGTTGCAATATTTTTTCTACGGTTTCAAACCCTAAAAGAAAAGGATTGGAGAAAGGCGTCACATGTGTCATTCATGAGTATCCTCTTTAAAACGGCTTTACTGGACCAAACTCTATAAAAGTGTTCGCTGCACTCCTCTCATATGGCGAGCGTGAATGATAACTTCAAGAGAGAAGATTTAAGAGAGTTCAATGCCTCAAAGTAACATAAAATTATCAAAGGTGCGAAATTTATCTAGTATATTGTATAATAAAGATGAAATTGCGGAAATATTTCGCCGTTTTTCTGTGCAACGCCCAACACCTAAGAGTGATCTTAACTACATAAATACTTTTACACTTTTAGTTGCCGTTGTGCTTTCGGCTCAAGCGACAGATGTAAGCGTTAATAAAGCGACAAAAGAATTATTTTGCCTTGCTGATCAACCGGAAAAAATGGTTGCATTAGGGGAAGAAGAAATAGCAAATCATATCCGTTCAATTGGCCTTTGGCGTGCAAAAGCACGTAATGTTTATGCGCTTTGCAACTGTTTAATTGATTATTATGGCGGTCAAGTACCCGATACGCGTGAAGCACTCATGGCCCTTCCTGGAGTGGGGCGCAAAACGGCTAATGTGGTCTTGAATGTTGCTTTTGGTCAGCCTACATTGGCAGTAGATACACATATTTTTCGCTTAAGCAATCGTCTTGGTTTGGCGCCTGGAAAAACACCAGAAATTGTTGAGAAAAAATTATTAAAGATTATACCGGTTCATTATATTCGCCATGCGCATCATTGGCTGATTTTACATGGTCGCTATATTTGTCAAGCACGTAAACCACAATGTACGCAATGCATTATTGCCGATTTATGTAAAGCAGCCATCAAAACAAATGCAATTCCAGCACCTTTGGTTGAGCTTCACGGCAATGGAGCGCCGATTTTTTTGTAATACGGTCTTGCTATTTTGTGTATACTAGCTTATGAAAACGTCTTTAAGAGCCGCCCGGCAGGGCATGCCGTGGCTGTTTAAATGCTTGTTCAAGCGTTGGTCCGCTTGAGTGAATAAAATGTTTGATTGAATAAATTAATGTACGGAGTAGCAAAATGCCCAAGATGAAGACCAAATCATCCGCTAAAAAGCGGTTTAAAATCACTGCGTCAGGCAAAATTAAAGTAGCAGCTGCCGGTAAGCGCCACGGCATGATTAAGCGTTCGAATAAATTTATTCGCGATGCACGTGGAACAATGGTTTTGTGTGAACAAGATGCTAAAAAAGTCATTCAGCATTATTTGCCGAATGGTATTTAAACCTTACGCTTTTGATTTTGAGGAGATTATAATATGGCTCGTGTGAAAAGAGGTGTGACAGCACACGCTAAGCACAAAAAAGTTCTTAAACAGGCTGAAGGTTTTTACGGTCGTCGTAAAAATACCATTCGTGCAGCTAAAGCAGCGGTTGATCGTTCAAAGCAATACGCTTATCGTGACCGCAAAAATAGGAAACGTACTTTCCGTGCTTTGTGGATTCAGAGAATTAATGCGGCTGTTCGCGCAGAAGGTTTAACTTATGGACGTTTTATTGATGGCTTATCAAAAGCCGGTATTGAGGTTGATCGTAAGGTTCTTTCAGATATAGCAATCCATGAGGCAGAAGCATTTTCTGCTTTAGTTGCTTCGGCAAAAAAAGCTTTAGAATATTTAAAAGATACGACACCTAATGCTTTCGAAGGCGCTGTCAAATAAGCCAGTCGTGTTCTCTTAAAGCATTCATTTATTCGAGGTCCCGTGCTGGCTATTGCGAGTGCGGGTTTTTCTTTATTAAAAAATAGGCAAAAATATGAATGATATTGAGCGTCTGGAACAAGAAATTTGTTTAGCCTTAGAGGCAGCAGGTGATGAACAAGCACTTGAAGAAGTGCGTATTGCAGCATTGGGTAAAAAAGGTAGTATCTCTGAAAAATTAAAAGAATTAGGAAAAATGGATGCTGGCGAGCGCCATAAAGTTGGACCAGTTCTTAATGGATTAAAAAATCGCATTTTAGAATTATGGGCACAAAAGCGTGATCTTCTGAAAAGACAGGCAATGGATGTCCGTCTTTCTCGTGAAACAGTTGATGTTACCTTGCCTGTTCGCTCTTCACCTATAGAACGGGGACGCATTCATCCTATTTCACAAGTGATTGAGGAAATTATTGCCATTTATACAAAGTTGGGTTTTTCTCTTGCAGAGGGACCTGATATTGAAACAGATTATTATAATTTTACAGCATTGAATTTTCCTGAAGGGCATCCAGCGCGTGAAATGCATGATACCTTCTTTTTTGATGTTGATAAAATGGGAGAACGAAAATTATTGCGAACCCATACATCACCCGTACAAATTCGCACACTAGAAAAACAAAAAGCACCGATACGAATCATTATTCCTGGAAAAACTTACCGCATGGATTCGGATGCAACACATTCTCCCATGTTCCATCAGGTCGAGGGTCTTGTCATTGATAAAACCTCCACCATTGCACATATGATGTGGCTGCATGAAACTTTTTGTAAAGCATTTTTTGAAGTTCCCTCTGTAAAAATGCGTTTTCGTCCCTCTTTTTTCCCTTTTACCGAACCATCTATGGAGGTAGATATTCAATGTGATCGTTCTGGTTCAGAAGTAAAGTTCGGAGAAGGGCAGGATTGGTTGGAAATTTTAGGATGCGGAATGGTGCATCCCCAGGTGTTGAAAAATGTTGGTTTAGATCCAGATGAATATCAAGGTTTTGCATGGGGCATGGGCATTGATCGTATTGCCATGTTGAAATACGGTATGCCTGATTTGCGGGCTTTTTTTGATGCTGACCTGCGTTGGTTAGACCATTATGGCTTTCGTTGCTTTGATATGCCTGCTTTTTTTCCTAATAGAAATGTGTGATCTTAGTCATCGCTTTCATGTGAGGTTTTAAAATGAAGTTTACATTGTCCTGGTTAAAAGATCACTTAGAAACAAATGCATCTTTGAATGAAATTTGTGAAAAATTAACCGCTATAGGTCTTGAGGTTGATTACGTTGATGATCGGTCTTCTTTAAAAGGTTTTGTGATTGCAAAAGTTTTAACAGCAATAAAGCATCCTGATGCAGATAAACTTCAAATTTTATCAGTCGATACAGGGACTTCCACACCTGTTCAAGTTGTCTGTGGAGCACCAAATGCACGCGCAGGTCTTGTTGGTGTGCTGGCACTACCAGGCACTTATATTCTAGGACTTGATGTAACATTATCTGTAGGAAAAATCCGAGGTGTTGAAAGTTTTGGGATGATGTGTTCACAAGCGGAGCTTGAATTATCAAATGAGCATGATGGGATTATTGAACTTCCAGAAGATGCACCTATTGGAGGTTCATTTGCAGCTTATGCTGGTTTAGATGATCCGGTTATTGATATTGGTTTGACCCCTAATCGTTCCGATTGCACAGGTGTTCGTGGTATTGCACGTGATCTTGCTGCCGCTGGAATGGGAAAATTAAAAGAATTATCCTTGTCAAAATTTGATCCTTCCTTTGAAACACCTCTCGATGTTTCATTAGATTTTTCGCAAGATTCATCATTATGTTTAGGTTTTGCTTGGCGTGAAGTGCGCAATGTTCAAAATGGTGCATCACCACAGTGGATGCAACAGCGTTTGAATGCAATTGGTCTGAGACCGATTAATGCGCTTGTTGATATGACCAATTACATCAGTTTTGACCTTGGTCGTCCGCTCCATGTTTTTGATGCAGATAAAATTAAAGGTAATTTGTGTGTACGTTGCGCGCGTGAAGGAGAGCAGCTTCAAGCACTGAACGGAAAAATCTATCATCTGGGCCCTAAGAATTGTGTCATTGCAGATGACGAGGGGGTTGTTTCGATTGCCGGTATCATGGGCGGTGAAAGAACGAGTTGTGATGAAACAACACATCGCATTATTATTGAATCGGCGCTTTGGGATGCGCGAAGCATTGCACAAACAGGAAGAGCATTAGGTCTTATTAGTGATGCACGTTATCGATTTGAACGAGGTGTTGACCCGGCTTTTATAGAAACAGGACTTGAGATTGCAACAGAATTGGTCTTACGTCTTTGTGGTGGTGAAGTATCTAAAAAGAAGATCGTTGGCTATCAGCAACAAGAAATCAAACAGATCGCTTTTCCTTTTTCTGAAATTAAACGTTTAACAAATTTGGAAATAGAACCTGAAAAAGTCATCTCTATTTTAACAAAACTTGGATTTTTTGTTGAAGGAAAAGGAGAAGTCGTTACGGTAAAAGTACCATCATGGCGCCCTGATATTATGGGTAAAGCCGATTTGGTGGAAGAGGTTATGAGAATTTATGGGTTAGATAAAATTAAACCTATTCCTTTGGAAAACTTTGCAGAAGGAAAAGATCAAATTTTAACATGCGCACAAATTCGTTCACGTGCTACACGTTTGGCTCTAGTGCAACGTGGTATGAAAGAAGCGGTGACATGGTCTTTTATTTCTGAAAATCAAGCTCTTGCTTTTGGAGGAGGTCAAGAAGAGCTTAAATTAGTTAATCCTATTGCTGCTGATATGTCAATGATGCGTCCTTCCCTTTTACCTGGCTTGATTATGGCGGCACAAAGAAATGCTGATCGTGGTTTTTCCGATCTTGCTTTGTTTGAAGTTTCAAGTATTTATGAGGGCGACACCCCTGATAAACAACACCGTGTTGTTAGTGGAATTCGTCGCGGAACAGAGCAATTTAAAGGGGCTGGGCGTTTTTGGAATGGAAATGCAACCGTCGTTGATGTTTTTGATGCCAAAGCAGATGCTTTAGCTATTTTAGAAGCATGCGATATGGATGTTGGGAAAGTGCAGATTGAAGTTGGAGCACCGGATTGGTATCATCCTGGTCGTTCAGGTGTCATAAAACTTGGATCAAAGATTATTCTTGGTTTTTTTGGTGTTTTTCATCCTGCTACATTAGAAAAGTTAGATGTCAGTGGCCCTTTATGCGGCTTTGAAATTTTTCTAGATCGAATTCCAGAATCAAAGAAAAAAACGACCAAAAGCCGTCCTCCTTTGAAACTCTCACCTTTTCAAATGGTGCGGCGTGATTTTGCCTTTATAGCGGATAAAACTGTTGCCTCTTCTCTTATTATTCGTGCGGCAGGTGGAGCTGATAAAAAACTTATTCATTCAGTGCAGGTTTTTGATATTTTTGAAGATTTAAGCTTTGGTGAAGATAAAAAATCTGTCGCAATTGAAGTAACTATTCAGCCCATAGAACGGACTCTAACAGATGAAGATTTAGAAAAGCTTGCCTCAAAAATCGTGGATAATGTTACCAAAATGACAGGTGCATATTTGCGCTACTGAGTATTCTCATTTTTTATGAGATATTTTACATGAAGTGGGAGCTTGTTTGAGTACTCCCTTTTTGTTTAGCACTCAAGAGCTATAGAGCTTCTTGAAAGGGGATCTTATTACCAAAACAAGCTGCTTAAATCATCAGTTTTTTCGATATGAAAAAACTGTTTTTAAACATCTTGAAAAGTTATTTTTTCTCTTAATCCTTCATTGCAAATGTAAAAGATAACTGCTATTGCTAAATGATAATGCAAATTATTTGCAATAAAAAGAAGGCATATAAAGGAAAGAGAGAATCAATGAACGTAAGAACGTTTTTCACCATAGTTTTTGGAAGTGTTATTTTTTTTACACCCAATTTTGCTTTGTGTGCTGGTAAATTTAAAGCTGTTACGACATTCACTATCATTGCTGATATGGCACGCAATGTAGCAGGTGATGCCGCTGATGTTGAATCCATTACAAAACCAGGTGCGGAAATTCATGAATACCAACCCACCCCACGCGATCTTATGCGTGCTCAGGGAGCTAACCTTGTATTGTGGAATGGTTTAGAGTTAGAGCTTTGGTTTGAAAAGTTTTTTCAAAATATCAAGGATGTTCCAAGTGTTGTTGTTTCAAAAGGTATTGTACCCATTAAAATTGGTGAGGGCCCCTTTAGCGGTAAACCCAATCCTCATGCGTGGATGTCACCGACCTCTGCTTTGATTTACGTTGATAATATTCGCGATGCTTTTGTAAAATATGATCCTGAACATGCTGAAATTTATAAACAGAATGCTGAAATTTATAAACAGAAAATTCGTGCAACGATTGATCCAATTAGGGCTGAATTAGAAGCTGTACCGCAAGATAAACGTTGGCTTGTGACTAGTGAGGGGGCTTTTAGCTATTTGGCGCGTGATTTTGATCTAAAAGAACTTTATTTATGGCCCATCAATGCTGACCAACAAGGAACACCACAGCAGGTCAAGCATGTTATTGATATGGTTCGCAAATACAATATTCATGCAGTTTTTTCTGAAAGCACTATTTCCCCTGCGCCTGCTAAGCAGGTTGCCAGAGAAACAGGAGCTAAATACGGTGGTGTTCTTTATGTTGATTCTTTAAGTGAGAAAAATGGTGAGGTACCCACTTATATTGATTTATTACGTGTCACGAGTGGGCGTATTAGCAATGCTTTAGTAGAGGGAGTAAAAAACCAATGACGGAATGTGGAATTTTTGCCCAAGGAGTAACGGTAACATATCGTAATGGACATACAGCTTTACGCGAAGTGAATTTTGAAAGTCCAAAGGGTTCTATTACGGCATTGGTTGGTGTTAATGGATCCGGTAAGTCAACGTTATTTAAAGCGATTATGGGGTTTGTACGCCCCTCAAAGGGAAAAATTCGTATGTTTGATTTGCCCGTTGATGTAGCTTTGAAAAAAAATCTTATTGCTTATGTTCCTCAAAGTGAAGATGTTGATTGGAATTTTCCTGTCTTGGTTGAAGATGTTGTATTGATGGGGCGGTACGGTCATATGAATTTCTTTCGCTATGCCCGTACACAAGATTATGAGGCCGTTCGTATTGCCTTAGAACGCGTTGATATGTTGGCTTTTGCCAAGCGCCAAATTGGAGAACTTTCTGGTGGACAGAAAAAGCGTGTTTTCCTAGCGCGCGCGCTTGCACAGAAAGCAAAAGCTATTTTATTAGATGAGCCGTTTACAGGGGTTGACGTTACAACAGAAGATAAAATCATTGCTTTGTTACAAGATCTCCGTAAAGAAGGAGCAGTGATCTTGGTTTCAACTCACAATTTGGGTTCTGTTCGCGAATTTTGTGATCATACAGTTTTAATAAAAGGGACTGTTTTAGCTTCTGGGTTAACAGAAAAAATCTTTACAAAGGAAAATCTGGAGAAAACTTTTGGAGGGTCTTTGCATCACCATATTTTTGATCTTCAAACCACAAAAAAAAATGATGTTTTCATGGGAAGAAAGCAGTCTAGCGTTTGTGAAGATATTGAAAGAGTGGAGCACGTTGCATGATTTCTTGGTTGCTTGAGCCACTGAGCTATCAATATATGGTGAATGCAATGTGGGTTTCTGGGTTAGTTGGGTGTGTTTGTGCCTTTCTTTCAGCTTTTTTGATGTTAAAAGGTTGGTCATTGATTGGTGATGCACTTTCCCATTCGATTGTTCCTGGTGTAGCAGGAGCTTACCTTTTAGGGTTACCTTTTTCACTCGGCGCTTTTTTTTCTGGTGGTCTTGCAGCAGCAGCAATGCTCTTTTTTAACCACCGGACAAAGCTTAAAGAAGATACCATTATTGGGCTCATTTTTTCTTCCTTTTTTGCCTTTGGGTTGTTTCTCAAATCATTAAAACCAATGGCTGTTAATATTGATACGATTGTTTTGGGAAATATTTTAGCAGTGAGTTCAACAGATATTCTACAATTGGCTTTTATCGGCTTTGTTTCGTTGCTTATATTGCTTTTGAAATGGAAAGATCTTCTTGTGTCATTATTTGATGAAACGCATGCGCATGCCATTGGATTAAACGTAAAATTTTTAAAGATTCTCTTTTTCACATTGCTTGCCGCTTGTACTGTTGCTGCGATGCAAACCGTTGGAGCATTCTTAGTCATTTGTCTTGTTGTGACACCTGGGGCAACGGCCTATCTTTTAAGTGATCGTTTCGTGAACATCTTGGTTATTGCAGTTGTAATTGGAACCTTCACAAGTGTCTTGGGTGTTTATGTGAGTTATTTTTTGAATGCACAAACGGGGGGGGTTGTAGTGCTTTTTCAAGCATCTTTATTTGTTTTGGCTTTTATTTTTGCTCCTAAACATGGGTTTATTGCTGCGCGCTTACGCATAAATGCGGCAAAAAAGGGTGTAATATTATCATGATTGATCAATTACTGCTTCCATTTCAGTTTTCTTTTATGCTTAAGGGTATGCTTATTGTCATGATTCTTTCTATTCCCATGGCGATGCTTTCCTGTTTTCTTATTTTGAAAGGATGGGCGCTGTTAGGCGATGCCATTTCTCATGCAGTTTTTCCAGGTGTTGTTGTTGGTTATATGACAACACCATGGGTAATCGCATTTTTAACTTCTTTGCCATTTGCTTGGTTTCAGCATATGCGTCCAGAGAATATTACAATGACTTTGATTACTTGCGGTGCTTTTGTTGCAGGAATGGTGTGTGCACTATTAACGGGTTTTTTAGGGAGCAATAGCCGTATCAAACAGGACACGGTGATGGGTGTGGTCTTTTCTTCAATGTTTGGTTTGGGGCTTGTTTTAGCCACGTCTATTTATAGTAGCTTAGATTTGAATCATATTCTATTTGGTAATCTCTTGGGTGTTAACTGGCTTGATATAACGCAGACGGCAATCATTTCTGCTGTTGTCACTTTTATTTTAGCAGCAAAATGGCGCGACTTTATGCTGTATATTTTTGACACAGTTCAAGGACGTGCAATGGGGTTACCAATATCTCTACTCCACTATACCCTTCTAACGATGATTTCTCTTACAATTGTTGCAGCTTTGAAAGCTGTCGGCATCGTGCTCGTTATTTCTTTACTGATAGCACCAGGAGCAATTGCCTATCTTGTCACAAAGCGGTTTTCTTTTATGTTAATGATCGCGATACTTGTTGCAGCTTTTTCTGGTTTTTTAGGGATTTATCTCAGCTTATTTATCGGCTCTGATTCTGCTTCCACAATTGTGTTGATCTTGACGTTGATTTTTATGGCTATTTTCATGATGATTTTCTTTCGTCGAAACACAGTTCAAGAGACTTGAAAGTGTTAAAATTCATGCATATCAGCCATGCATTTTTATATATTGTTTCTCATTTTTATTTTAATTAGAGTCTGGGGTGCTAGATTATTTTTCCTCCTAATATCTAGCAGGTGAATGCAGTAGATTTTCTCCCCCCCAACACTGCATTTTAATTAAGAGGCTGCATTGATTTATTCTGCAGCCTTTTTATTTTTTTCTAAAACTTTTTCTCATTTCTTGAAATCATTTAAAATGATTATAATATTGTGTAAGCTATTCGGTATTTTCAAGGAACTTATAACAGCAAAGACACTTACGCATGAAGGGATAGAGCGTAATTGTACACTCAGACATGTAAACAGAAAAAAAACAGATACAATGTTTTTGTATAGGGTTTTGCGTAGAGGAAAATAGTACGAGAAAATGAAAAAAGATTTGAAGATATCGCACCCTTTACGTATCTGTTATTATATAGCAGGGTGGGCGATGGTTATATTAGGTATTATCGGTGTCGTATTACCTATTATGCCAACTGTGCCTTTTTTATTGGTTGCCTCATGGTGTTTTACGCGTTCTTCTCCACGTTTTCATCAATGGTTGAATAATCATCGTATTTTTGGTCCCCCTATTAAGCGATGGGAAGAAAAAAAAGCAATCTCTCCATTCGTTAAAGTTTTTGCAATGATGAGTATGACAGGAGGATTTTTATCCTTTTTTGTAATGCTACACCCTCCTTTGTGGATTTCTTTACTTGTTGCGGTTATATTATTGCTGATTGCCATTTATATTGTAACACGTCCATCTTCCTAATGATAAAAAAGGCTTTATGGGATACTCTTTTTAGCTTCAACTTATTTGTAAAAACTATGAGAACTTTTAAGTTTTGAATATAAGCTCTCCATTTCCAAAATGCATATGAAATAGCAAGCTTTTTGAACGCAATTAATTAATAATATGTTTGTGAAATAATTTTTATGAACACTCAAAATGTTCTCACTTGGTAAACAATGATAAATCACATTCATGGAAGAGAGTCATTATTTTTGTAAAGCATGTTTGTATGAATCTCTACATATACATCATTAAAAAGTCATTGATATGATAGTCATTTCTTTCTAAAAGACATTTCGTTTGTTTTCATATCTCTTAATGAGGATATAATACAAAGCTTACTAAACACCATCATTTTTATACTTATACAGTTAAGAAGCCGGTCTATTATATCAATCTTTAATGTTACATCTGTTATTAACTTAAGAATAATTCATAAGAAACAACAGAGTTTTTCAAATGGTTTTATATATACACGCATTCTTATTATAATATGCGAATAAATAATTTCTCTGTCTTTGTATAAAGCTTATTCGAAATAAAAATATTATTGCATTCTCTGTTTTTTAATGAAGTCATGCCCCTCACGTAAAACAAAAGGTCTCCCAAATCATGTTATTTACACATTTATTTTTAATGAAACATTTCTCAACGCTTTACTCATTTCATAATAGCAGACTATACATGGATAAAGTAAAATCTCCTGTAACATGTATAAAATCTATTTGAGCACCATCATCCTTGCCTTTCAAAATGCACACCAATAGTCACCATGCTATTTGTCATCCTCCAATTTTGCCTTAGTAATTCCTAATGCTACAATTATAGCTTGTCATCTGGTTTTGTATATTTTGACACTAGATTTTGTACCAATTTATTTTTTTCAAAGAGTTTAAAGATGTTCTCAAAGGGTTTTGAAAGCCTTTTCTCATTTTTACTTATGGAAACGCACTTTTTCCTGATTTTCGGTAATTTTTGCAATTTTAGGTGTCAAAATCTATTTTGATAAAACGCGCATTGAATGGTCAAAATTGTACATAAAAACAACAAATTACCACGTATTCCTACTTAATCCAACCTCTTCCCACTTAGTATAAAACCTACTGTCAAACTACAACAATAACCCTTAGAACTTGAAAACCTTCATACATGCAAGGAGATGAGTGTGCTTGATTTAACAGGGTTAAAATGAGAAAATCTCCTTGGCTAAACTTCCTTGGCACGTTAAGTATTTTTTTAATGCGTCGTAAATATTTTTAAGTCTTATCTATCGCGCCTTATGTAAGTGAAGCGTATGCGTGGTAGGCCAAGTAGAATCTGCTCAAAAACAGCCGAACTGTTTACAGACCAGCAAAGGTTAAGAATCCTCGTCCTTAGGGTAGGACAAAAATCAATCTTATAAACAATATGATGGATCAATATACTTGTTTTAAAGAACCGGAAACTATGTCTTTATAGGTCTAGCAATTCGCTTTTTATTACCAAAAAAATTGAGATAACGTTGTACTTCTTTTGAATCACCGATCGTTTTTTCAGGATTATCTGAAAGTTTTACGGCTGGTCGACCATTGGCATAGGTCACCTTACAAACAAGGGAAAGAGCATCAAGAGTTTCGATTTCCTGAGGTGCACAGCCTGTAAAATCATTGGTAAGATCCGTGCCCCATCCAAAACTCATGCGCACTTTACCATGGAAATGATGATAGGTTTTTTCAATTGTATTGACATCAAGAGCATCAGAAAAAATTAAAAGTTTTTTGCGTGGATCTTTTCCTTTTTCTTTCCACCATTGAATAATACGTTCACCACCTTCAATAGGAGGCGCACTATCGGGTCTGAAACCCGTCCAATCAGCGACCCAATCTGGTGCATTGCGTAAAAATTCTTCTGTACCAAAGGTATCAGGTAATACAATGAGAAGATTTCCACCATAATAACGATTCCAATCTTGCAAAACTTGATACGGAGCTCTGCGTAATTCATCATCGTTGTTGCTGAGAGCCGCAATAACCATAGGCAATTCGTGTGCATTGGTTCCAAGAGCTTCTAAATCCGTATCCATGGCAAGAAGAACATTAGAAGTTCCAGTAAAAGAATGACCAATGCCTTCTTTTAATGCTTCCACACACCAGCGCTGCCATAAAAAAGAATGGCGACGCCTTGTCCCAAAGTCAGATATTTTAATATCAGGCAATTTTTTGAGACGTTCAACTTTACTCCACATTTTTGCTTTAGCACGCGCATAAAGTACATCAAGAGCAAAACGATCTAGTTTTTTGAGAGCAGCACGTGAACGTAATTCACTAATAATAGCAAGGGCAGGAATTTCCCACATGGAACTATGGGCCCAGGGTCCATGAAAATGAAGGATATATTGGCCATCTTTGCGGGTGAGTTCATATTCTGGAAGTTGAAAATTCTCAAGCCACTGAAGAAAATCCGGTTCAAAAATTTGTTTGCGTCCATAAAATGTATTACCAGCAAGCCAAATCATTTCTTTTTTTGTAAAGCGCAAACTAAGAGCATGATCAAGTTGGGCACGCAATTCACTCTCATCAATATCGTCGGCAAGACGTATTGTTTTAGAGCGATTTATGAGGGAAAAAGTAACATTAACATTAGGATATAACCCCCAAATCATCTGCACCATTAGAAGCTTATAAAAATCCGTATCAAGAAGTGACCGAATAATGGGATCAAGTTTCCAAGTGTGATTGTAAACACGTCTAGCAATATCCGGATGATTCATAACCTTTTTCTTTCATTTTCATAAAATCTAAAATATTATGCACCAACACGGCTAATATAGGCGGTGCAATATAACAACTCTACAGTTTTGGACAAGAATAAAAAGTCTGCTCTCTTTTTTCATCTTTAATCTTTAAGATTTGACAATACGTATAATTTCATGCTGACCTGTTTTTTGTAACTTTATCCCTATATGAACTTCGGTATATTCTTTGCTATTAATATAGAGCATATTTTTAGGTCCCCATTTTACTTTAATGCAATAAACGGCATCATAAAACTTCATTGTTGCTTCATATTTTGGCCAAATAGAGGGTAAATGTGGCTGCAAAAACAATAGGTCTCCCTGACGCTGTATTCCAAGAATAGCTTGTGTTGCGGCGCGATAAAACCAACCGGCTGAACCTGTATACCAAGTCCAACCGCCTTGACCACATCGTGGTTCAACAGCATAAATATCTGCGACCATTACATAAGGTTCAACACGATAAATTTCAGGATCTTGTCCATGGGTAATTGGGTTTATCATAGAAAATAAAGCATAAGCTTTATCGTTTTGTTCCATTTCAGCCAACGCAAAAATACTCCAAATGGCACCATGCGTGTATTGACCACCATTTTCTCGAATTCCTGGAGGATAACCTTTTATATAACCAGGCTCGAGCGTACTTTTATCAAAAGGCGGCCAAAAAAGGCGAATGAGTCCGCCTTTTTTATCATAGAGATGTTCCAACATTGATGTCATTGCTTGTTTTTGACGTTCAGGCGATGCCATTTGAGAAATGATAGCCCAAGATTGAGCAATGGTATCAATTTGACATTCATCATTGATTTTAGAGCCAAGAGGTGTTCCATCATCAAAATAACCACGTCGATACCAAGCACCATCCCAACCATTTTTCTCTAGGCATTTTGTTAAATGTTCAAGGTACGTACTCCATATTTGCATATGGCTATTGTCAGCACGTTTTTTGGCTAAAGAGATAAATGCTTGTAATGTGTACCCAAGAAACCATCCTAACCAAATGCTTTCGCCTTTTCCTTCCACACCGACCAAATTCATGCCATCATTCCAATCCCCACCTAAAATAAGAGGGAGACCATGTGGTCCGCAGCGTTTAATGGCAAGGTCTAAAGCTAAAACACAATGTTCATAAACTGTTGCAACCTTTGGGGATTGGGTGGGTTGAAAATAAGCATCCTGTTGCCCACTTTTGAGAACATCACCTTCAATAAAAGGAATGAGCGTATCAAGAAAAGCGTCATCACCAGTGGTAGTGACATAAAGAGCTGTTGCATATGCAAGCCAAACGATATCATCAGAAATGTATGTACGAACACCAGCATTTGTGTCAGGCAACCACCAATGTTGCACATCACCTTCAAGAAATTGGTGCGCTGCTGCATTTAACAATTGTTCACGTGCTAATTGTGGTTCCAGCAATAACAAAGACAAGCTATCTTGTAACTGGTCACGAAAACCAAATGCACCACTCGCTTGGTAAAAGCCTGCGCGTGCCATGATGCGGCATGCGTAGATTTGATAAGGAAGCCAATGGTTGACCATAAGATTAAAAGAAGCATCAGGTGTTTTGACTTGGAAAGGAGAAACAAAATCACTCCATTGCTGTTTTTGTTTTGTGAGCTGAATTTCAAAATCACTTGCACGTACTTGATTGAGTAATTTTTCAGCTTCTTGCCTATTTTCAGCACTGCCAAGATAGAAGATGATTTCTTTTGTTTGCCCTGGTTGAAGATCAATATCATAGGCGAATGCTGAACAAGGATCACATCCTGCTTCAATGGTATTCGAAAGAGCAGCGGCTTTACGGATCGCATTTGGACGTGTTACGGTTCCCGTTGCACCAATAAATTCAGCGCGATTGGTCGTAGTGCTGGTTGGCCTTTCGGACGCTGATAAAAATGTAACTTGTTGAGATTTCTCGATGTGATAGGGATTTTGAATAAAATGTGCACCCCATCTGGTCTCATAAGAGGAAACAATAAAGGGGGCATATTTTGTACGGACATTTCCCAAAACCCATTCAACATAATTATAAAGGCGTAAACTGCGTGGTTTTTTCCCTTCATTCGTAAGGATAAGACGTGAAAAGCGAATAGGTTTTTCGGGATCAAGTGTATGAGTCAATTCTAATGCGATTTCTGAATGTGTTGATTTAAAAGTTGAGAATCCAAACCCATGACACGCCTCATAGACAATATTTTCGTCACATTCAACAGTAGAAACGGGTGAGAAACGTTTTAAAGACTGGCGATCAACCAGATAAAGAGCTTCTCCTGGTCGGTTAGACGTTGGATCATTCGCCCAAGGAGTTAGTTGATAATCGCGGCTATTGTTAGCCCAAGTAAAAATTGCACCTTCAGCAGAGACATGAAAACCAAATCTGTGATTAGCAATGACATTAATCCACGGATGCGGTGTAGTGGTACGTCCATGAAGACGTATTACATAATGATTGTGCTGATTAAAACCACCGTAACCATTCCAATATCTTAGATCTTCTCCATTTGGGAGAAAAGAGGATGGTTTTTGTTGGCTAATAAGACCAATGGAAGAAAAAAGATTTTGTTCAGTTTGTGTTGTAAATTGCTGTCCTTCGTTATATCTTGGCAAGTCTAATTGATCATAAGGTTCTTGATAATTTTTACGAACTGTGAGATTAAAATCATTCTCATCAAGTCGTTTAAGTTGTTCAGATAAAGAGCCATTTTGGGCATCAAGAACGATACGCGCTGATGCAAGAAGCGTTTTAAAACTCTGTTCACTCATTTGATCGCGTCGAAGCATGAAAATATGTTGGCGTTCATCTGCTTTTTGCGTGTGGTGATAATAAGATTCACAGACCCACTCAAGAGCGCGTTGTGTACTTTGTATATAAGAAAATGTTTGTTCATTAAGAATGACCAAATCAACAATGAGTCCACGCATACGCCAATATTCATGTGCTTTAAGGAGCTCGCGCAGTACAGTTATATTTCCCTCGTTATTTAATCTAAGAAGACAGAGTGGATTGTCTCCTGAGATAGACATGGGCCAAAGATTAGACTGTTTTCCTAGCGTTTTTGCTAATATTTCAGAAGGAAGACGCCACGTTCTTTCTGGATAAATAAGTGGTGTTGCATATTTTTGATAGACAATAGCTTCTTTAAGCTGGGTTCCGCTCTGATACAGTGCGACTTGTGAGCGCGTCCATGCCATTGAAAGTTCTTTTTGAAACATATCAGGTTGTCGATAATGTTTAATATGATTATTTAGCGCTTCTTTTGTATGAGCAGCAAAAGTCCAAAAAATAAGTTCTGCTTTTTCATGGGCTGGAATTTTTATACGGCATCGCAATGACATAACAGGGTCAAGAACACAACCTTGACTGTTACTGAAACGAGCATTTTGGTCAAATGCAGCAGGACGATGAATGGATCGCCCCCGACCAATAAACAGAGAGCGATCTGTTTCAGCTTCTGTCTCTTGGAGAATATCTGTTGTACTAGAAACAAAATGAGCAACATAGATTTCAGGGTCACTAGGCGAGCGTTTGCGCCTTTTGGCAAAAATTGTTTTACCTTCTTCAGTAATTTCTGTCTCTATAAACATACGGGAAAAAACAGGATGAACTTGGTCTGTATCCATCGTGGCAAGTGCTAATTCACCATAAGAAGTCACTTCAATGAGTCGGTCTTTATTTGTCGTATTCATCAGTTGAATACGTCTCCCTTCGCCACATCCTTCAGATGTAATAAGACATTCAAGTGTTGATTTAATACCATCAACCATTTTTGTATATTCAGCCTTTTCATCTGTAAAAATGCTGACAGCGTCTTCTTCAATAACACGTGTTGGCTCACCAGTAACAGACCACCACCGTCCACTATGCGTATCACGTAAGAAGAATAAAGTACCTTGTTGATCTTCTGTTGCATCAGGAATAAAGCGCGTAATCGCATAATCGTGCCAACGACTGTAACCAGAACCGTTCGCTGTTAACATGGTAGAATAAAAGCCATTAGACAAAAGTAAAGTTGCTCGTGGTTTGAGTAACGGGTTTGTAATAATGCGCAAAGGGGCTGCGTCAAATGCTTGAGACTTATTGCGCATACGATTAACAGCTTTGGTATGAATAATAGGAATGAGATGAGGCGCTCTTTCCTGTAAGAGCAATTGTGTTGCTTCAATAACGGGATCACGGTGAAAACGATCACGCATTCGCCCTTGAAAAATAACATTGTTAAGAGCAAGAATAGACATGCCATGATGATGCGCATAATAATTGCATACAATGGCGTATTTTTCCCCTGTTTTCACACGTGTTGGAGTAAAATCAACAGAGTCATAATAACCATATGTTCCTAAAGCTCCAAGATCACGGAGTCGTTTTAAATTAGCGACAGCGCAAGCAGGAGCATATTGTGCCGCTAGAAGGCTGGCATAGGGAGCAATGACAGCATTGCGTGAAAGACCACGTTGGAGTCCGAGGTTTGGAACACCAAAATGAGCGTATTGGTAATTCATTAAATGATCGCGAGCATTAAATGCGGCTTCTGAAATACCCCATGGCAATTCCCGTTTATGGGCATATTGTATTTGACAACGAATAATCAATCGATTTGTTTGATCTAGGAGAGATCCTAAAGGTTCATGCATTACGAGAGATGGCATAAGATATTCAAACATTGATCCAGACCATGATAGGAGTGCACCTTTCCCACCTATGGGTACGAGAAGTCGACCAAGACGAAACCAATGTTTAAGTTTTATATCTCCTTTTGCGATGGCAAAAAAGCTTGCAAGACGTGCTTCTGAAGCAAGTAGGTCATAACAATTTTCATCGAGTTTGTTTTCTTGAACACGATATCCTATGGATAAGAGATGCCGTTTAGGCTGTTCTAAAAAGTCAAATTTCATATCAAAGGCTATTTGCCGTGCCATTATAGCCAGCCTGTTTAGTTTTTTACTTAATTTTTCAGTATCACAATGAGCAGTCGCATCATTATGATGAGCGTTACAGGTGTCGATAAGGCATTTAGCCCAAGAAAGCGCACCAGCAGATTCTATCGTTTGAATTTTGTGGTCAAGTTCACCGACTAAGTGCACAATATCGTGGGCTGCAAGTGAAAGATCTATGATGTGAGAAGGGACCGTATTTTCTTGTTCTAAAAAAGTGAAGACAGAGTCATGAAAACGAGTGATGTTTTCTTCGATTTTTTGGCGTAAAGAGCGTAAACTGGGTTGATGATCTGGAATTTCTCTGACAGTTTCTTCAAGAATAGCAAGAACATCCGATAAGCCTTCTCGATCACTTTGAAAAAAAACATGAGGTTTTTCAGCCCATTCACTTAAGGCAGAAGAGAGTGTTACCAAATGACCGGCAAGATTTCCTGAATCAACGGTTGATACATAAGTAGGCAAAAGAGGCCTGAGTGTATCCGTTTCATACCAATTATAGAGATGACCGCGGAACTTTTCCATTTTTGCAAGAGAGCGTAATGTACATTCAATACGGGTAATGGTCTCTTCAAAACCAATCCAACCAAAATCACGTGCAGCAATAATAGAAAGGAGATAAACCCCAATATTCGTAGGCGATGTACGTTGAGCAACAAGAGGTTCAGGATCTTCTTGAAAATTATCGGGAGGCAAATGGTTGTTTTGTGCATTGACAAAGGTTGCATAATAAAGCCATGTCCGCCGTGCAATAGAACGGAGTTTTTTTTCATCTTTTGAAGAAAGATCAAGGCTATCTTGAAAGGTTGAAGGTTGACTCACAATCCAAGCAATGAAGGGTGAAAAAAACCATGCTATCCCAAAAGGCAAAGCAACCAAGCTTGCAAAACTATCAGAAAAAAGAGGGAGTGCTATAGTAAGAATACCAATAAGCGATGCTGGTGCCATTGTAAAAACATAGAAACGCAAACTATTGGGTATTGATTTTGTTGCGGCAGAAGTTTTCCATTCAAGAAGATGCTGTTTTGAAATCGTCATACGATAGAGTGTACGAATAATCGCATCGGTCATAAAATACGCCGAATGAGCAAGAAACGTCGTTTTAAGAAATATATCAGCGCTTGTAAGAGCAATTTTGTTCCAAATTAATTGAAAATGTCCACGCAAAGAATGATCTATATTGGATGAGACAAGCGTTTTTAATACACATAGAATGGGTGAAATGAAGGAGCTAAACAACAAGAATAGTTGCCAGACGATTGCACTCTTTAAAGACAAAAAAGCCCATCCTGCAAATGCTGCGATTAACCACATAAGTGGCGTGAGAGAACGACGTAAATTATCCTGCATTTTCCAACGCGTCACGGAACTTATTTGACGGTGGGGAAAAAGATAAGGCAAAAGCTGCCAATCACCGCGGACCCAACGATGATAACGCATAACATCAATATTGTAAGCGGTTGGATAGTCTTCAATGACTTCTATGCTACTTACCAGAGCAGTACGAGCATAACCTCCCTCTAAGAGATCATGGCTAAGAATAGTATTTTCTTTAATTTTGCCATCAAGCGCTTGTTCAAATGCATCAATATTATAAAGACCTTTACCGATAAAGGTGCCTTCTCCTAAAAGATCTTGATAAGTATCAGAAACAGCAAAAACATAAGGATCAATGCCACGGTTTATAGAAAAAACCCGTTGGAGAATTGATGTTTTTTTTCCTGTTGTAAGAGAAGGAATAATGCGTGGTTGTAAAATGCTATAGCCCTTTACAACCTTTCCACTTTGTGGATCAAAAACGGGATAATTGAGTGGATGGTTAAGCTTTCCAACAAGTTTCACGACGCTCTCTGGAGTAAGACGTGTATCACAATCCAGCGTCATAACAAAACGGCAATCCATAGGAAGATGTGGATTGGGAGGATAAAAGCTTGTATTTTTATCGCCTCTTAAGAGCCGATTAAGTTCATGAAGTTTTCCTCGCTTTCGTTCCCATCCCATCCAACATTTTTCGCTTGTATTATAAAGGCGTCGGCGATGTAAAAGGAAAAAAAGCGGAAGTTCATCACGATGATAACGACTATTGAGTTTATCAATACTCTTTTGCGCATAGTGCAATAAATCAAGATCATCTTGCGTTTCTCTCAATGGAGCATCCACCCAATCTGTAATGAGTGCAAAATGAATGGCACCTTTAGGATTGGAAAGATAGTGCACTTCAAGATTGCGCACTTGTTCATCAATATCATCGCGTGATGTCATCAAAGTAGGTACAATAACCATTGTCCGTGCATGTTTTGGAATACCTTCTTTATATTCATAACCAATGAGTTGTTTTGATGGGACAAACCACGAAACAACAGTGTTAAATAAAGCAAAAGCAGCATCCATAGCAGGAAAAAGCGCCAATACAGTAAAGCAAAAAGATATCCATTGTGTCATGCCAGATATTTGTAAAAGGGCGTAAATTACCAGCAAAAGAGCAAGCGTCAGAAAAGAGACAGGAACGGCGATGACTCTCAATTTTGAGCAACAGGAAGCGCGTGTCCATTTTATGAGAAAGGGCGGAATATACCCACAAGCCTTTTCAAATATGCCACGACCATCATCAACAAGGTACCACCCCACACAAGAATGATGAGGCATATCTTTAGAAGTGGAATTTGCCATTTCTACAACTTTATGTGCAACTTCCAGTTCACTAAGAGGCGAAAAGCGAGAAACTTTTTCAATGACTTGTCGATAAATATTGCGTGAGTGAGCATCAATTTCAGAAAAATCACTATTTTTACGCAAAATAGAATCGACACAACTCACTGTTTCAAACCATGCTGTCCAATCAACATCATCTATAGCTTTAAGAGAACAGATAATATTTCCCATGGTCACACCATCTGCTGCTTGTCGGGTATGTTCATCAGCTGTTGCAATCTCTAAACTACTGCCTTGGCTTTTCAATTGCTTTTCAAGCCAAGTTAATGCTACGGTTGAATCGACAGATGCACTGCGCAGGCGATAGAATAAATGTGCTGAAAAAGTTGGATCAACAGTAAATGGTTTATACTGCGTAAAAAGAGAGTGTAGATTTGTTTTATTTTCTACAAGAGAAATTTTATCAGCTACTTGACTAGCAAGATGGCGCATATGTCGCGCTTTTTCGATACGTACTGAAAGACGACGGACATTTTCAATGAGCAGCATTTGCATAACTGAAGGAAGAGCCCACAATTCACCAATTGTGAGCGCACAAACTTCTTGAAATCCGTTGGTCATAGCCATGAGTGTTTCTTGTGAAAAGCTGCTATCGGTATGCGCAATATAAAGCCAAGTTAAAGCAAAAATTCGTGGTATTCCGGCTTTGTGTGTAGAAAGAGGAAGTTGCTTTATGAAGGACTTGGGTAGATTACGACGTAGCTTTTGTATGGTTTTATCAATGGTGTAATGATTATCAATGAGCCATTGAGCAGATGGTGCGATGGTTTCATCATTTCGAGCAGCAAAATCACTGGTATGAAAGGCATGAAGAATAAGTTTAGCATTTTCATTCAATCTCTTGCGAAAATCTCCTACTCCTTCATATTCAGGGAGTAAAATTTCTTTACCAGAAGCTATATCATGCCCTAAGTTATAAAGATCTTCCTGTACCTTATAAATTGCACGAAGAGGAAAATCCGTATTAATAAAATGATCTTTTTTCTCTTTTTGAGAAAAAAAGCACTTTATGAAAGGTATTATGCACGTCATAGTGTCCCATTGTTATTCAATTACATTGTTTTTTATTTAAATTTTAAGCATTTTATCTGAATAGTGAACCGTTGTTAGACAAAAAACAAACTTTTTGTTTTTATTTGCAAGCATTTATAATTTTTGTTTCAATAATTTAAAAATAAGCAGACAATTTTTTTATAAAATAAAAAGGTCACTCCTAATGAGTGACCTTAATAATAAAACCAACTTTAATGATTGATGATTAATCTTGTTCTTGTTTTTTCAAAGCTGCACCCAGAATATCACCAAGAGAAGCACCTGAATCTGTAGAACCATATTGTGCAACAGCTTCTTTTTCCTCTGCAATTTCTAAAGCTTTAATCGATACTGAAATTTTACGTGTTTTTTTATCAAATGCTGTGATGCGAGCATCAACCTTTTGCCCAATTGCGAAACGCTCAGGACGTTGCTCATCACGATCACGCGCAAGATCAGCACGCCGAATGGTTGTCTCAAGGTTGTGGTCAATCAATTTCACACCAATGTCATTGTCGTTAACAGCAATCACTTCGCATGTTACAACTGCACCTTTTCGCAATTCGCCAGAAGCAGCTGCTTCTCCAACTTTATCGCTGGAAAGCTGCTTAATTCCAAGAGAAATGCGCTCTTTTTCAATGTCAACATCAAGGACCACAGCCTTAACGATATCGCCTTTATTATAAGTATCAATAACTTGTTCACCAGGACGGTTCCAATCAAGATCAGACAAATGAACCATACCGTCAACATCGCCTTCAAGCCCAATAAACAGACCAAATTCTGTTTTATTTTTAACCTCTCCTTCAATTTGCGAATTGACAGGAAATTTATTGGCAAAAGCTTCCCATGGATTTTCAAATGTTTGTTTTAAGCCAAGAGAAATACGCCGTTTAGAAGGATCAATCTCAAGAACAACCACTTCTACTTCTTGTGATGTAGACAGAATTTTTCCAGGATGAACATTTTTCTTTGTCCAGCTCATTTCAGAAACATGGATCAGCCCTTCGATTCCTGGTTCAATTTCAACAAAACCACCGTAATCAGTAATGTTGGTAACAGCACCCGTAATTTTTTTACCAATCGGATACCGGACACTGATGCTTTCCCAAGGATCACTTTCAAGCTGTTTCATTCCAAGAGAAATACGGTGCGTATCTTGATTAATGCGAATAATCTGCACTTTAATCGTTTGGCCAATTGTGAGCACTTCAGATGGGTGATTAACACGCCGCCATGCCATATCTGTAACGTGCAAGAGACCATCAATCCCACCAAGATCAACAAAGGCACCATAATCTGTAATATTTTTCACCACACCTTCAACGATTTGATTTTCTTCAAGATTTTGTACGATTTCTGAACGTTGCTCAGCGCGACTTTCTTCTAAAACAGTGCGGCGTGAGACCACAATATTGCCACGACGACGATCCATCTTCAAAATTTCAAAGGACTGTGAATTATGCATGAGGGGTGAAACATCACGAATGGGACGAATATCAACTTGGCTGCGAGGCAAGAAAGCAACGGCACCATCAAGATCAACTGTAAAACCACCTTTTACTTGGCTAAAGATCACTCCATCAACGCGTGCACCAGCATTGAATTTTTCCTCCAAACGGACCCAACTTTCTTCGCGCCGTGCTTTTTCACGCGATAAAACAGCTTCACCCATCGCATTTTCAATGCGTTCAATGTAAACCTCAACTTCATCGCCAACTTGCAAAGAACCATCTTTTGCTTTAGCTCCAAATTCTTTGAGAGGAATACGTCCTTCGACTTTAAGACCAGCATCAATAATGGCCATGTCTTTTTCGATTGCAATAACACGACCTTTAACAACAGATCCTTCATTAAGATCATTAGTTTGAAAAGATTCTGTTAAAAGGGCTTCAAAATCCGCTGTTGTGGGATTGTATTGTGACATAAGAACTCCTAATATATACCTTGTATTATAAGGTATGAGCGCTAGGTTAGTGTTAACATGAGTAACTCCCTAGCCTTTTCCTTGAATAAAGGAAAAAAGTTAGCGCTAGGCTGGAAGTTACCTTAACGAATTTATCCAATTATATGCATTTTTATGATTGGATCAACAAAACTGCATGCAATTTCAAATGTTGCTTCTATACTCAATTCTGACGTATCAAGCAAGTGGGCGTTTTTTGCTGGTTTTAGTGGACTTTGTTTGCGCGTTATATCGCGACTGTCGCGCTGTTCAAGTTGAGCTAGGATTTCATGATAATTTGCTTGAACACCTTTTTTTAAAATCTCTTGGTAGCGGCGTTTGGCGCGTGTTTGAACATTGGCTAGAATATAAAACTTGATATCGGCATCAGGACAAACAATCGTTCCGATATCACGCCCATCAAGCACACAGCCGGGCAAAACTTTAGCAAAGTTGCGTTGTTTTTCGACAAGAATTTTGCGTACAGCAGGGTTAATTGCTATTTTTGAAGCCGCTTCACCAAGTTCATGAGAAGAAAGAAGAGAAGGATTTAAGGTATTAAAATCAAGTTCTTTAGCATAAATAATAGCATTTTTTTCATCATTAAGAGCTAAATTTTGTTGTAAAAGCGTATGAGCAACACTACGATAAGTAAGACCAGTATCGAGATGACGAAGGCGATAATGTGCAGCAATTTTACGTGCTAAGGTTCCTTTGCCTGAGGCAGCAGGTCCATCAATGGCGATAACAAAAGGCTTCAAACGATTTTTCCCCCAAGTTGTTTTATAAAAGGAATAAATTCTGGAAAGCTCGTAGCGATCATTCGTTTATCATCAATGGTAACAGGTTTTTCTGACACAAGCCCAAAAATGAGAAAACACATAGCAATTCGATGATCAAGATGTGTGGCAACATACCCACCCCCCAAACCTTTGGCAGAACCTTTTCCATAAACAATAAGAAAATCTTGACCTTCTTCACAGTCTACGCAATTAATTTTTAATCCTTGAGCAACAGCAGACAATCGATCTGATTCTTTTACACGCAATTCTTCAATTCCTAGCATAACTGTTTTGCCTTCTGCAAAGGCTGCTGCTACTGCCAAAGCAGGATATTCATCTATCATCGATGGAGCACGTTCTTTGGGCACCGTAACGCCTCTAAGGACCGATGATTTTATCCGTAGATCAGCAACATCCTCTCCACCTGTTTGACGTCGGTTCAAAAATTCAATTTGAGCACCCATTTCCCACAATGTTTCGATAAGTCCTATTCGAGAGTTATTTATCAAAACATTTTCAATGGTGATATCAGAGTCTTCTATAAGAAGGGCTGCGATAATTGGAAAAGCAGCAGAAGAAGGATCACCCGGAATATGAATCGTTTGTCCAGTAAGATGGGGTTGACCATTAAGATGAATCAAACGCGCACCTTCGTTATCTTTTTCTATTTCAAGTTGCGCACCGAATGCTTTTAACATTTTTTCCGTATGATCTCGTGTCAGAACTGGTTCAATAACAGTTGTAGTGCCGGCGGTATTGAGTCCAGCAAGCAGGATTGCTGATTTAATTTGGGAGGAAGCTATTGGAACACGGTAACGAATCGGATTAGCCATTTTCGGACCATAAAGCGTTAAAGGAAGGTGATCGTCGCGCGTTGCCTCAATTTCAACCCCCATGAGACGCAGTGGATCAAGGATACGTCCCATTGGACGTTTAGAGAGAGAAGCATCACCAATAAAGGTTGTTTTCATATGATATGGACCAACCATTCCCATAACCAAACGAGCACCTGTTCCAGCGTTTCCAAAGTCTAAAGGTTTTTGTGCAGCTAAAAGGCAACCATTCCCTGTTCCTCGTATGATCCAGAAGTCTTCTTTTTTAATAATACAGGCACCCATAGCTTGCATAGCAGCAGCTGTATTGAGTACATCAGCGCTTTCAAGTAATCCATGAATATATGTCTCACCACTTGCTAATCCTCCCAATATAAGAGAGCGATGAGAGATTGATTTATCTCCTGGTATTTGAATTTTTCCAGAGAGACTACTCGATTTATAGGTGGTTATAGGGATTGCTTTTTGCATGGAAATTCTATTTAATTCTATCTAACTTTTATGAAATTGTGCATCCTTTAGCACATGCTTTAAAAGACGTCATGAAAAAATCACTGTGGAACAGTGTATTTATCTTTGACAAAGGTATTATTTTTCGATTAAGCACCATAAAATTTATCTTTTAATGGAATAATAGTTAATCAAAGAGGCACGGTTTATGGCAAAACAAGAACTTGGAACTAAACGTGTTGATCCAGAAACAGGAAAAAAATTTTACGATCTAAATCGCGATCCTATTGTGTCGCCCTATACAGGGATTTCTTATCCGCGTTCTTACTTTGAAGTTGCAGCAGCGGAAGCAAATAATGAAGAAGAAGTTGATACTGAAGAGCTTGATACAGCACTTGAAAAATCTGCTTTTATGCTTCTTGAAGATGATGATGTGGATTCTAAAGATGACGATCTTCCTGATTTAGAAGATAGTGATGTAGATCTTGGTGATGATGATGATACATTTTTGTCTCATGATGGTGACGATGAAGATGATGACGTTACTGATATTCTCGGAGGCGGTGTTTCTAATGATGACGATGCTTAAAAGAAGTAAAAGAGGACATCTTTTCTATTGAATGTAAATTCTTCTTGATCTTCAATTTTGATCGTTCTAGAAAAGCTGGAATTGTATACTGTCTTTTTGGGACAATTTGTTTTTATAGGGGCTATAGCTCAGCTGGGAGAGCGCTTGCATGGCATGCAAGAGGTCAGCGGTTCGATCCCGCTTAGCTCCACCAAAAAGACCAACTGTTCTATCAAGGGAATCAATTATAATAAAAGATGTGTGCATCAATTTAAAAGGTTTATGTGCTATTTAATTATCATTCCAATAGCGCCTGTTCCTTGCATCTTAATGATATTATAATACATTTTTAATCATTTGTTGGATTATAAAATTTACTGTCGCAACCGTGAAAGTAGATAATTTTTTATGCTTTGCACAGAAATAGAAAATGAGCTGTTTAACCTGCGCCTTGTCTTAAAGGACAAAATTTGAATTTCCTTTACCACAATATTTCCACAAATATCATAATATGTTGGTTACCGGTATCTTTTTTAAAGATATGAAGTACTTAAACAAAGAGTAGAGAATAAAATATTAAAATATACTTCTCAATTATTGCGAATCAGAACTTTTTTCGAGTATTTTTAGCCTGATCAGATGTTCTGCCAATTAAAAATTATCCACCTTGAGTAGCGTATACCTGCTCAATACTAAGGTATATTAACACTTAA
The DNA here is from genome assembly GCF_042197165.1 of Bartonella sp. AA23NXGY. Classification (NCBI taxonomy): domain Bacteria; kingdom Pseudomonadati; phylum Pseudomonadota; class Alphaproteobacteria; order Hyphomicrobiales; family Bartonellaceae; genus Bartonella; species Bartonella sp. AA23NXGY. Next base: position 151,175 of record NZ_JBHIRO010000002.1, on the reverse strand, counting down.
ATAATATATTGAATCAATTAATTTTTTTCCTTGCACGTCATAAACAAGGTCGAGGTGTAAGAGCAAAGTGGTGCTATCATTATATGTGCTAATTCCCAATGTTACGGATAATTCTTACATTTGAGAATGTATGTTCATAAAAAAACATTTTTAGTCTTTTCTTTCACAGTTTTTATCCACATACCCATTGTGCTTGTTATGTGCAAGCCAATGGTTTTATTGATTCAACCTCAAGAGATCTGAAACGATAAAACCCTACGCCATTCGAGATTCTTACTTTAATATGAATAACGATATATTATCTTTATAAATCAATATCTTAAACCATTTAAGAAAAAGAATAAAAATGCTTCTCATAAATATTCTCAAATGCAAAAGCTATCACAACATTGGAGACTGACTTGTTACTTCATAGGCGTTACAAATCTTTCTCTGAATATTCCCTACCCTGAATATTCATTGTGTATAAAGTTGCATATACCTTATCATCCTATAAACGGGAGTGTTTTTACAATACAATAAGATAACTTCTTTCAATTAAGATGAACTGGATGGACGACTATGTTTTATTTCATACAATACTAAATACACTTAGTTTTTTTGAAGACTGTAGCGCCCTCTTTATACAAAACAACGTTTTTTCGTTTAATGCATTTCTCGTTTTTTTATATTGAATATTTTACCCTTTTTATGATGCCCGAATTGCATTTGTTTTAATTGCTATTTTATACGCTTAACAAAGAAAATATTCATATAATAATCAGCCAGTAATACGCATAATGAAAATAAAAAATGATATTATATTTTAAAATTTTTCTTCAATAACCTCTAGTACTTAGCCCAATGCGAAATGCCAACACTAAATAGAAGATGGTTTCTATTATAAATTTTTTAACAAAGGAGGTAAAAATGTCGAGAGTATCTTCAAATATATTGTGTATTGCAAAAACTTTCTGTTGCTTGAGTTTATTCTAAAAAATAACAATTTATTTCATTGAACGATCGGAAAACGACACTATTTTATCATATTATGCCGAATTTTGCTTTCGAATAATTTTATCCCATCAATTCCCTGATTGAGATTTTCAAAAATCTTCCCTAATGCCATCCACATCTTTTTAATTGCTGTTCATAGAGCCTCGATATCCTTGCCATGCGCTGTGCTGTCTGTGAAAGCGCAGCACTGACATGCCCACCACTACGTGCATAAGCACCATGCCCCATATGATAATTTAAATAAAGGCTATATGCATCATCAAACCTCACCCCATTGCGTTGAACACTTTGGCGATGATACCAAGCAACAAAATCAGCAGCATCTGCGAAATTCGTACGCCATGCAAAAGACTTTCCTGTAGAGCGAAGATACATTGCCCATGTACTATCAAGCGCTTGAGCATAACCATAAGCTGTCGACCGACGCTTCCATGGAATAAAACCAAGTAGTTTTTTGCGTGGAGGACGTGCATTGTGACGAAAGCTCGATTCCATCTTAATGGTTGCAAGAATAATAGGCATAGGAATTCCATAGCGCATTTCCGCTCTTTGAGACACCTTACCCCAATTGTCAAAAAAACCATTTTTTTGTGCTAAAATAGCGCAAGCATTGTTTGTGTGAGTGGGAGTGGTTGTTGCACAGCCCCCTAGCAAAAACACCAGTGCCCCTAAAAACAAAAGGTGTCGCATATTCCTATTCCTCTCGTTTAAGAAATAAAACAAGATAGAGATACTAAAAAATGATTACCAATCAATAAAGAACATGATCTAACTTGTAATATTTAAGAAGCTTGCTTTGCTTTATTCCTCATCAGCAAAACGCAATGTTTGCGACTGAGCCAATGTTGTCATTTTTGTTGGTTCAGAGTAATTTTCTTTTAATTCGACAGTTTCAATGCGATTTGCCCGTTTCATGATTTTGGAAGACGATATCAAAATTCCCTCTATATCTTCACTTGCTTTATGAAAGTGCTTCTGTAGTGCGCGAACACGCGTATCCATTCGTCCAAAATCTTCCATCAATTTTGCTACTTCTGATTGAATTAAATGCGCTTGTTCACGCATCCGCGCATCTTTCATAATGGTTTGTACCACTTGGACAGAGAGCATCAACAAAGATGGTGAAACAATAATCACATGGGCTCTATTGGATTTTTGTACCAATGCCTCAAAATCCTCATAAATTGTTGCGAAAATCGATTCAGATGGCACAAAAAGGAAAGCAGTGTCATGGGTTTCTCCAGGAATCAAATATTTTTGTGCAATATCACGAATATGGACTTCCATATCGGTACGAAATTGGCGTTCTGCCTCTTGACGCTCTTGCGCTGATTCTGCCTTACGCATAGCATTCCAAGCTTCCAGAGGAAATTTAGCATCAACAACAAGAGAAGGAGCTTTATTGGGCATATGAATGAGACAATCTGGGCGCTTTCCATTGGAAAGAACAGCCTGAAAAGCATAAGCGTTTGTTGGTAAGGCATCGGCAATAATTGCTTCCATCCGCCCTTGACCGAAAGTACCACGCGTCTGCTTATTACTTAAAATGGACTGCAACTGAACAACTTGTCCCGTAAGCGATTGAATATTATTTTGTGCTGCATCAATCACTGCTAAACGCTCTTGCAAACGATTCAAATTTTCATAAGTGGATTTGGTTTGTACCTGAAGTGTTTGGCCTAAGCTTGTTGTCATCCCATTGAGTTGCTCACTGAGTGATTTATTCAATTCAGCCTGCCGTTGACCAAAAATTTCCGCCATCGTTTGCATTCGTCCTTGCATTTCAGCTTGTGTTTTCAACAAGGTAGCCATCTGCATTTGTGCCTCACGTGCGCGTTCAGCAATTTCATTTTCCAAAAATGCTTTTTTTCGATGAGAATGTATCAACATAAAAAATGCCAAACAGACAAGTATAAATAAAAGCAAAAGCATTAGTTTAGAAAAAAAATCACCAGCGAATATGGAAAAAAACGAATCAAACATAAATTGTAATATAACGCTCTTATTGTAAAAAAACGCAAGAATCCGTTATTCAATATTGACCAATAACAAACCATTGATTAATCTCTACTTATGCCAATGAGATCTTTAGTTACTTTACCTGATCCGATTTTACGGGAAGTGTCCAAACCTGTTGAGCAGGTCGATTCAGCTCTCCAAAAACTTGCGGATGACATGTTGGAAACCATGTATAATTCTAAGGGCGTTGGTCTTGCTGCTATTCAAATTGGTATACCGCTACGTATGTTGGTTATAGATGTCTCTGGAAATTCTGAAGATGAGCAGAAAAAACCACTTGTTATTATCAACCCTGAAATTTTATGGCTTTCAGATGAGCGTAATATTTACAAAGAAGGCTGTCTTTCTATTCCTGATTATTTTGCAGAGGTTGAACGTCCTAAACGCCTTCGTGTTCGCTATCAGAACCGTGAAGGAAAACAAACAGAAATTGAAGCAGACGATCTCTTAGCAACTTGCTTACAGCATGAAATTGATCATTTAGATGGGCGCCTTTTTATTGATTACATTTCAAAGATCAAACGCGATATGGTGATACGAAAATTTAAAAAACGTGCAAAAGAAAAAAACATGCAGGAAGCAGTTTTGTAATGGCTTTACGATTAAGTTTTATGGGAACACCAGATTTTGCTGTTCCTATTTTACATGCTTTATTGGATGCAGGTCATGATGTTGTTGCTGTTTATAGTCAACCCCCTCGTCCAGCAGGACGTCGAGGGCTGAAATTAATCCCCTCCGCTGTTCACACCGTAGCAAAAGAAAAATCCATTCCTGTCTTCACGCCTCAAACACTCAAAACAATCGAACAACAGGAGCAATTTGCAGCACTTTCTGTTGATGCTGCTATTGTGGTGGCTTATGGACTCCTTTTACCTAAAGCTATTCTCGAAGCACCGCGTTTTGGTTGTTTTAATGCCCACGCTTCACTCTTACCACGTTGGCGTGGTGCTGCGCCTATTCAACGAGCAATTATGGCTGGTGATAAAGAAACAGGTATCATGATCATGAAAATGGATGAAGGACTTGATACGGGGCCTATCGCTCTTTCTCGCTCCATCCCCATTACTGATAACACCACCACTGCTGAGCTTTCAAACAGACTTTCACATATTGGCGCAGAACTTATGGTAGAGACTTTATCAACTCTTGAAAAAGGACAACTTAAACTGACCCCACAATCAGAGGAAGGCATCACCTATGCAGCCAAAATTAAGAAAGAAGAAACCCGCATTGATTGGACAAAACCTGCAGAGTTTATTCATAGGCATATTCGCGCGCTCTCTCCCTCTCCTAGTTGCTGGTGCAACATGAATATCGGTGGACGAGAAGAACGTGTAAAAATTCTTGATAGTCGCTTAACGACAGGTCCTTCTCTTGAAATTGGACGGATAGAACCAGATTCTTTGATTATCCATTGTGGGCAAGGACGGATAGAAATAACCTCTCTCCAAAGATCTGGCGGTAAAATTCTTGAGTGCGCAACCTTTTTGCGAGGTGCTCATATTTCTGCTGTTTTTTAAGATGCCACGTTTTAAACTCACTCTTGAATATGATGGTTCAAATTATGCTGGTTGGCAGCGTCAAGCAAAACTTCACACGATACAAGGAGCTCTTGAACAAGCAATTTTTTGCTTTAGTGGACAACAATTGACCATAACAACAGCAGGAAGAACCGATGCGGGCGTACATGCTACGGGACAAGTTGCCCATGTTGATTTCATAAAAAACTGGCCCCCCCATACTGTGCGTGACGCGCTCAATGCTCTTTTACGTAAACAGGGAGAAGCGATTTCAATCTTAAATGTAGAAAATGCCCCTGATGACTTTGATGCACGATTTTCCGCAACCAAACGTCATTATCTTTTTAAAATACTTAATCGTCGCTCTCCACCAGCTTTAAATGCCAAACGCGTATGGTGGTTGCCAAAGCCTCTTAATGCTGAAGCCATGCATGAAGCTGCGCAAAAGCTTGTAGGACAACATGATTTTACAACTTTCCGTTCAGCACATTGCCAAGCCAAAAGCCCTATTCGCACCCTTGAACGTCTCGATATTCAAAGAGAAGGTGAAGAAATTTTCCTTTATGCACAAGCTCGTTCTTTTCTTCATCATCAAATCCGTTCATTCGCAGGAAGCCTCATGGAAGTGGGTATTGGACGTTGGACAGCTCAAGATCTCGAAACAGCTCTTCATGCTAAAGATCGTAAACGTTGTGGTGTTGTTGCCCCCCCCTCAGGACTTTATTTAACCAAAGTAGAGTATTAATGATCCTTCAAGAGTGAGCATCTCAAAAGTCGTTAAGGCAATTTATAAAAAGAACGAATTTCTTCAAAAGCTTCTGCTGCTGTATTAACAAATTTCACAAAATTAATATCAGTAGGAGAAATTGTACCTTGTGCAGACAGATACTCAAAATTGACAGTATTGCTCCAAAATTCTTTGCCAAACAATAAAATCGGTACCTGTTTCATACGCCCCGTCTGTACTAAAGTTAATGTCTCAAACAGTTCATCCAGAGTCCCAAATCCTCCTGGAAAAATGGCTAGGGCTTTCGCTCGTACTAAAAAATGCATTTTGCGCATCCCCAAATAATGAAAATTGAAACATAAATGCGGCGACACATACGAATTAGGCTCTTGCTCATGTGGTAAAATAATATTCAAGCCAATCGTTGGGGCACCAACATCACAAGCACCACGATTTCCCGCCTCCATGATTCCTGGTCCGCCCCCCGTAACAACCACAAATTCACGATATTGTGTCGTAGCAGAATAGAGTGAGCACAAACGCGCAAACTCTCTTGCTTCATCGTAATAATGTGACATAGCATGCAAATTTTTCTTTTGTATTTCATTTTTTGCAGCCCACGCTGCTTGCCCAGGTTCAGGAATACGCGCACCACCAAATAAAACAACTGTTGATTGAATATCATATTCTTTAAGGGTTATTTCCGGCTTTAAAAATTCAAGACTAATACGTTGTGAACGCAGCTCTGGACGCATCATAAAATCTTGATCGATATAGGCTAAACGATAAGTAGACGAACGCACCTGTGCTGAATTAGAGACTTTATGGATCTGTTGTAGAGCATCCTTCGTATGGAGAAGTGGCGTCCAGTTTTCTTGCTCCCTTTTTCTTTTTTCTTTACAGCTTTTTTTCATGCACCTGTCCTACTTCCTCATCGTTTTATTGACTGAACACATTTCTTCGCGTAGTTCATAGAGAATAAATCTTGAAGCTTTCAACTTGTTTAACGGAACTCTCGTCATGACCCATATCACACAACTTGAAATTATTATCGAACAAGCTTTTGACGATCGCGATTCTATCGATACTACCACAAAAGGCGAAATACGTGAGAGTGTTGAACATGCATTGAACCTTCTTGATAAAGGTGAAATCCGTGTTGCAGAACGACAAAAAAATGGACAATGGCATGTTCATCAATGGTTGAAAAAAGCGGTTTTACTCTCTTTTCGGCTTAATCCTATGCAAATTATTACTGGTGGAATCAATGGGACACATTGGTGGGATAAAGTTCCTTCAAAATTCTCTGGTTGGCAAGAGGCAGATTTTAAAAGTGCTGATTTCCGTTCCGTTCCTGGAGCCATTGTACGTCATTCTGCTTACATTGCACCCAATGTTATATTGATGCCATCCTTTGTCAATCTTGGTGCTTTTATCGATGAGGGCACAATGGTTGATACATGGACCACCGTTGGTTCTTGTGCACAAATTGGTAAACATGTCCATCTTTCTGGCGGTGTTGGTATTGGAGGTGTTTTAGAACCACTGCAAGCAAATCCAACAATCATTGAAGATCATTGCTTTATCGGTGCTCGCTCTGAAATTGTTGAAGGCTGTATTATCCGTGAAGGTGCTGTTTTGGGAATGGGAGTCTTTATTGGAAAATCAACAAAGATTATTGACCGTACAACAGGTGAAATTTTTATTGGTGAAGTACCAGCCTATTCAGTGGTTGTACCAGGTTCTCTCCCCGGAAAACCTTTACCAAATGGTGAAGCAGGCCCAAACCTTTATTGTGCTGTTATTGTAAAACGCGTTGATCAAAAAACACGAGAAAAAACATCTATTAATGATCTTTTACGTTCTTAGACACAAGATTAATTCATAATAATATTTCATCGTTTTTTAACTTGAATAATGACCTCGAATACAAGGATTCTCTCATTTCAAATCCTTTCATAGTGAATCAATCACTATCATTTCCTTGCTCGTTACAAACGCAGTTGGTATGTGGGTAAGAAACACTTCAAGAAAAGAGTGAAATACCTTTAATGAATTCTCTCAAGTGATAAGGACTGTCATAATATTTTGAGCTGAAAAAGAGTATGATAGGTGCGCTTTGCACCTTTCTGACGCGTAAAAGCGGTAATGCCAAATGGATTTTATATCATTCACAGTGTATTTTACGTTATATTTTTCATAGCCCCCGTTGTGAAATGGAGTTTGATGTATTGAGTGATGATTTACGAAAACGAGCACGCCAATATGCAACATAAATGTATTTTGTTTAAAGCATTCTGTTTTACGTGAGAAAGTGATACCATTATGCAATACACAAGAACATGAAGCACGACGCAATTCTATTTAAAAGTGTTCTTTAAACACCTGAACCAATCGACAAAAGCAAAAGCGCAATCAATGAGAGAAAATACCCCTTTTTTCATTATTTGTTCATTTTGAGCGCTTGAATAAATGCCGATTGTGGAATTTCTACTTTTCCAAATTGGCGCATCCGCTTTTTGCCTTCTTTTTGCTTTTCCAAAAGTTTGCGCTTACGCGTAACATCACCCCCGTAACATTTCGCTGTTACATCTTTACGCAAAGCACGAATCGTTTCGCGCGCTATAACTTTACCACCAATAGCCGCTTGAACTGGAATCTGAAACATATGCTGAGGAATAAGATCTTTCAGTTTTTCACACATTGAACGCCCGCGCTTTTCTGCAATCGTGCGGTGAACAAGCATCGATAATGCATCAATAGGCTCTCCATTCACCAAAATAGACATTTTAACTAAATCACCTTCTGCATAATCTGTCATTTGATAATCAAAAGAAGCATAACCCTTTGAAATCGATTTTAGCCGATCATAAAAATCAAAAACAACTTCATTCAGTGGTAAATCATACGTTACCATAGCACGGGTTCCAACATAGGACAAACCAACCTGTACCCCACGCCGCTCTTGGCATAGCTCTAAAATTGAACCAAGATAATTATCAGGAGTCATGATTGTCGCTCGAATCCATGGTTCTTCTATGGAAGAAATTTTAACCACATCAGGCATATCCGCTGGATTGTGCAACTCTTTAACAGAACCATCATTCATATTCATGCGATAAACAACTGAAGGTGCTGTCGCAATTAAATCCAAATTAAACTCACGCTCTAATCGCTCTTGAATAATTTCAAGATGCAGAAGTCCCAAAAAACCACAGCGAAAACCAAATCCCAAAGCCGCAGACGTTTCCATTTCAAAAGAAAAACTCGCATCATTTAAGCGTAATTTGCCCATGGCTGCACGCAAATCATCAAAATCAGCAGCATCAATTGGAAAAAGTCCACAAAAGACAACCGGTTGCGCCGGCTTAAAACCAGGCAAAGCATTTTCACAAGGACGACGCTCTTCAGTAATCGTATCCCCAACCCGTGTATCTGCTACCTCTTTGATAGAAGCAGTGATAAAACCAATCTCGCCTGGTCCTAATTCATCAACCTGTACCATTTTAGGTGTAAAAACCCCAACGCGCTCAACTGGATATTTTGCACCTGTACCCATCATACGAATGGTTTGGCCTTTTTTTAAAATACCATCTATCACCCGTACCAAAACAATGACACCAAGATATGCGTCATACCAGCTATCAACCAACATTGCTTTCAAGGGATTTGCAACATCGCCTGTATGTGGAGGTGGTAATTGTGCAACAATTGCCTCCAGAACATCAGGAACACCCAAACCTGTTTTTGCTGATATTTCTACTGCTTGAGATGTATCAATGCCTATCACATCTTCAATTTGTTCTTTAACACGCTCAGGTTCTGCTGCTGGAAGATCAACTTTATTGAGAACAACAACCAACTCATGGGAATTATCAATGGCTTGATAAACATTTGCTAACGTCTGCGCCTCTACGCCTTGGCTTGCATCCACCACCAACAGAGAACCTTCACAAGCTGCCAGTGAACGCGAAACCTCATAAGCAAAATCCACATGACCTGGTGTATCCATAAGATTTAAAATATAGGTTTCACCATTCTTTGCCTTATAGTGTAAACGTACCGTCTGTGCTTTAATAGTAATTCCACGTTCACGCTCAATATCCATGGAATCGAGTACTTGTTCTTTCATCTCACGTGTATCAAGCCCACCTGTTATTTGAATCAAACGATCAGCTAAAGTGGATTTGCCGTGATCAATATGCGCCACTATGGAAAAATTACGAATATAATTACGATCTATTGTCATATAAGGCGATTTAGCAAAGAATAATACAAAACGCAAAGACCAATTATGCTCCGGCTTCTATCAAAAGAATATAAACCTAAAAAGCTTCTCAAAACACAACTTTTTATAGCCTAAAAAATGAGGCTTTTGTTTGCTAAATTAAATCCAAGGGTGCTAAAATGATCCTTTCACATCTTATTTGATAACTCATATGCTGTAGTAAGCTAGCACCATCACACACTTTGCCAATCTCCAATATTGCGACGATCCTTTACACTTGAAAAAGTTTATAAGGGATATGCCTTTCTTGTACAGTCTTTACCCACATGCCCCCACCCACTTGTGATGTGTAAGAAAGTGATTTGGATTGATTTAACATGAAAATGATTTGAAGTGAGAAAGTTTTACAGTATTCAGGGTTCTAACTCAATGTGAATAATGATATATTATAATTATAAATCAATGTATTATCATATTTATATGATGGGCGTGTATATCATTTAGGCTTGCAATAAATTCGCAAGAAATGCTTTTTTATTTGTACGCAATAATCTTCTTTTTTAGCAATCTTATATAAGATAACATGAATATCGAGGGAGTTTCTTCTTAATTTTTAAAACTTTAGAAATAGGCTTTATTGAACAAAGTTTTTATGTCCTTTTTATACAACTCCTCCCTTCCTTCATTAAATATAAAACACACAAATCCTCTTCGATTCATTGGATAACGCATTGATTTATAATGATCGTTTATTGTTTTGCAATTTAAATTAAAGCTCTGAATATCGCGAGCTTCTCTCATTTTAAATCTTCTCATAATGAATCAATAAATTTTTTGCTCCCCCATTATAAAACAGAGCTAGTGTATGGATAAAAACGTTTAAGAAATGAGTAAAAATACCTCTCTCTTTCAAATGCCAAAAGCTATCGTAATATTGAGAACAGATAAAGAAAATGCTCGTGCCTTTTATTTTAAGTAAAATGATGATGCTCTGTGGTTTTTCTATACTTCATGCAAACCGTCAATGAATATGATGTATATTGAGAAAATTATCTTTTAAAAAACGCTTTAATGTACAACGTTATGGGGATACTTTGGGCGTTCTATTTTGCGTGAGAAGCGTAACTCTATTAAAGGACAAAAGAAATAACGTGCGACAGTGCGTAATTTTCATTATTCAAAAACATTACCGTAGATGTTTTTGAAAGTTGTTAAAGCCGAATTTAAAGATGAGCGTTAATTTTTACCTTTATATCACCTCATGCTTTGGCTCAATGAAGGTTGTCTGCCCGGTTCAGAAATCTGACAAACAGATAGAAGCATACTATTTCTCCACTTTGGCATGCAAAAGCTGGAATAATTTATAGAACTTCTTAATCATCTTAGTATTAAAAAAGCTCCAAAAATGAAAACTCTACAAGCAAAAATCTCATGTAATAAAATCATAATAAAAAAATGTATAGCTAATCAATTTTTTTAATTGCTTTATTTTTTTTACGCCATTGTGAAGGTTGTAATTCAGCCACAATTATCCCAATCAGAATAAGCAAACCGCCCAATAAAGCTAAGGGAGATAAATGTTCGCCAGCCAAACGCCCAACAATACCAGCCCATACCGGTTCACCTGCGTAAATGAGTGTCGCACGCGTAGGGGAAATAGACTTTTGTGCCCAATTCATAGCTAATTGAATGATGGCACTCATTAATGCCAATCCTATACCAATATTAAACCACACCCACGAAAATTCAGGGATGCTTTCACCCATCAAAGGCATACAAGCAAATGAAAAAAAACCACTAAAAAATAACTGAATAATGGTTACACGCCGACTATCAACCTTGTTCGCAAAAATTCCGATGAGTATGACTTCTCCAGCAATCGCTAAAGCGCCTAACAAAGTTAAAATTTCGCCTTTTGAAAAATCAAAATTTCCCGGCTTTTGTCCTGAAATAAATACAAGCCCAATAAAAGCGAAAATAATACCAATCCAACAAGCTAAACGGGGAGGTTTTTTAAAAACAATCCATTGCAAGATTGGAACCATCGGTACATAAAGCGCTGTGATAAAAGCTGACTGACTACTAATAATTGTTTGAAGTCCAGCTGCTTGAAAAGCATAACCAAAAAACATGGCTAAACCTATCGCCATCCCAGCGAAAACTTCATAAACAGTTATACCTTTTATAGAGCGCCAAAAAATTACCCCACATATAAGAGATGCAACAATAAAACGAAATCCAACAAAAAACAGAGGACCACTATAGCGTACCGCAATGTGAATGACTAAAAATGTAACGCCCCACAATATTGTCGCAGTAAATATTGCCAATTCTGGCTTACTTAATAAAGGATATTTAAACTGTTTTAGATTCACCATGAAAAACTTTCTCTTCCAATTTTCCCCACAATTTATGAAACAATAAGCGTTCCAACTCCCTGTTCGGTAAACAGCTCTAGTAAAACAGAATGAGGAGTTTTACCATTTAAAATGACAACACCTTCCACGCCATTTTGAAGGGCTTTTATACAAGTCTCTACTTTTGGAATCATGCCTCCTGAAATTGTCCCATTTTTAATAAATTTCTCAGCTTCAGCAACTGTCAATTCTTTTAAAAGTTTACCCTGTTTATCCAAAACACCAGGAACATCAGTGAGAAATAAAAGGCGTTTAGCCTCTAATGCACCAGCAATAGCTCCAGCAAAAATATCAGCATTGATATTATAAGTTTTACCATCGCGTCCTGGAGCTACAGGAGCAAGAACTGGTATCATTTCAGAAGATGCTAAAAGATCTAGCAATGTGCGGTCAACTTCAACAGGCTCACCAACAAACCCCAAATCTAAAACACGTTCAATATGCGAATCAGGATCAATGACAGTTTTATAAGCCTTTTCGGCAAAAACCATATTGCCATCCTTGCCGCATAATCCTATTGCCCATTCACCCTCAGCATTGATGAGAGCAACAATTTCTTTATTTATGGAACCCGCTAAAACCATTTCAACCACTTCAACGATCCGCTCATCGGTTACCCGTAGTCCGTTTTCAAATCGTGATTCAATCCCCATTTTCATTAAAATTTCAGCAATTTGAGGACCACCACCATGAACAACAACAGGATTAATCCCCGATTGCTTTAATAGAGCAATATCACGCGCAAATGCTCGCCCCAAAGCAGGATCACCCATAGCATGGCCGCCATATTTTACCACGACCGTTTCATTTTCATATTTTTGCATATAAGGTAAAGCAGACGATAAAAATGCTGCTTGTTTTTCCAAAACATCTACATCACCGTTTTTAGCATCATCCATCAATAGAGCCTCCTCATCACTTTTTACCATCTCTTAATGAAATTTAGGAAAAGTGAAAACAATAAAACCAAACTTTACTCTATCCACCCCCTCCCCTGAAAACCGTCAATTTTCCTCTAAATTACGAAAAAGGAATAGCAAAATGAAATACAAAAAACTTCCTTTAAAAATTGACAGCGAAAAATTAAACAAAATAGACGTAAAAAAATGTCATTATTTTATGATCTTATATATAAAATTGAAAAGCAAAATTTTGAAGCTAAGCCGTACATTCAACTCATTAGTTTATCCCTACGGATACTTAACAATGAATGGGAATATATACAACCATTGATTTTATAAGATAAAAATAAAGTTTCTTATAATAATAAAATTAACATATTCCCAAGATTAAGAAATCACTCAACCGCTTTATAGCTTATCTCAATAAACTATAACTTTGGTTTTAAAAATTTGACTTTTTCTCAATCATAAAACATGAGGAAATGTCAACTGAACGCTCCTTATGGAGAATCATAATAAGTTGATTTATAATAATAATTTATCTTTTTATATCGTAAAATCGAAAAAAGGCTTTGCAACATTATCCATATATTGTGATAGCTCTTCAAAAGCATCTTCGTAAAAGCATTTAATTGTTTAGATTACTCTCTTCGTAAGATTTGATAAAATTTCTCATTTTCATGATCTGTCATTAAGTTTTTCTTTTTGCATAGCAATACATGCTTGAATTATTCAATGTTTTTTAGAATTGTTAATTCTTTTAATGTATTATTTTAATTATGTTATTTTATGAAAAAAGATTCATTTCGTATACTTCTCTTTCCATATCACTAACAATTTCAATAATATGTCGTGCTGTTTTCTAAGCATATTGTGCTATTTTTTTATTGTATTTATTTTTTCTTTTTAAAGGTAACTTCCTCTATCTTCCCACCAACTTTTTATTATGCCAATAAATTCAATTAAGTGAATTCCATCGAATCTGTTTCCCCACAAGAGAGATACATCGAATACCTCAAAAAGTGTTTTGTTATGTCTTCTTTAGCATTAAACACACATTATCTCATTCCACAATTTCTTTGGAACAAAATAAACTTGATTATAGCGTTTTTTATTATCTGGAAGAAGTATTTATGACATCAGAAATACAAAACTAAATCCGCATCTAAAAAGACATGATTACGGCTAAAAGCTAAGATGAGGCATGTAAAAGCTATTCCAAATAAAATAACCCTTATTTTAAAGGAAGCAGTGATTAAAACTATGAAAAATGCCAAAAATAAAATCGGTTATAAGAAGTTGATACTTTATTTGAAAAAGATGGATTGCCTAACAGCTTATTTAGCGTTTCTTGGCAAGCTGCTACCTATTTTACAGTTTTATTATAGAGCCTTTAAAAAGAAATTTTGAGTGAAAAATAAACACCAAAAATACTGAATGCATAAAGGCAGTTATCATCACACTGGCAATATTTATTATCAATCACTCAATTGCGTTCTTATATGGATAAGCCCTTTTTAAAATGTCATAGACACTCAAAAATAAGACTTATCCATAAAACTCATGAAATATAAAAACTATCAGCAGCAGGAGTTTATCCTAAATTAGCTGTCTCTCTCTTTTCTTTTCAAGAAAAAATGCTTTTCAAAGATAATGAGACAATAGAAAGCTTAATGAAAATAACTTTCCCACAGTTCTCTCTAATTATTCTGAGAACATTCACATAATTTTAACCAGAAATATTTTCAAAAAATTCTTTCATACGTGAAAAAAAACCATGTGATTGCGGTGAATTTTCATGATTTGAGAGCTTTTCAAATTTTTGCAACAATTCACGTTGTTCTTGCGTTAATTTCTGCGGTGTCTCAATCGTGATATGGATGTAAAGATCACCCCTTGCTTGCTGACGGCGCAATATGGGCATACCTTTGCCTCTAAGGCGGAATTGACGTCCATTTTGTGTCCCTTCTGGAATCTTAACGCGTGCTTTAACACCATCAAGGTCGGAAACTTCAAACTCTCCTCCTAAAGCAGCTGTTACCATTGAAATAGGAACGCGACAGTGAAGATCTGCTCCTTCTCGCTGAAAAAACTCATGCGGTTTAATGGAAAGGAAAATATAAAGATCACCATTGGGGCCACCACGAATACCAGCATCACCCTCACCAGAAAGGCGAATACGCGTTCCATCTTCAATACCAGCTGGAACATTTACGCTTAATGAACGTTTTTTCTCTATACGCCGTGTCCCCTGACATTTGGGGCATGGATCCGTAATAGTTTCACCACGTCCATGACATGTAGGACATGTCCGCTCAATAGAAAAGAAACCCTGTGCAGCACGCACACGACCAGATCCATGACATGTTCCACAAACTTGCGGCTTAGAGCCTTTTCTCGCTCCTGATCCTTCACAAACATCACACGTGACGGAACTGGGAATATTAATTTCTGCAGTTTTTCCTGAAAATGCCTCTTCTAAAGTCACTTCCATATTATAACTCAAATCTGCACCACGTTCGCGACTATCACCACGCTTACGGTGTGTCCCTCCCATAATCTCACCAAAAAAGTCTTCGAAAATATCCGCAAATCCACCACCAGCAGCAAAACCGCCAAAGGGATTTGCTCCCCCTTGACCACCGCTATTTTCAAAGGCCGCATGGCCAAATCGATCATAAGCAGCACGCTTCTGAGGATCTTTAAGAACTTCATAGGCTTCGCCAATTTCTTTGAATTTTCGCTCTGCCTCTTTATCCCCCGCGTTGCGATCAGGATGATATTGCATTGCCAACTTACGAAAAGCAGATTTCAACTTTTTATCATCACATTCGCGAGTCACGCCAAGAATTTCATAATAGTCAACCTTCATCATGTATTCCTGATAATTTTTCTGTCATCCATCTTTATGGATAATATTGCTTTTAATTTATATTTTTAGCAACAAAGTTGCAACTTATCTCAAATAATAAAGCCCAGCCTTATATTTCAAAGGCCGGGTTTATAAATTAATCAACACATATGCTGACACTATTTCTTCTTATCATTAACTTCTTCAAAATCAGCATCAACAACATCATCATTCTTTGCCTCTGTTTCAGTGTCAGCGCTCGCTGCTTGTGAGGCTTCGTACATAGCCTGTCCAAGTTTCATACTGACTTCTGCTAATTTTTGCATCTTTGTTGTTACTTCTTCCGTATCACTGCCTTCAAGCGCAGATTTCAAATCAGATATTGCTGTTTCAATCTGTCCCTTTTCTTCAGCTGATACTTTATCGCCATATTCATTGAGCGACTTTTCAGTTGAATGAATAAGAGCCTCCGCTTGATTTCTAGCTTCAACACCTTCACGGCGTTTTTTATCCTCAGCCGCGTGCTCTTCTGCATCCTTTACCATTTTTTCAATATCAGCATCACTTAAACCACCTGATGCCTGAATACGAATTTGATGCTCTTTACCTGTTCCCTTATCTTTGGCCGAAACATTAACAATACCATTCGCATCAATATCAAAAGTAACTTCAATTTGAGGTATACCACGTGGGGCTGGAGGAATACCAACAAGATCAAATTGAGCCAATAACTTATTATCACTTGCCATTTCCCGTTCACCTTGGAAAACACGAATCGTCACAGCACTCTGGTTATCATCAGCTGTCGAAAAAACTTGCGATTTTTTCGTCGGGATAGTGGTATTGCGCTCAATAAGGCGTGTGAAAACCCCACCCAAGGTTTCAATACCCAAAGATAAAGGTGTTACATCTAGCAACAACACATCTTTGACATCGCCTTGCAATACACCTCCTTGGATGGCAGCACCCATTGCAACCACTTCATCAGGATTAACGCCTTTGTGTGGATCCTTACCAAAGAAGCTCTGCACAACTTGCTGAATCTTGGGCATACGTGTCATTCCACCCACTAAAACAACTTCGTCAATCTCACCGGCCTTTAATCCAGCATCTTTCAACGCAGCTTTACAAGGTTCAATGGTACGCTGCACTAAATCGTCAACGAGAGATTCAAATTTTGCCCGAGTCAATTTCATTGTTAAGTGCTTGGGACCTGATTGATCTGCCGTGATAAATGGTAAATTGATTTCTGTTTGCTGTGACGAAGAAAGCTCAATTTTTGCTTTTTCTGCCGCTTCTTTTAAGCGCTGTAAAGCGAGTTTATCATTTTTCAGATCAATTCCTTGTTCTTTTTTGAATTCATCGGCAAAATAACCGACCAAGCGCATGTCAAAGTCTTCACCCCCTAAAAACGTATCCCCATTGGTTGACTTAACTTCAAAAACGCCATCTCCAATTTCAAGGACTGAAATATCAAATGTACCACCACCAAGGTCGTAAACAGCAATTGTTTTTCCGTCCTTTTTGTCCAAACCATAAGCTAAAGCAGCAGCAGTTGGCTCATTAATAATCCGTAAAACTTCAAGTCCAGCAATTTTACCTGCGTCTTTCGTGGCTTGACGTTGCGCATCATTAAAATAAGCAGGAACCGTAATAACGGCTTGTTCAACTTTTTCACCAAGATAAGATTCTGCTGTTTCCTTCATCTTTTGCAAAATCATAGCTGAAATTTGCGACGGAGAATATTTCTTTCCCGCTTCTTCAACCCATGCATCACCATTGTCACCTTTAACAATTTTATAAGGCACAAGTGCTTTATCTTTTTCAACCATAGGGTCATCAAAACGGCGCCCTATCAAACGTTTAACTGCAAAAACTGTCCCTTCAGGATTTGTCACCGCTTGCCGTTTAGCAGGCTGCCCAACAAGCCGCTCCCCCCCATCAGTAAAGGCAACAACGGAAGGTGTTGTTCGCGCTCCTTCTGAGTTTTCAATAACTTTTGCGTTTTTGCCATCCATAACAGCCACACAAGAGTTCGTTGTCCCCAAATCAATACCAATTACTTTTGCCATATTATAATCTCCATTCAGCAAGCTACCTCAACCTTCATAAAGCATCTTTTTAAGATAGCTCCTCATAACACCTAAAGC
Organism: Bartonella sp. AA23NXGY; assembly: GCF_042197165.1. NCBI lineage: Bacteria > Pseudomonadati > Pseudomonadota > Alphaproteobacteria > Hyphomicrobiales > Bartonellaceae > Bartonella > Bartonella sp. AA23NXGY. Next base: position 133,365 of record NZ_JBHIRO010000002.1, on the reverse strand, counting down.
CCGTATATTGCTTCAAGCAACATAAATAATAATAAACTGCAAGTCGCAACAAGCCTTGCTGCCTCGTATATAAGAACAGGCTTTTATTGCTACAAGAGAATAATGAGAGAAACATCTCCAAAATAAAAAATTTATTTTAAAATAGGCACTCTAATGACCCATAAATACCATATTTATGAGAGACTTGAGAGCATAATATATTTTTCTTGCAATTCTCAAAAAATATATCTTTCTATAAAAATTAAAAAATAAAAGAATGATTGCACTCTCGCTCTTGATCTTCTCATCATTGATAAAATCATACTCACGTAAAAGCTTTTTAAAAGGCGAATAATTTATATCACAAATATTATAAATTTTCCTTGGACTAAAATAGTCATCATATCTAATGCTCATATCAGTAAAGGTATTATCTATCGATCTCCTTTCAAAAATTCTCCTTCTAACGGTCTCATTGTTTGCGGCTATTTGAAATCTGTGCTTTAAATTCATCTAAAGCGTTTTTTCTTAACTGTATAATTTTGAACTTTGAAAATATATAAAAATACCTCTGTATAAACGCTTTAAAATGCCAAGAGCTGTCATAATATTAAAATTGGTAAAGTAGTTGATGATTGTTCTGTATTATATCTTCATTAAGTAAAATAGTAGTGCATCATAGATTTTATACCATTTGCAAATACTATTTATGAGATGAACACGGAAGCGTTAAGAGGTGTGTTGTCATTGTAAATCTTACTGTCTTCTTTTAAATTTCAAGAATTCTATGATTTTTATATTCAAATCAATTTCATTTTAGCATTTCTTTCTTTTATTTTAAATAAAAGCTCTGCTAAAATAAAAATATTCAAAGTGTGAATCTTATGAAGGAGGGTAAATCAATGATGACATCTATTATTAAAAAAATAACAAATCTCATCTTTAAGAATATAATACATACACAATATCCATACAAAAAGGTTATCATAAATATCGTGTGTGCTCTTCTCTTTGCTGGTATAACCTTGCCAGCAGGTGCTCAGCAATATAAACTTGGCGACATAGAAATTCTCAATCCTTGGACACGCGAAACACCTAGAGGTATAAGAGTTGGTAGCGGTTATCTCTACATTATTAATCACAGTAATACCCCAGACCGTTTGGTTTCTATTTCCACAAACGGAGTAAAAACAACAGAGATACACTCTATGGCTGTCGTTAATGATATTATGAAAATGGAAAAAATGCACAATGGCATTGAAATTCCGGGAAATGGCGAAATCACGCTTAAGCCTGGCGGTGATCATATTATGTTCATGGGGCTTTCACAACCATTTAAGTTAGGTGATAAAATTAGCGCAAAATTAACATTTGAGAAAGCAGGAACCATTGATGTTGATTTCTCTGTAAACGCTATGAAAGTACCATCACCTTCTAAATCCTCTCCTGTTCACTAAGCTCCTTTTATTATAAATACACACTTTATAAAATGAAGAAGCGTGAAATTTTTTACGCTTCTTTATTTTTTGTTTAATGCCATCAGTAAAAAATTATCCCCTTTGATGAATTAACTATGGTCAATTTCAGGAATACGTAAAACTTGTCCAGGATAAATTTTATCGGGAGATTTTAGCATTGGCTTATTGGCTTCAAAAATAAATGTGTTTTTATTACCTTGCCCTTTTCCATAAACCTCTTCAGCAATTTTCCAAAGATTATCACCAGATTTAACCTCATAAAAGCGAGAAGTTTTTCTAGGCGTTGTATCTATAACCTTTAATTGATTAACATCTACAGAAGAGATACCTTGTGAATTGCCAACAACCAGCAGTGCTTTTTCAAGTGTTTCCCTATCTGGAACTTCACCGCTTAAAATAGCTTTACCGTCTTCAACTTGAATATTGACTTTTTCTGTACCGAGTTGAAAATGATCAAATGCTCTCTTAAAATCCTTTTCTTTTGGTTCATGGTCCCCAATACCTAACTTTTCCCCTACAGTTTTAATAAAATTAAAAAATCCCATTACGACCTCCTTTCGTGTAGCAGAAACAAATTTTTGTGCATATATTGCCACATTCTTTTCTTTGCTCTTAAAACACATAGGCAGATTTTCTAAACTTCAACAATCAAAACTACATCTGTTCAATTATGAGACAAATACAATAATAAACTTTGTAATAAACCTTGATAAAAAAAGCCTTTATAAAAATTTTCTCTCAAATGAAGGGATCTTAATAGACGTAGAAACATTATAAATTATGAAAGCAAAACAAGATTTTACAGTAATGACAAAAGGTTTTTTACTTTGCTACAATTTGTATCATATTTGTTTTGCAAAAAAAATATGAACTCCCATATAAATAAGTGTGGGTAATTTGCTACCACAGCAATAGAAAGGTCTAAGAAACCATGAAAGATACACCAACAATCACACAAACGATTGTACTTGTTGATGATGATCGCAATATTTTGACATCTTTATCTTTTGCGCTTGAGACAGAAGGATATCGGGTTGAAAGCTATACAGATGGAGCATCTGCACTCAAGGGTCTCACACTTCACCCTCCACACTTAGCTATTTTTGATATTAAAATGCCCCGAATGGATGGGATGGAACTTTTGCGTCGTTTGCGTCAAAAATCTGATCTTCCAGTTATTTTTCTTACCTCTAAAGATGATGAAATTGATGAATTATTTGGTCTCAAAATGGGAGCTGATGATTTTATTACTAAACCTTTCTCCCAACGTCTTCTTATTGAACGCGTGAAAGCTATTTTACGCCGTTCTAATGCACGTAACCAACCGCTTTCTACAGGAACTTCTTCCACCTCTTCTCTCAAACGTGGAGATCTTGTGATGGATCAAGAACGCCACACCTGTACATGGAAAGATAAACCTGTTATTTTAACCGTTACGGAATTTTTGATTCTGCAAACCTTAGCACAAAGACCAGGAGTTGTAAAAAGTCGTGATGCTTTAATGGATGCTGCTTATAGTGATCAAGTCTACGTAGATGATCGCACCATTGATAGTCACATTAAACGTCTGCGTAAAAAGTTTAAACAAGTGGATGATGATTTTGCAATGATTGAAACACTTTATGGTGTAGGTTATCGTTTCCACGAGGTATAAAACTACTTTGTCGCAAAAATTTGAATGGCAATCAAATCGATGACAGACAATTCTCAACTGGAAACTTTACAAAAAACAACCATTAATGGTACATCCTCAACGCCATTTCTTATGTTCGCTCGTTTGCATCTTCGAACACAACGTCTCTTTAGACAATTGCTTTTTTCCAGCCTCACACGTCGCATTGTTATATTAAACATTGCTGCTCTTGCCGTTTTAGTTACAGGCATTTTATACCTTAACCAATTTCGCGATGGTTTAATTGAAGCAAAAATCAAAAGTTTATGTACCCAAGGAAAAATTATTGCTGGGGCTATTGCTGCTTCTGCAACAGTAGATACAAATTCTATCCTCATTGACCCTCAAAAACTCTTAGAGTTACAGACTGGTGAAAGCGTTACACCCGCTCCTCAATCAACCGATTCTTGGGATTTTCCTATTAACCCTGAGCAAGTTGCCCCTCTTTTACGGCGTCTTATTACACCTAAAACGACAAGAGCACGTATCTATGATCGTGATGCTACTCTCCTTCTTGATTCGCGCGTTCTTTATTCTAGTGGAGAAGTTTTTAGTTATGATTTACCCCCACTTAAAACAGAACAAAACATGTGGGATCGCCTTACTTCATGGTATTCAAGCGCATTTTATGGCAAAGGTATTGCTCTTGACAGAGAACAAACAAAAACCAGTGGTATTGCTTATCCAGAAGTGTACCGCGCATTAAACGGATCTCTTGCTACGGCTAAAAGACGCAACAGACAAGGGCAATTAATTGTTTCTGTTGCCGTTCCTGTTCAACGCTATCGCGCAGTGGTTGGAGCTCTTCTTCTTTCAACCACTGGTTCCGATATTGATAACATTGTAAAAGGCGAAAGACTGGTTATCTTTAAAGTTTTTGCCGTTGTAGGTAGCGTACTTTTGGTTCTTTCTCTCTTTTTGGCCCATACGATTGCCCATCCATTAAGTAAATTATCTGCCTCGGCTAATCGAGTGCGTAATGGCAATAATCAGCGTGTAGAAATTCCTGATTTTTCAATGCGTGAAGATGAAATTGGTCACCTTTCAACTTCTATTCGTGATATGACCAATGCCCTTTATATGCGTATTGAAGCCATTGAACGTTTTGCTGCTGATGTAAGCCACGAATTAAAAAATCCTCTCACCTCCCTACGCAGTGCTGTTGAAACGCTCCCTCTGGCTAAAAATGAAGAAGCACAAGAAAAATTGCTGGAAATTATTCAACATGATGTGCGCCGCCTTGATCGGTTGATTACAGATATTTCTGATGCATCGCGACTCGATGCAGAGCTTGCACGAGAAACCGCAGAGATTGTTGATATGACACCGCTTTTGGAAAGTCTTGTTCATGCTGTTCAGGAAGTGTATCGTAATACGCAAACTATTGATATAAGCCTTAATATTGTCCCACGTCCTCATGGAAAAGCTTATCTTGTATTGGGACATGAACTTCGTTTAGGACAAGTGATTTCAAATCTTCTTGAAAATGCGCGTTCTTTTATTCCTCGGAATCGTGGCAAAATTTGCATTACTATGAAAAGCCATGCTTCAACCCTTATTTTAACCATTGAAGATAATGGCCCAGGTATTCGTTCAGAAAATATTGAACGCATTTTTGAACGTTTTTACACAGATCGACCAAATGAAGATGCTTTTGGACAAAACTCTGGACTTGGCCTTTCTATTAGTCGGCAAATCATAGAGGCTCATAATGGGACAATTACAGCCGAAAATATTATTGATCCTACACTTGGGAAGTGTAAAACTGGTGCACGTTTTACTATTATGCTTCCGCTTGCTAAATAAATCTTTTATCCAAAGTAAAAAACATGAAAACAAAATGTGAAATACTCCACGCAAATTGCCTTCAACTAGGCGGCAAGGGGCTGTTAATTATAGGTCCATCCGGATCAGGAAAATCAACCATCACCCTTTCTTTGCTTGACCGCGCTGAGTGGTCAAAACGTGAAGCGAAGCTTATCAGTGATGATTATACAATGTTGCGTGCGGAAAATGGAAAGCTTCACGGATACACTCCTGATAATTTAGAGGGCGGCATCGAGATTCGTGGCGTTGGTCTTTATATGATAGAATTTGAAAAGCACACAACTATCGATTGTGTTATTTTTCTCGGTCCGGAATATGAACGTTTTTCCACAAATAAAACTTTTCAATTTGAAAATTTGCACATTCCTCTTTTAAAACTTCCCTCTCTTCGTGAAGCCGATTGTACAGCCATTTGTCAAGCTATTGAAGCATTTTTGTTTAGAAAAATATGGCAAAAATCTGTCTAATTTTTTCTAAAGATAAAAAAATCACAATTTTTGCCTTTTTTTTGCAAATTTTTCTTGGCAGCAAGATAAAGCCTTGTACAATGTCTTTCCCACCAACTATGGTTGGGTCTTATTAGTTAACAGGAGTTTGCGTAAATGATTGGACTCGTGCTTGTAACGCACGGTGAGCTGGCTGTCGAATTTTTACATGCCGTGGAACATGTTGTTGGAGTACAAGAAAAGTTCGCAACAATATGCGTTTATCCCGATGACGATATAGATCAGCGCCGAGGTGATATTATAGCCGCAGTAACCGATACAGATACGGATCATGGCGTCATCATATTAACAGATGTGTTCGGTGGAACACCATCAAATATAGCTATTCCTGCTATTGAAAAAGGACGCGTTGAAATGATTGCGGGTGTTAATTTGCCCATGCTTATTAAACTGATTTCTATTCGCAAATGTCCTGATATTTCATTATCAGACGCGTTAAGAATAGCACAAGAAGCAGGGCGTAAATATATTAATGTACCAAGTATGATTTTATAGCGGATAATAAAATACCAATGTTTTCCAAAGATACCCTCCCATGTATAAGTCGTCATTTCAATATCTGTAATAAACGTGGGTTGCATGCACGTGCTTCTGCAAAATTTGTACAAACTGTTGACAATTTTAATGTTACTGTTGAAGTTGAAAAGGACGGGAAAATTGTTGGCGGATCATCAATTATGGGACTTATGATGCTAGCGGCTTCATCCGGTTGCAACCTCACCATTCGTGTTTCAGGACCAGAAGCAACAGATGCTCTTAATGCTCTTGAAAAGCTCATCAATAACAACTTTGGAGAGGAAAACTAGTGCTTTTTCATCATAAACAAAGATGATAATTCTTAGAAAATAGGAACTTTCCATCATTATTTTGAATTTTAATTTCTCTTCCCGCTTTTATACCAATATTCATATCCATTATAGATTGGCATAATTATCATAAATGTAAAAGCTTATAGTAATTTTGTTATGCTCGATTTTTTTCTTCCTTTCCTAACATTATTTGACCAATTTGAATAGTTTTGCGTATTATGGCTATTCCCCGACTTAATCATATAATTAAATTTTTACAGAAAAGAGAACTCTTTACCTTGTATTAAAGTATGCTTTATTTTAGGCTAAAGATAAATGTCAAAATAATTTCGCACATCAAAAATCTATCAACTTTTCTTATTTTCTGCTAACTTTGTAGCCTTTATAATACACAAGTAATCTTCCATTGCACATCATTGTGATACAGATCCTGAAAACGCAATTCTTATCAATATCATAACCATTTTCTTAAAACAAATAAGCTGTGTATATTCATAATTATGGTAAGCATTTTTTAAACATTATTTTTCTATACTATTGCCTTATGTTCTGTGGTAGACAACTCACTCTCGTTATCTATCATTGTGCTTGGAGTGGCATCTTTTCATTGTAAAGAGGTAATATTGTGGGTCGTCTATTTAGTGCCCTTCAAATTCCTCAACAAACAACACAACAACTTGTGTCGTTGCAAAGTGGCTTACCAAATACGCAGTGGATTAATTCGCAAAATTTTCATGTCACCTTATCTTTTTTTGGCAAAGTTGAAAGTTCTACCGCAGATATACTTATGCACGCCTTTGACACAATAAAGCTCTCTCCTTTTATGCTACAAATAGATGGTTTTGATATTTTTGGTTCAGAAAATACTGCCCCCTCTCTTGTTATTCGCATTAAACCTTGTAAAGCTCTCAATCTTCTACACGAAAAGATGCAATCTATCCGTAGCCATTTAGGTCTAACACCTGATGAAAGAGAATTTACTCCACATATTACTATTGCGCGACTGCTTGATACTAAACCTGAAGACCTTGTTCCTTATCTGTTCTTTCGAAGGAATTTTTCATTTCCTCCTTTTGAGGTTGATCATTTTGTTTTATTTTCATCGCCATTTCCCTCAAGCGATGCCGTGTATGTTGTAAAAGGAAATTGGCCACTTCAAAAATAAAAGGGTGTTTGTCACACCCTTTAAAAACTCTTTGAGAAAAGACCCTATATATATGAAACTGCAGGGAATACTGCATTTTACGATAGAGGTTTGTTATTGATGTGTTTTAAGCCGAATCATCTTCAACAGAAGTTTCTTTTGCTCCTCCTTTGGCTACACCCACTATAGCTGGACGTAACACCCTTTCCCCGATAATATAACCTGCCTGAACCACTTGTTGAACAGTATTATCTGGAACATCAGCATTGGGAATTTCAAACATCGCTTGATGAAAGTGAGGATCAAATTTTTGCCCCTCTGGATGAATTTTTTGCACCCCATGACGTTCTAATGCTGCCATCATGGCACGTTCAGTCATTTCAACGCCTTCTGCCAATGATTTCAAACCAGCATCACTCTCCCGTGCACCTTCTGGAATAGCTTCCAAAGCACGATTGAGATTGTCAGAAACCGATAACATATCCCGTGCAAAATTAGCAATGGAATAAGCTCTTGCATCCGCCACATCTCGCATAGTACGGCGTCGAAGATTTTCCATATCTGCAACAAGACGTAAAAGCTGATCTTTCAGTTCTTTATTTTCATCCTGCAAAGACGCTAAAAGATCACTAACCTCATTGCTTTCTGTTTCAACGACTTCGTGTTCCTCTGTTTTATGTGTTTTTAAAAATTCATCGGCTGCCTGTTTAAGTGTATTACGATCAGCTGGATTTTTTAAATCACAATTTTCAAATGAAGCGTCAGTAAATTTGTTTTTTTCATCAGACATAAAAATTTTATTCCTTCATAAGATTCGTTATTCTCGATATCGAAATTCTACAGACAAAAATCAAGGGGTATCGATGTATATAATACAATGAGCTTTTATAGTACAAATACTTACTTGCATCGTTTTAACGCAATAACTGTGACACAAGTTGAGCTGTATAATCAACCATGGGCACGATCCTTGCATAATTAAGCCGTGTAGGACCAATAACACCTAAAGCACCAATGACTCTTTGTTGTGAATCACGATAAGGTGCTACAACTAAAGAAGAACCAGAAAGTGAAAATAACTTATTTTCTGAACCAATAAAAATTCTAACCCCAGAACCTTCATCCGTTAAATCGAGAAGTTGTGCCATACTTTCACGCGTTTCAAGATCATCAAACAAATGGCGTAATCGTTCTAAATCTTCTTCTGCTTTCACATCTTCAAGTAAATTGCTACGCCCGCGAACAATGAGGTGTATTTTATGATCAGCACCTTCTCCTCCCCAAAGAGCTAATCCCGTTTCAACAAGATGATGCGATAAATCATCAAGTGCAGCCCGTGTTTCTGCGCATAAGCGGGCAATTTCCCCTTTAGCTTCACTCAATGTACGCCCTTGGATATGGGCATTGAGAAAATTCGTTGCTTCCGTCAATTGTGCATGAGTAACCCCTTCCGGTAAATGAACAATACGATTTTCAACTTCACCTTGTTGAGTCACCAAAACGGCAAGAGCATGCTCCCTATCAAGGCGCACAAATTCAATATGTTTCAATGTTCCTTCTTGTTTTGTTGCTAAAACAAGCCCTGCCCCACGTGAAAGATCTGAAAGAACTCGGCTTGCTTGAACAAGAAAATGTTCAATCGATTGTGCATGACCAGCCTCTTTGACTTGCATTTCAATATTTTCTCGCTCTTCGTTTGGCAAATCACCCGCTTCCATAAATGCATCAACAAAAAAGCGTAAACCTGATTGTGTTGGCATTCGACCCGCAGAAACATGTGGTGCATAAATCAAACCGAGATGTTCAAGATCACTCATCACATTGCGAATCGTCGCAGGCGATAATGTCTGTTGTAAAAGCCGCGAAAGATTACGTGATCCTACAGGTTCACCATCATTAAGATAAGCTTCAACAATATGGCGAAAAATATCACGCGAACGTTCATCAAGATATTTTAGTTCATTATCAATAGTTTTGTGCTTCATCACAATTGTTTCACTACTTTTAAAATCCTCATCTCTTATATAAGTTTTGCCAAGGTTTGGTCAAATAGTCTAAAGTAGTATAAAAACATATTATCCTATTGAGCTGTAAAATGCTACCTTTCAGAGTAATGCTTGATAAATTACGCAGGAAATATTTTTGTTAGAGTGTGTGAGAAATATTTAAGATTAAGAATTGATCTGTAAAGTGGTCTGCTGTAGGGACTTGTCAAGAAAATCTAGCTTGATTAAAAACCGCTGTAAATAGAAAATTTCACCCTTTAGAGCAAGCAGAATGTGTGTGTATGAGCATTTAAACCGTTTTTTAGCACAAAAATAATTCCCCTTTCATTTTTGGAGAAATCTATATGAGAAGCATAGCAGATAAAAAACTTGTCATTGCTACACATAACACCGGAAAATTGCATGAAATCACTACTTTAATTACGCCTTTCGGTTTAATAATACAATCGGCAAAAGAACTGGGCTTGCCAGAACCAAAAGAAACGGGAAAAACATTTGAAGAAAATGCTTATATTAAAGCTTTTTCAGCAGCAAAAAAAACAGGACTTCCTGCCCTCTCTGATGATTCAGGCTTAGAAGTAGATGCATTGGAGGGTGCGCCAGGCGTTTATACCGCTGATTGGGCAATTCAAGCCGATGGTACACGTAATTTTCCAAAAGCTATGAAAAAAATAGAAAATGAACTCCAAAAAGTCGGAGCACGAGAAAAAAGTCAACGGAAATGCCGTTTTATATCCGTCATTTGCATTGCATGGCCTGATGCTCATGCAGATTACTTCCGCGGATGCGTTGAAGGAACGTTCATTTGGCCTCCACGGGGAGATAAAGGCTTTGGTTTTGATCCTATTTTTTTACCCGATGGATGTGAAACTACCTTTGGAGAAATGTCAACAGAGCAAAAACACAACTGGAAACGTAATGATATTCCCCCTCTTTCACATCGCGCACGTGCTTTCAAACTTTTGGCAGAAAACCTTTTAGCATTCTCATGAATGAACCTTTTGGCATTTACATTCATTGGCCCTTTTGTGTAGCTAAATGTCCTTATTGTGACTTTAATTCGCATGTTCGCATCCATGGTGTTGATCAACCACGTTTTGTCACCGCCTTTAAGCGCGAAATAGAAACGCAATACCACAAAATAGGCCCACGCCATATTACAAGTATTTTTATTGGTGGAGGAACCCCTTCCCTTATGGAGCCGCAAACTGTCGATGCCCTATTGCAAGCACTTGCAAAAAAATGGGTAGTCGATGATAAAGTTGAAATTACATTAGAAGCTAATCCATCCAGTGTGGAAGCAGAACGCTTTCGTGGATACCGTGCGGCAGGTGTTAATCGCTTATCTCTAGGGATACAAGCGCTCAATGATAAAGTATTGCGCAAACTTGGCCGACTCCATAATGTGGAACAAGCTCTTTGCGCTATTACTTTAGCACGGCAAATTTTTCCACGTTTATCTTTTGATCTCATTTATGCCCGCCCCGAACAAACCCTTGAACAATGGAAATCTGAACTTGTACAAGCAATTGATTTAGCAGCGGACCATCTTTCTCTTTATCAATTGACGATCGAAGAAGGAACCGCCTTTAAACGCCTTCATGATGCAGGAAGACTTATCCTTCCCCCATCAGAGCTAGCAGCAGATCTGTATCATCTTACTCAAGAAATAACGGCACTACATGGACTTCCTGCCTATGAAATCTCAAACCATGCAATGCCCGGTGCCGAATCAGCACACAATCTTCTTTATTGGCGTTATCACCAATATGCAGGCTTTGGTCCAGGAGCACATGGACGTTTCATTGAGCATACACCGAATCATTCCTCTTTCTGTTCAAAAACATTGTCATCACACCTTGAAAACCGCGAACGTTATGTCACAATAAATGAAAAGCATCCCGAACAGTGGCTTAATTTGGTAGAAACAACAGGACATGGCTGTATTGAAACGGAACATTTAACCACTGAACAACAGGCAAATGAAATGCTCCTTATGGGATTACGCCTTTGCGAAGGCTTAGAACTTATACGCTATGAAACCTTAAGTCCCAAACGCATCCCTATGGAAAAACTGATCGAGTTACAACACCAAGAATTGATAGAAATGGTCGATAACCAACGCTTAAAAGCAACAGCCAAAGGACGTATTGTTCTTGATCACATCATCAGCCAACTCGCAAATTAAAGTTTTTATAACAACATACTTATTTTAATCATAATTATCATTTTTCATAGCAAGGTGAGACTAGAATATTGTGAGATTCTCTCATTTCAAAACTATTTATAGCAAGTTAGTTATCGCCATTTGCTTACACCTTAAAAATAGAGAAGCATGTGGATAAAAACCATAAAAAAGGAGTAAAAAGGCCTCTTATGAACACTCTTAAGTGCTAAAAGCTATTGCAATATTTTGAGCTAGAAAGTGTATGGTGCTCTAACTTTATTTTTCATAAACATAAAGATGGGGAGGCATTATAGATTTTATATTACAACATTCATAAGCACCGTAGTAGCACAAATGTGACAAACATTGAGAAAATTTCTTTAAAACAAGTACGTGAATGCATAATACGATAATGTATTTTTTCTTTATGAAATCGTGCCACCATTAAAAGAACCAGAGAAATAAACATGAAACCATGCATCAATTTCTGATTATTTAAAAAGATATTACTCTAGATAATTTTGAAAACCGTAAAGCTGAATAAAAGAGAAAGTAAAAAAGAACGCTGATTTTCACCTTTATACCTTTATATTTCCCCTCAATCAGGTTGTGGTTGTATGTCTGTTTCAGAGATTATAAAAAATAGATATACACAATGCTTTTATCCTATTCTGGCATGTAAAAGCTGTTATCGCAAAAAATACTGAACCAATATTTATTTGAGATACGCAGCCGTATGATCGGTATTAATTTATAGGTAACAGCAACATCATGAGCTTTACTAAACAAATAATGCACTCAAATGACAAATATACTAAATATGAATCGGTATTGCTTTGTTAGCGAGTGAAACGATGTTAATCTCATATGATCTTACTTGTATGCGTATATGCTTATAAGTGTCTATACGCGTCCTTTAAAGTTATTTAATTAAAAAATTGAGAATAATACTAGGACAATCCTTGGCTAAAGAAGTCAACGTGATGCTACAAAAGAATTTCTGTGTACCTTTATCATAACCAATATTAAAGCTGATTAAATAACCTCACCTTCTATCTCGTAATGATATTGCAACGGAAGTTCTTGGGGACAAAAAAAGCAGAGCAAAATATATGAAATAAAATAAACTTAAAGCGCTTTTCCTATAGTCTTTATTCTAAGAGAGTCTAATTGGAACAAGAAGTGCCTTTTGTGAGAGCTCAGAAACCATATTAAAACATGAGCTGTGAATGAGCGCATTTATGTTGTACGAACTTTTTACAATAGCAGCATGTTTTTGTGTGTCTTCATGGCTTCAACCTGTCACTACACAATGATGATATAATATTCATTGTTTTCCATATATGATTGCACCGCCTTTCTACACCTTAAAGAACGAATATTTTCAATCCAATATGGTCTAAACAGTTCTGCTTCTTCAAGCAGGTCTCTTTTGGCTTTTTAATTATGTAATTCACTTAACTTAAAGACTCTACAGGCAAGAATCCCAACTTAAGAATATTCATTACTTACTCTAAGACTACTTAATATATTAAGTTTTACGAGTCTCGTATCACCACACCATAAATGGCAATATCTTATGGCACAACAAGATAAAGGTATTTTTGAACCAGCAACCTTTTCTTTATGCAAAAAATTCAATAATAAAACGCTCATAAATAGTAGTAAGTGTTTCCATTGCATCAAGGGCTACACACTCATCTACCATATGCATCGTTTGCCCTGGTAAGCCAAATTCAACCACTGGGCAATAATCCTTAATAAATCGCGCATCTGAAGTACCACCAGAAGTGGAACATTCTGGTATATTCCCTGTTACACTTTTAATAGCATTGGATAAAGTTTGAATGAGTTTATCATTTTTGGTCAAAAAAACATCTCCTAAACTTGGAATCCATTCAAGCTGATAAGAGGGATATTGATCACCATTGTTTTTTGATTGCACCAAAGCAAGACGCTTTTCAATTTCCTTCATCAGTGTTTCTTTTGTCCAAAGATCATTGTAGCGTATATTAAAATGAACTGTTGTCTGCGCTGGGATAACATTGACCGCTAAATTACCGGTATCGATGCTTGTTAGCTCTAAATTACTGGGTTGAAAATTTTCTGTCCCTTTATCTAAGACGATTTGTGTCAATGCTTGAATAAGCTTACTTGCCAAAGGCAAGGGATTGGCAGCCCTCTCTGGAAAAGCAACATGACCTTGACGACCCTTCACGGTAATGACACCAGAAATCGATCCGCGGCGACCAATTTTGATAATATCACCAACAGTCTTTACGCTTGTTGGTTCTCCCACAAGAGCCGCAGTCCATTTTTCGCCTTTTTTTTCTGCCCATTTGAGAAGTTTTACCGTACCATTAACAGCAGGCCCCTCTTCGTCACCAGTAATTAAAAGGCTTACCCTTCCTTTAATGGGTCGTTTCTCAAGAACTCGCGCTAGAGCCGCAATAAAACAAGCGATACCACCCTTCATATCAACAGCACCCCGCCCATATAATTTCCCCTGATCTATAACAGCTTCAAAAGGTGGGTAAGTCCAATCTTCCAATGCACCTGGCGGTACGACATCCGTATGACCCGCAAACATAAGATGGGGTCCTTCACTCCCCATTTTTGCATAAAGATTTTCAACATTATCTGTATTTTTATCCGTAAAAACAGGGCGATCGACGTGAAATCCCATTTTTTTCAAAAATTGTTCCAAAGTTGATAAAGCCCCTGCTTCATGAGGTGTAACAGAAGGACAACGAATAAGTGCCTGTAATAGCTGAAGTGGATCTGTAAGAACAGACATAAAAAACCTTCCCATTTTTTATAAGTCATCGGAACTTAGGGTTATTACGCTGAATTACAAAAAAGATAAAGCAAAACATTGAAGACACTCAGCAAACCAAGCAGGGGAGAACAATCGTGCTGAGAGCTTCAATGGCTTCCTCATTATACATGAGCAAGCACACACTCAACAAAACACTCAACAAAAAGTTCCGTTAAATATTGCCTTCATTTGAAAGTTTTTTACGCCTCTAAATTATATGAATCAAAATTAATTGCATGCAGTCTAGGAGCATTTTCTTTCAACCAAGCACGATATGTTTTACTATCAGGACATAGCTCTTCACAAAGAGCCCAAAATCTTGGCCCATGATTCATTTCAACAAGATGAGCAACTTCATGGGCAACAACATACTCAACAACTTCTTTTGGTGCCATAATAAGGCGCCAAGAAAAAGAAAGACGCTTATCGATTGAACAAGAGCCCCAACGACTTCTCGTATCTTTATAACAAATGGATTTGACTTTACGCTCTACCTGATGAGCATAATGTGCCACCAAAGGCGTTATAATAAGCGCCGCTTGTTTTTTCAAAACGTCAGCAATGCGTCTTGGGAGATATTCTAATTGACCATAAACAATAATTTCAGGCCCTTGCTCCGCATCTGCTGTAATGATTTCTGTTACCCCACGTCCCTCTCTATGCTTTATGGTATGAGAAACACCCAATAAGGGAATTGTCGCCCCCTCTTTGAGATAAGCATTTTTATGAGAGATTTGTACATGAGCAAGACGTGCCTCAATCCAAGATCGATGCTTTTCAATAAAATTTTCAACCGCATAGAGATTTATTGCTGGTGGTGTTGTTACACAAATCTCCTGACTTCTGGCATCAATACGTAAGGTAAGACGGCGCGCATACTTATTTTCCCGCACCCGTACAGGTACAGAGCGCTCAGAAAAAATAAAATGCTGTTTAGAAATGCTCATATATTTTTATCTTCATCAATAAATGTACCCCTTACTTTGCATTAATCTGATTAATAAAAGATCTCAATACTGTTTCAAGGCAATCTAAATCTTGTGGACGAGAAAAGCGATGATCCGCATCACGAACAAGTGTCAATGTTACATCATGGAGAGGTAAATGATCAAGTAAAGTCAATGTATGCTGATAGGGGATATCTTCATCTTCCATCCCTTGTAGAATATGGACTGGACATCCAACATCAATGCATCCTTTCATAACACAATTTTCGCGCCCATCTTCAATCAATGTTTTTGTAAAGGGCATTGGCTCTGTATCATCAACTGCAGGTCGTTCAATATAGCCTTTCTCCTCCAAAATCTTCCATTCTTCTGGGCCTAATTTTGGTTCCACCAATGTTTGTGTAAAATCAGGTGCTGGAGCAATCAATATCATGCCAGCAAGCTTCTTATTTTTCTGTGCTAGCATCATTGCAAGCCTTAGCGCAATCCACCCCCCCATAGAGGAACCAATCAAAATTTGTGGACCCTCACAATAGGTTTCAAAAGTCGCTAAACTTTCCTTAACCCAACGCGAAATTGTTCCTTGAAAAAAATCACCTTCAGATTCTCCATGTCCAGAATAATCAAAACGTAAACAAGACAAATCATTCTTCTGAGCAAACTGATCAACTAACGTTGCCTTACTTCCTAACATATCGGATTGATAGCCAGGAAGCCAAACCAAACCTGGAGATTGGCGCCCCTTGCGATAGCGTACTGCAAGTGCGGTGTTCTCAAATGAAAAAAACTGACAAGGAATATTTTGATCCATGATTTTTTATCCTCTATAAAACAATTTCTTTAAATTAAGAGAAAAACTTTTATAATCTAAATCATTCCAAAAAGTAATAAATCAAATAATGAAAATAACACGAATTATAGTTGTTTTTAGGTACATAATTGTATATTAAATTAACTGTAGTTGAATCAAAATTTAAGGAGCATAAACCATTCGTAAACCGTTTAAAATGACACCTACCCAAAAAGACGGACCACGTTCAAATCAGGATATTCGGGTACCTCATGTTCAGCTTATCAATGATGAGGGACAACATCAGGGAGTTGTTGCGATACAAGAAGCTCTTGCTATGGCTGCAGATGCGGGACTTGATTTGGTTGAAATTGTACCAAATGCGGAGCCACCTGTATGTAAAATCATCGATTTGGGAAAATTAAAATATCAAACCCAAAAAAAAGCTGCTGAAACACGTAAGAAGCAAAAAGTCATCGAAATCAAAGAGATTAAGATGCGCCCAAATGTTGATGTCCATGATTATGGAGTTAAACTCAAGGCTGTTCATCGCTTTATTGATCATGGTGATAAAGTAAAGATTACTTTGCGTTTTCGTGGTCGTGAGATGGCTCACCAAGATCTTGGATTAAAGCTTCTTCAGCGTGTAAAAGAAGATACAAGTGAAATTGCCAAAATCGAATTGGAGCCAAAGCTTGAAGGCCGGCAAATGATGATGGTGATAGCACCTAAATAGTTTTGCATTGGAATAATATTCGCATGCAATTCATCAAATGAGCGTATAGCTATAATTTAGAAGCACCACATAGAATTTTTGTGGTGCTTTTAAGGTTTTATAAATGTGTATAAATCCTTTTAAGAGTTTAATAATGCTTTATCAATTTATAAGAAGAATTCGTTATTTTGCATATTAATGAGAAAGCTCAAACATTGTAAGGTCTTCTTATTTCAATCTCTCTTATCATGCAATGCGGCAAAATTGTTTGCTTACACATCACAAATGGAGATGATACATAAAATTATTAAAAAAGCAGAAATGTTTTTTGTGAACCATTTCAAGTGCCAAAGACTATCACAATATGGAAATTGGTAAATACAATAGAGAAACTCGCCGGTACCTTTTATTGAAAACTAAAAATAATGATGAACAACGAATTTTCGTTATACCTTTCACAGAAACTTTGCACTACATTCTTCACTCTCACCGTCGTGAAATTGATGTGATGAACCTTGAAAGAAAAAGCTATTTTTGTAAAAAAGATTAAGGGGCTTTTTAATTAAGAGTGTTTCAATCTTGCATAAAATAATGAGAGAATATAGAAGCTCTTCATGGCTAAAAAACAAATTTCCTCTTTTGACAAACATCTTATTATCCGCCTTTTGCGAGAAAATTTTCGTAAACATATGCGTTGGTACAGTGCGGCTATCTTCTCAATGATCATCATTTCTTGTACCACAGCAACCAGTGCATGGATTATGCGGGATGTTGTTAATCAGATTATTGATGCACAAAATTTTCCTATGATTGTTTTGATTTCTAGCTTCATTGCTTTTATCTTTATTCTCAAAGGAGTTGCAACTTTTTTCCAAACTTACTTTCTAAACAAAGCAGGCAATAGTATCATTGCTGAACAACAGCGTAAAATTTTTGCACGACTTATGGAACAAGGAGTCTCTTTTTATCATAATAACACTTCATCTGATCTTCTTGTTCGTGTAACTCATAACGCGACAGCCGTACGTAATATAATTGATACTATTATCACAACTTTTGTACGTGATTTGCTTTCCGTTAGTGGTCTGTTGCTTGTCATGTTCATTCAAAACTTTGTGTTAATCTCCATTACTTTAATCGTAGGACCACTAGCTTTTTTAGGCGTTCGAATGGCTTTAAAACGCGTTCGCAGCTTGATGGAAAAAGAGCTCCTTTCACTTGGTGAAATTATCAAAATCGTACAGGAAACGGCTGTTGGCATTCGAATCATCAAGGCCTTTTCACTAGAAGAAGTCATGAAAAAACGGATGGACAAAGCCATTTGTGATGTTGAAAAACAAACAAACAGTATTGCAACACTCGAAGCTATTACCAATCCGATTATGGAAACACTCACAGGTGTTGCCATTGCTGGTATTATCTGTTTTTCCGGTTACCTTGCAACCCAACGCGCAGGTGTTCAAGGTGAATTTATGTCTTTTATTGTTGCTTTACTTTTAGCTTATGAGCCCGCAAAAAGACTAGCAAATGTACGTGTAAAAATTGAATCTGGATTGGTCAATATCCGCACGATGTTTGAAATACTCGACCATCCTCTTACAGTTATAGAACATAAAGAAGCTAAAGATCTGAATAAAACGCAAGGAGCTATTCGCTTCGAACACGTTTCTTTTGCATACACTGAGAACAAAATGGTATTGAAAGACATCAACCTAGAAATAGAAGCTGGGAAAATGACAGCATTGGTGGGACCATCAGGTTCGGGAAAGTCTACCTTTATTAACCTTATTATGCGACTCTATGATCCCACAAAAGGACGCATATTAATTAATGATCAAGACATCCGCTACACAACATTTCGCTCTCTGAGAAACCTGATGGCCTATGTAGGACAGGATACTTTTCTCTTTCAAGGAACTGTTAAATATAATATCGGGCTTGGAAAAGAAGGGGCTAGTGATGACGAAATTATCGAAGCAGCAAAAGCAGCAAATGCTCATGACTTTATTATGCGTTTGCCAAATGGTTATGATACACAGATAGGTGATAATGGCTGTAATCTTTCAGGGGGGCAAAAACAACGACTCGCTATCGCTAGAGCAATGATTCACGATAGTGAAATTCTGATTCTTGATGAAGCAACAAGTGCGCTCGATTCACACACCGAAGCACAAATTAATGAAGCCATTCACCACCTTACTAAAGGACGCACAACAATCATTATTGCTCATCGCCTTTCAACGATTGCTCGTGCTCATAAAATTGTGGTCATACAAAATGGACAACTGATTGAACAAGGTACTCAAAAAGAATTGCTCGCAAAAGAACATGGGTTTTATAAAAAACTTCATAATATCCAGTTCAAAAAACATACCCCCTAATTTCTAGATCCTTAAATAAGATTTGAAATAAAAAATGGATAGAAGGTAATGCTCCATTTATAAAAAAAGACTTGTTATCAAGAAAAAGCATTACTTCAATCAAGAAGTGGTAAAGAATTTATGGTTTATTGAAAATAAAATTCTTGGATTTAGATGAAAACTTTACTCGCTATTTTGTTGAATACAAAAGATAAGATGTAATTTGCTTATTGCAAATTTTCTTTATATTTATGATGAATCAATTAAAAGCGCTTGTTGTACGTCATAAGAGATATTGGTATATGCATAAAAACTCTTAAGATAAGCAATAAAAATACCTTTACACTTTCAAGTGAAAAGATTGTCAGCAACATGAAAAGCTGGAAAATAGAATGATAATGCCGGCTTATAGCTTTAGTAAATACTTATACCTTTATTAATAACGGTAGTGTAGATTTTATACCATTCATAAGAGATACTTTATACCATTTCACAAGCAATCTTATGAAATAGACTCAAGCGCACACTGAGAAATGTTCCTTTAAAACAAGTACATAAACTTGCAACACAATAATGTTATATTTTGGAGTATTCTGTTTTGGGAGCTATTCGTTATAAGAAAAGTGATCTTATTCCAGACACAATAAACAAAATCTAAAATAATAGGTAATTTTTATTATTAAAAAATATTGCTTTAAATGCGTTTGACAATAAAATCGATATCTTATGAATTCTCTGCTTGCCTCACGTTTTTGACGGTCTTTAATGGAATCATGTCCTTCACGTAAAAACAGAATGCCATTGTGTTGCAAATTCACGTACTTGTTTTAAAGAGACCTCTCTCAAAGTCTTCCCTAAGCCCATTCGCAATAACATTCGTGAATTGTATAACGATAAATCCATTAACCCCCTCTATCTTTACGCTTATGGAGTAACAAGCCGACACCACTCACACTATTCTGCCAGTCCCTAATGTTGCGACAGCTCTTAGCTCTCGAGATGATTCATAAGAGGCATTTTTAGTTATTTCTTAATAGTTTTATCCACACAGGATTCTCCGCTTGTAGCATACAAGCCGAATGATTTTGATTGATTCAATACGAAAGAGATTCGTACGATATTCAAAGTTCTAATTCAAGTTGAATAACAATAAATTATCTTTATAAATCAATATATTGCACACACTACATTCTTTAGGCAACAGCACGATATGGGCTTGAAAACAAGGTAAGGTATTTCTCTAAAATAAATATATAGCAGCAAAATAACATACTATCTTTCGTGAAGATTTTGTCCCTTTAGAGAATAGCATAACAAAAATCGAATATTTCAGATATATCTCTTCACGCCTCAACAAAAAGCTTCTTCTTTTATAGGATTTCTAGTCTATGCCTCCTTCCTCAGATTTAGAAATGAGAGACAAAACGAAGAAATTGTTTTTTTAAAATTCAATCTTTAATAATCTCTTTCATAAAAGAGACCTATACTAGAATTTTGTTCATTTCCTATGGCACCTTTAGCTTTGAGATGACGCGAAATATCTAAATTAATTGTCCCTTTCGTCGTTCCATCAGACCCTGCTTCAAAACCCAAATAAATATTATTGTGTATGTAGCGTCCAATACGTAAGCCTGTATTCCCCTTCTCATTAACGATAACATCAAGATCATCAAGTCCAATTTTAGTTCGTAAAGTATTCAACAAAGATGTATTAGAACTACCTGCAAGATCAGCCGCTGCTGCTGCAAGTTGAGCAATCTGAAATGGTGATAATTCATTAAGAGAGCGATTAAAAATCAAACGCGCCAAAATCTCATCCTGAGGCAAATTTGGTTGTGATGAAAAATTAATATCAAGATTATCAACCGTCCCACTTACAGTTACAGTGACACGAATATCACCACTGTTATTGTTGGTTACAAAATAAACCGTAGGATTAAGATTACCACTAAAACTCGCTTGTCCTTGATCAAAATTAAGACGTTGCGACAGGATATCAAAACGTCCACGAATCATTCTAAATTCACCAACTGGATGCACATCATTCAATGGACCTGCTAGATTAATGCGTCCTCCCAGTTCAGCATCTAAGCCTTTTCCGCGTACAAAAAATTGATTGCGTGCTGTAATACGCATGTTTGATAGCACGACAGATGAAGATTCTTGTGTAACTATACGGCTTTTGCTTTTGTTCGTGTTCTTAACATCAGCACGTTCAAGTGTTGTTTGAATCGATTTAGTTAAATTCTTATTTCTAACATCAAGAAACTTGGCACTTTTAAAATGATCAGGAACAAAAACTTCAGCTTTTTCAACGATGATATCACCACCAAGAACAAGACTATTTAAAAAATGACCTGTCATTGTCATCTCACCTGATAATGTTGCCAGAATCATAGAACCATCATTATAATTGGCATTATCAAGATGAAATATCAAATCTGTCTCTAGACCATTAGAGATACGACCTGAAGCAGAAATTCCTCCCCCCTCAAACGAAGAAGCTGAAGCTTTTTCTATAAGGATATGATCACCTTTCAATTTGCCTTCAATTGTTATATTATTTAATCCTACATTTGTTTGTGAATCAAAAAAGCTACCGTCGCCTATAGAAATATTTCCTATCAATTGTGGCTTTGATAATGACCCATTAAGAGCTGTATCAATTCTTGCTGTACCCGTTATATGTGCACCACGCTTAGCTAATAAGAGATTAACAAAATCAAGAGGCATTATCCCTTTAACGTTTAATTTTGCCTCTGAACCATTAAGAGATACAGGCCCATGGATGGAAAGATCTAATCCTTTATCTCCAGTAGCTATCATATTTTCAATATGAAATGTCGATTTTTTATAAGAACCACGAGCATTTATATTGATTGACATCGGTCCTTTATGCGTCATAGCGGTTAAATTTTGACTAGAAAGCTCAAAATGAGCAGATGGATCCTTCATTGTTCCACCAATATCAACTTTACCTATCACTGTCCCATCAAGCGCTTGTCCTGCAATAAAACCATTCGCCAAACGTGCAGATAAATTTTGCAAATTAATATGAAGATCAAGCGCATTTTTCTCTAGAGATACACGCCCCTGAGCTTGTGCTTGTACTCCTTCTCCTGTTAAATTTGCATTCAAAGTAAGATTTTGATCTACAGTATTTCCCGTAGCAGAAAGAGAAAAAGGCATAATTTTTTTATCTTGAAAAGCAACGGTTGTCAGTCCCTCACCTTTTATATCGTAAGTTATATCAGGTTTTTTTAAATGACCACGAATCATAACCTGCCCTGTTACACTCCCTGCTGCTCCAAGATCGGATTTCCACAGATTGACTAAAGCAGCAGGAAGCGCATTCATTGTAAGTTGTAAATTCAGGGTATCTTGAATATTTCCTGCTAAAATGATGTTGCCTCCATTTATTGCAATTCCTAATTCATTGATTGTCATTCCATCTTTATCAAAAGAAATTATAGATGGCTTCGGCAATGTTGCATGAAAAGTATGTTGTTTTAAGTCCACAGCTTCAATTTGCACTTCTCGTTTTATACTTTCTGGAAGTTCCTCAACCATTAAACGACCAGAAAGCCTTGCATTGAGAGTATCATGCAACATCGCCTGGACAGTAAAAACCGTTTGTCCATTATTCCTATCAGCGTGAGCATTTAAACGATTGACCATTACCAAAGGTGTTTGAATATGTTCTGCATTGATAACTCCTTCAAACTGAGTCATGCCAAAAGGATCGAATATGTCAGCATCTATTGCCAATTTTTTTATTTTATTCTTGGAAAAATTCAAATGGTTAACATGCGCCTTCACATTGGTTTTTTGTCTGCCATTTTGTTCATCAAAAATAAAATCTCCTTTTACTTTTCCACTACCATCCTGCAAAAATAACGCTGAAAGTACGGAAATATCATCGGCATCAATATGCAGCGCTCCTTTCAAAAAACCGCCAAGTTGTTGAGAAAGATCACCCGTTATTTTTGCACTTCCCCCTCTAATATCGATATTTTCAAGTTTTCGAATTTTATGAGAATCTTCAAAAGAGGCCGATAAATGCAAAGGTTTCTTAGCAAAAATTCCTTCACCCTTTACCACCCCTGTTAAAGAAGTAACTGGTGCTGTATTATCTACAAATGCATCTATGTTAAATGTTGTGTTTTGAAGTTTCTTCCCTACAATTAATGCTTCAGAAATATGGGCACGCGTATTTAGTTTTATATGGCTATTGCGCCCTCTCGCCGTACTTTGAATTGTAAGTGCACCGCTTATCTTTGAGTCTAATTTGGACAAATCAGATATTTGAGCAGATAGATCCATTTTAGCGCTTTCATCTGAAAAATAACCATTAGCCTCTATATTTGTATATTGATTTTTCAAATTAAAATGACGTAAAGTGAAGCCCTTTGTATTTCGAGCAGTGCCACCTGAAAGAGTAGTATTTCCTTTGAATAAACGATCAAAAGACTGCACGCCTATTTTCATATCGTCAGCCATTCCTGATAATTGGAGATCAAAAATGCCACTCAATAAACTGATCGTTCCTTTGGCTTTAATATCTGCATTACCAGAAAGTGATTGTTTACTGAACACTTCCAAAGGAGTTAATGTTTGAGCTTTTAAACCGAGATCGCCTTTAAAAACAAAATTCTCCATTGTCCCTTTTAACCAAGAAGAAAAACCCTGAGCCGTAACACTCAGATCATGAATCAAAATTGGTTTGTTCGAAACAATATCCGTATCTAAATGCACATGAACCGCTTGGCTTAAATTTTCTACTAACGCTCCCTTAATCTTTTTAACCCCTTGAAGCGTCCCTTTAACCTGAACACCAACATGACGAGAAGCTGCATTATCAAGATTTTCGCTTACTCCTCCCATATCAAAAATTGCATCGCGAATATAAATATTTTTATTGCTTAAATGATTTACAACCAACCGCCCATTCCAAGATTGTTGACCTTCGCGACCATAGTCAATGTTCAAAGCAAGAGTATTCGCAGGTTTTGGCACTTCTGATATAGGTAAATGAATAGACTCCTTTTCGTTATCAAGAGCCATTTTGCCATCAACAAAAAGCCGTCGCAAGAATCCATCAGCGGTTATTTCAGCATTGGCTATAACATTCATTGCTTTGTTCTGAATAACCATCTGATCAAGGTGTGTCACACCTTCTTTTGTTCTTCTTGCCTTTGCTTTTAATGTTATATCAGATTCGAAGAGACTACGATATTGAACAGGTATTAAAGGGCTCAGTGTTCCCTCTAATTTCGTAGAAAAACTCTGTCCTTCTGGAACACTTGCAAGAATAACATTACCATCTAAAATAGAATGATGATCGGACTCTAAAGAAAGTTTGATAACCAAATCATCAAAAGTACCATCACCTTTCACGACGAGACTTAATGCTGGACGTTGTTCAATGTTAAAAATATTCGCCAAAATACCATTTTGTGGTTCGTTAGCAGAAATATCAATTTGAGCTGTACGATTACTATCAGATATCTTGGTGAGAACAGAAAAAGAACCCGGTGCATCTAAACGATGCGCCGCTATATCGACATCAAAATTACCACCAGCCAAGGTGAAATTGCCTTTTAAGGACATATCAGCAGAAAAACCAAAAAGATTCTGTTCAAATGTCACATGTTGAGCTGTAAGCGTATTGATAGAAAGAGCAAGCGGTAATTTTGGTAAAGAGAATTTACCAGTCTCAAGGGAAGAAACAAAAGAAGAATTGCCTTGCGGTTTGCGTAAAAATGTAACCTGTTCTGCCGAAAGCTGGTTAATATCCATCCGCCCTCTCAGCAACGCTAGACGATTCCAATCCATTTTAGCATTGGTAATTTTAAGCCAAACCCCTTTTTTATCACTGACAGTAATAGTATCAATTGATGTTTGAGAAGACAGTGTCCCTTGCATATTGTGTAAACGAACTTGACGATTAGGCGCTGAAAGCTTTCGTTCAATTAAAGAAACAAACCATGAGCGATCATCTGTTTTCATTTCGCTAGAGGGAAGAATGTCTCCTCTTTGCGCAAAAACAAAACCACCCACCCCAAAAAACAAAAATACAAAGAAGAAAGCTGATAAACGTACACCTTTTTTCATTAAAATGCTTGCCCTATACCCACATAAAAACCAATGCGAGGGTCACCCTTCTCTCTCTTTAAAGGAAAGGCTAAATCAACGCGTAAAGGACCAAGACCCGTCATATAACGACCTCCTATACCGGCTCCCCATTTAATTTTTTGAGAAAAATCAAAATTCGCCTTTTTCCCTACTAAACCTCCATCAAGAAAACTGACAAACCCTATTTTATCATTTAAAGAAACACGCAATTCTGCTGACCCCTCAATAAGCGCCCGTCCACCAACAACCCCATCATTTTCTGTTTTGATACCAATATTACGGTAAGCATAACCACGAACAGAGCCCCCACCACCAGCAAAAAAAAGCGTATTTGCGGGTACTTGTGCTGTATCATTCCCAAGAATTGTACCAAGCTTTGCCCGCGCAGCAACAACAAAACGATCCCCTTCATCCAACGCCCAATAAGAACGACCTTCTGCTGTTACTTTTGCAACAAAGTTGCTAAAACGCATCTCATAAAAAGGCTCAATGAAAACTTCACCATATAAACCTTTTGTTGCATTAAACTTATTATTACGACTATCGTAAATCAAGCCGCTAGGGAAACCGATTGTTGTAAAATTACGGCTCCCAAAATAGATATCACGTGAATAACCATTTGAAACTTCTACAGCAGCCTGTCCCGATAGATTACCATTAAAAATATGCGTAATACCTAATTTTCCTTTGATGGCTTTTGTCGTATAATTTTCTAAAACATCTTGTTGTATTTTTAATTCTGATCTGAAATCTGTATCTGGCGTGAGTACACCGGGCTTTACAAATGTAGCACCGAAAAGATAATCAAAATTTTTAAAATTATATGATTGCTTTTTATTGCTACCAACACCACTTATTTTTGTTTCAATTTTAAGAGTCTCTGCATGACCCAAAAGATTGTTATGCATCCAATAAGTCTCAAAACCAGCACCGTCTAAAGTTGAATAGCTACCGCCTACACCAAAACGACGCGGTTTACGTTCTTGTACAACAAGTGCAAGCGGTAAACTACCATCTAGATTAATAGTATCAGCCTCACGTATATTGATAGCACGAAAAACACCAAGGCGCGCAAGACGTTCATTTGCCTTAGCTAACGCATCAGAATCGTATATCTGCCCTGGTTTCAATCCGGTCATCCACGCGATATAAGCTGAATCTACACGTGGTTTCTTACTTATATTACGCACACTTAAAGGACCATAATAAGCCTTTTGTCCAGGAGCAACAACAATCCGTCCTTCAACACGCAACGCAGCATGGTCAGCCACGACTTCACTCTTCATAATTTTAGCTTTAGCATAACCTTGTTGCCGCCATCCTTCTATCGCCCATTTTTCTGCTTTCAAAATGGTTTCAGATTTAGCAATAGCCCCAAATTTATAGCCCAATTCTTCAATTGTGGGCATTTTATGCGCTTTACGTTTTTCAAACGGAGCTACTTTATCAATATTGGCAATACTAAAAACATATTGTGGACCAGCATTAATTGTAATAACGATATTCGATTGTGCTGGAAGTTGAGTTACCGGACTTAAATCAGCGACTTCTAAGCCATTAATTTTAATACTAATAACACCACCATAGCGTCCATCAGCATAAAGAGCAGAAAGAATTGCTCGATAATCTGAACGCGCCTTGGCGAGCAAACCAGAAGAACTGGCGGATGCTTTCTCTTTATCAGCAACAAGAGAAGAAACAGTTTTAACTATTTTTATACCTTCTAATGGTGCACCTGGCGGTGCAACAACATCAACTTTATAAAATTTCTCTGTACTTTTGGCATAATGTGAAGAAGAATTTGTTTTCTTTTGACCAAAAAGAGGGATGCCGAAAAAATCAAATGCAGCAAGTGGCTGTGGAAAAGAAAAAGTAAAACACAAGCCTATAAATACACAGCGCACAGTCCCTGATTTTAACAAAATTCTTGTCTGGTATACCATAAAATCAGATACCTTATAATACACTTTGCATCTACTACGCTTTAAATAATATAAAAATAAGAAAGGTAAATATAATTACTTTGCACATTTTACACGTTTTATCACATCAAATAACACTCTGCGATACATAACGTTATCCTCCCCTTATATTTTCATAAAATTTTGCACTGTTGTATAACACGAACAGTCTCATTCTTTTTTTCTTAACATATTTATTTAGCTTATTATAAATGTTTTATTGCGTCCCATATCATCATGGTTAAATTTGTACAAATGACTTTCCATGGGAATGCTAAAAAACTGCCCACGTATATAGTTCTCTCTATAAAAAAAGCTATAGAGATGCTTCTTGATTTTTATAAATAGATATGATTGTCTCTACCAAGTCTAAAGGGGGAAAATAAATAAATGATCGCACGTATTACAACTGTTGCTTTTCGCGGTCTAGAGGCAGTCCCTGTCGATGTACAGGTTATGATTTCGTCTGGTAAAATAGGAATGGCTATTGTTGGATTAGCTGATAAAGCAGTTGCAGAAAGCCGTGAACGTGTACAAGCAGCCCTCCACGCTTGTGGACTTTCTATGCCTACTAAACGAATTACGATTAATCTTGCACCAGCTGATTTGCCTAAAGAGGGATCGCATTATGATTTGCCAATCGCCGTAGGCTTAATGCTTGCTATGGGAATCCTCCCTCCCGAAGTAGCTCAAGACTATGTCATTTTAGGAGAATTATCACTGGATGGTTCACTTACCGCCGTTAATGGTGTTTTACCAGCTGCCATGACAGCTTTATCACTCGATAAAGGACTGATTTGTCCCTTCCAATGTGGACCTGAAGCAGCATGGGCAAATGCAGAAATAAATATTCTTGCCCCAGAAACTCTGCTCACTATAGTCAACCATTTCAAAGGAACCCAAATTCAAAAACGTCCACAACCGCGCCAATATACTATCGAAACTGAACTTCCAGATCTTTGCGAAATAAAAGGACAAAAAACAGCCAAACGTGCCTTAGAAGTTTGTGCTGCTGGACGCCATAACCTTTTGTTTGTAGGTCCCCCTGGTGCTGGAAAATCTATGCTAGCGCAACGCTTACCTTCCATTTTGCCACCTCTTGATAGCCGTGAGCTTTTAGATGTCTCTCTGATTGCTTCTATTACAGGAGAAACGGTTCATAATACCATTTCACTTCATTGTCCCTTTCGTTCCCCACATCATTCTGCTTCCATGGCCGCAATGATTGGTGGAGGGCTTAAAGGACGACCGGGAGAGGTCTCCCTTGCTCATAATGGTGTGTTATTCCTTGATGAATTGCCTGAATTTTCTCCACAGGTTCTTGATTCTCTTCGTCAACCTTTAGAAAGTGGGGAGTCAGTTATTGCCCGCGCTAATCACCATATTAGCTATCCTGCTCGCTTCCAACTTATTGCCGCAATGAATCCTTGCCGTTGTGGTATGGCAGGCGAAAAAGACCATGTTTGCCCTAAAGGGATACGCTGTCAAATCGATTATCAGTCCCGTATTTCTGGTCCTCTGCTTGACCGAATTGATTTACGGATTGATGTCCCTGCTTTGACGGCTATGGACCTTATGCAACCAGAACAATCAGAAAAAAGCTGCGACGTTGCCAAACGCGTCGCACGGTGCCGTACCATTCAAGCTAAACGTTTTTCAACAATGGGGTTTGATCATATTCGTACCAATGGCGATTGCCCTGCCAAAATTATAGAACAGATTGCCATTCCTGATAAAAGTGCGACCATACTCTTACGAGATGTGAGTGAAAAAATGCACCTCTCCGCACGCGCTTATCATCGCATTCTCAAAGTTGCACGCACAATTGCTGATCTTGACGGATCAGATACTCTTTCACGCTATCATCTCGCAGAAGCTATTTCCTATCGACTAGGCGCAGAAAGATTAACAGCCCTTAATTAAAAAACTACTCATCAAAAAAAACTTATTGGAAAATAACGCAAATAAAGTTCTGTAAGTTTACCATCCTCTTCTAGAGATTTCAGCGCATAATTGAGTATATCAACCAATTTTTCATTCTTTTTTGCAACAGCAAGCTGCATTCCTTGCCCCAATAACTGTGGCGCCATATATGCCCCCCC
Source organism: Bartonella sp. AA23NXGY (assembly GCF_042197165.1). Classification (NCBI taxonomy): domain Bacteria; kingdom Pseudomonadati; phylum Pseudomonadota; class Alphaproteobacteria; order Hyphomicrobiales; family Bartonellaceae; genus Bartonella; species Bartonella sp. AA23NXGY. The sequence continues at coordinate 103,949 of NZ_JBHIRO010000002.1, read as the reverse complement.
AACAAAATGGCAGCAATCAACAGATTTTTGTTTTTTGAACCATAATGATAAAGCAAATCCATCATCAAAAATAAGGTCAATTTTACGCTCTTGTAATGCTTTATAGAGCTCTTCTCTCTTTTTAAACCCTTGCCATTTGGCTTTAGGAAAATAATATTGAAAGAGTTTTTCGTGAACACTTTTAGACAAAACACCACTGGTTAAATGTATCAATTGATCGCTTATTGGCTCATCGAGATTTAAACGTCGAGAAGCAACAAATCGCGCTGGAAAGCGCAAATATGACTTTGTAAAAACAAGATCTTGCTGGGTTTTACTTGTTTCTTTTAAACCCGCAATAATGACTTCTGCACCACCATTTTTAACATGTTCTACAAGCTCTTTCCAAGGAATCACTTCTATTTCACAAAGCTTCTCTAATTTTAATTTTGAGCAAATAGCACGCAATAAATCGATATTATAACCTGCAAGATACCCCGATTGATCAATAAAATTAAAAGGAGAAAAATCAAAAGTTGTTACAAAACGCAAACGAAAGATATCCGTTGTATCAGGTTGTACCAAATGTTCATGCGAATCAAAAAAAGAAGGCAACCTTTCAGCTTCTGCGTAAGAGGAAAATAGAACCCCCCCCGCTACAAATAAAATACGAATAAAAATATTGTATGGATTATTGAATAAAAAGTACTGTAAACGCAATTGAAGATGTTTCACATATATAGATTTTTTTATTTTCAAAATCTCTCCCCCATTTTTCAAAACTAAGATGCAACACTTCTTAACTATTATCTAACGCACTTCACCAAAATATCTGGCGTTTAATAAATAAAATTCTTGCTATTTTTGAAACCATTGAAAATGCTTAGATTTCTGATGTTAATTTTCCAAAATGAATATATAAAAAGTAATTTTAGAGAAAAGCGATTTAATTTTTTAATATAAGAAATAAGCTGTATATACTTTATTGCGTATATTAAAATATTAAGACCATTTCCTTGCGTATCACAACCTAGGAAGCATATAGATACTATTGAAGAAAAGAGTAAAAATACCCCTCAAATGCCGAGGGTTTTCTCAACATTAAGGTTGCATCAACATTTAAGAGCTGAAAAATAAAATGATGATTCTGATTTGCACTTTATTGTCACGATGGGAAAGATGGGGGACATAAATCTTGTAGTATTCACAGGGTATTTTGCGTTATACTATTCAAACATCGTTGTAAAATGAGTTTGGGAACATTGAGAGATGCTCCTTAAAAAAGCGCGTGAATAAACAGTACAATGGCGTTTTGTTTTGAATGAGCGATGCAACCTCACGAGAATGCAAGAAACAAAAGCGTAAGATAATTCGTCATTACCCTCATTATTCAAAAATATCACCGTAGACGTTTTTTTAAATTGTAAAGTTGAATATAAAAGATGATCGTGGAAACGTGTTTTTACATTTACGCATTTATATTTTCCTCAAATGAAGCTTTTTTCACATTTTAAAGATGACACAAACCAATATACACAATATTTTCGCCTCAATCTAACATACAAAAGTTTGAACTGCTTAGAGAGCTCGCAACCTTTGTTTTAAATATATGGTAGAATTAGAATTGAAAAATTGATTTATGGATAAAACAAGTGAGACCTTTATTAGTGTAACACAAAAATGCATAACTAATTCTGAAACATTACGCATATGCAAAAATAAACAAAGTAAATAGCATCGTTTATGAAACAGCTTTTTGTATAAGTCATAAGTGTTTATTCGCCTTATATCACGCCCTAGTGTTTTACAGCATAACAGTACACTATCATTTTATCATTCTCTCCATTATATATCGACAGATATTGAATCTAGATCTGATATACGGTAAATATTTAATGTGGTTATTCCATAGATAACTGATCAGAACATTGAGCTTTAAAGAAAGCGGATAAAATATTGTAAATTGAACACAGGAATGGACTAACTTATGAGTGATGAAATAACCTCACCAGCACAAAGCAATAACTATGATGCCGCTTCTATCAAAGTTCTCAAAGGTCTTGATGCTGTACGCAAACGTCCTGGTATGTATATCGGTGACACTGATGATGGATCGGGGTTACACCATATGGTCTATGAAGTTGTAGACAATGCTATCGATGAAGCTTTAGCCGGTCATGCAACTCTTGTAAACGTCACACTCCATGCTGATGGTTCTTGTTCTGTTCGTGATAATGGACGTGGAATTCCGACAGATATCCATCCAACAGAAGGTATTTCTGCCGCTGAAGTTATTATGACACAGCTTCATGCCGGTGGAAAGTTTGATCAAAACTCTTATAAAGTTTCAGGCGGATTACACGGTGTTGGTGTTTCTGTTGTGAATGCATTATCCGTTTGGCTTAAATTGCAAATCAAACGCAATGGTAAAATTCATGAAATATCATTTACCCACGGGGTAGCTGATGCTCCATTAAAAGTTGTTGGCGATTGCGATCAAGAAAGTGGAACAGAAATTAGATTTTTACCAAGCTCTGAAACCTTTACTATGGTTGAGTTTGATTTTGAAACTTTAGAGCGTCGTTTACGGGAATTAGCTTTTCTAAATTCTGGGGTTTATATTCTTCTTGTTGACGAGCGTCATGCTGATATTAAATCCGTTGAATTGCATTATGAAGGTGGATTAATAGAGTTTGTGAAATATATTGACCAATCAAAAAAAGCTCTGCTTGATACTCCTATTTATATTGCAAGTGAAAAGGATGGTATGAGCGTTGATGTTGCCCTGTGGTGGAATGATTCCTATCATGAGAAGGTCTTGTGTTTTACCAATAATATCCCTCAGCGTGACGGTGGAACGCATTTGATAGGTTTCAGAAGTGCCCTTACACGCCAAATTAATGGCTATGCTGAATCTTCAGGTATTGCTAAAAAAGAAAAAGTGAACTTAACCGGTGATGACTGCCGTGAAGGATTAACAGCTATTCTTTCTGTCAAAGTTCCTGATCCAAAATTTTCTTCACAAACAAAGGATAAGTTAGTCTCTTCTGAAGTGCGCCCTATTGTTGAAAGTTTGGTCAATGAAGGTCTTTCAATATGGCTGGAAGAACATCCTCATGAAGCAAAACTTCTCATTAGTAAAGTGGTAGAAGCTGCAACAGCACGTGAAGCAGCACGCAAAGCACGTGAACTTACAAGACGAAAAGGGGCACTTGATATCACTTCTCTACCAGGAAAGCTTGCCGATTGCCAAGAACGAGATCCCGCAAAATCAGAAATCTTTATTGTCGAGGGGGATTCGGCTGGCGGTTCAGCAAAAAGTGGGCGCTCACGTCAAAATCAAGCAATTTTACCCCTTCGTGGTAAAATCCTCAATGTTGAACGAGCACGTTTCGACCGCATGCTCTCATCTGATATGATTGGAACACTTATTACAGCTCTTGGAACGTCTATCGGTAAGGATGAATTTTCGCCGGATAAATTACGTTATCATAAGATTATTATCATGACGGATGCGGACGTTGATGGAGCCCATATTCGTACTCTGCTGCTCACTTTCTTTTTTAGACAAATGCCCGAGTTGATTGAACGTGGACATCTTTATATTGCTCAGCCTCCTCTTTATAAAGTATCGCGTGGAAAATCTTCCCAATATATTAAAAATGAAGCAGCGTTTGAAGAATTCTTGATCGATACTGGATTAGAAGAAACAACGCTTGAGCTTTCAACGGGAGAAGTTCGTGCAGGGGCTGATTTGTATCAACTCGCTAAAGATGCTCGTATATTACGTCAACTTTTAAATGGTCTTCATACCCGTTATGACCGTAATATTGTTGAACAAGCAGCAATTGCTGGCGCTTTTAATCTTGAAGTCTTTGCAACACAAGAAAAAGCGCAAAAAATAGCAGATACTACAGCACACCGCCTTAATCTGATTGCTGATGATATGGAACAAGGTTGGAGTGGACAATATACAGCAGATGGAAGTTTATGTTTTGAGCGTATTTTGCGTGGTGTTAAAGATGTTGTTACGCTTGATGTGGGACTTATAAATTCAACTGACGCACGCCAAATTGATCGCATTTCTCAAAATTTTATCGACATATATCATCCTCCTGTTCTTTTACGTCGCAAAGATAAAACAGAGCGTATTTTTGGTCCTATGAGCCTTTTAGAGAGCATTTTTACAAACGGTAAAAAAGGTGTTACTCTTCAACGTTATAAAGGTCTTGGGGAAATGAATGCTGAACAACTTTGGGAAACAACGCTTGATCCCAATGCACGTTCTCTTTTACAAGTAAAGATTAATGATGCAACCGATGCAGATTCACTCTTTTCTCGTCTCATGGGTGATGAAGTTGAACCTAGACGTATTTTTATTCAAGACAATGCCTTAAGCGTTGCCAATCTTGATATCTAAAGGTACTCTTCTGTTTTTGGCTGTGTAAACGTCGTAGTTTTATACGTTGTTTTTTCGTAGTTGAACATTCCCTCTCTATTTCATTTACGATAAAAGAAAAATAAGGAAGATCATATACATGGCAATTGAAACAGAACGTGTAGGAACCAAGGGTGGCATGGAGCACTCTTTTGGTTTTACAATAGTAGATGAAACACAAAAACAATCCATGGTGGATGGTGTGTTTCATTCTGTTGCTGAAAATTATGACAAGATGAATGATATCTTATCCTTAGGGCTACACCGTGTGTGGAAAAATTCCATGATTGCTTGGCTTTCCCCACCAGCACTTTCTCATTGGAAAGTTCTTGATGTCGCTGGCGGTACAGGTGATATTGCTTTTCGTATTCTTAATGCTTCACGCCAAAAAGCCCATGCTACAGTGCTTGATATTAATGGCTCAATGCTCAGCGTTGGCAAAAAACGCGCACAAAAAAATGGTCTTGCCCCTCTGATTGATTTTGTTGAAGCCAATGCAGAAAATCTACCTTTTGAAGATCAAAGCTTTGACGCTTACACGATTGCTTTTGGAATTCGCAATGTTCCTCATATTGATCAAGCTCTTAGAGAAGCTTTTCGTGTTTTAAAGCTCGGTGGACGTTTCTTATGTTTAGAATTTTCAAATGTCGAGATGCCTTGGCTCGATAAAATTTATGATCTTTGGTCTTTCCATGCTATCCCTAAGCTAGGTCAATTTATCGCAAATGATGGCGATGCTTATCGTTATTTGGTTGAATCTATCCGCAAATTTCCTAAGCAAGATGATTTTTCCCATATGATCAAGCATGCGGGGTTTTCGCGGGTATCGTACCGCAATCTCACCGGTGCGATTGCAGCGCTGCATTCAGGTTGGAAAATTTAAAAATGGTGCAAATTTCCCCTTACTTTCAATTGATGCGTGCAGGATGGGTTTTAACACGTGAAGGTGTTTTAAGTGCTCTTCCTCATGATGATCTTCAAGGATTTCCAGCGCTATGTCATCGTATAGCGAGTGCATTAGCACGACGCAAAACAAAAAAGAAACAGCGATCTGAAAATATTTCATATGCCATTAATAAGCTTGGACCCTCTTACATAAAACTTGGTCAATTTCTTGCCACAAGACCTGATATTGTTGGGCGTGATATTGCGGAAGATTTGTCACAGCTACAAGATCGTGTCCAAACATTTTCTTGCACTGCCGCTATTGCTCAAATTGAAAGTTCTCTTGGTCGCTCTATTGATGATTTATTCGTAAATTTTTATCCCCCCATTGCCGCCGCTTCTATTGCTCAAGTTCATCCAGCTGAATACAGTGATGAAACTGGCCATAAGAAAAAATGCGCTGTAAAAGTTATTCGTCCCAATATCAGAGCACGTTTTTCTAAAGATCTTAGAGGATTCTATCTCATTGCTCATTTACAAGAGCGCTATATCCCTGCCTCTCGAAGGCTTCGTCCTGTTTGTGTGGTGGATACTTTAGCACAAACAACACGACTTGAAATGGATTTACGCTTAGAAGCAGCAGCTATATCTGAAATGGCTGAAAATATTCAACATGATACAGGCTTTCGGGTTCCACGTATTGACTGGGAACGGACAGGACGTAATGTTCTTACAATGGAATGGATTGATGGTATAAGAATATCCGAAACTTCCAAACTCAAAGAAGCAGGATTTGATTTGAAGGCGCTTGCTATTACGCTTATTCAATCTTTTCTTCGTCATACACTGCGTGATGGTTTTTTTCACGCCGATATGCATCCTGGTAATTTATTTGTAGATGAAAAAGGATGTATTGTTGCTGTTGATCTAGGCATTACAGGAAGGCTTGGCAAAAAAGAAAAGCATTTCCTTGCTGAAATTCTTTACGGCTTTATTACCCGCGATTACCATCGAGTTGCACGTGCCCATTTTGAGGCCGGCTATGTTCCTTCACACCATAATATCGAAAGCTTTGCGCAAGCCAACCGCGCTATTGGCGAACCAATTCACGGACAATCAGCACAAAGCATTTCCATGGCTAAATTGCTCACTTTATTGTTTGAAGTCACTGAATTATTTGACATGCAAACGCGACCTGAACTTTTATTGCTGCAAAAAACGATGGTTGTCGTGGAAGGTGTTGCCCGCACATTAGACCCCACTTTTAATATGTGGAAAGCTTCTGAACCCATTGTCAAAGAATGGATTAGTAAAAATTTAGGACCCGTAGGCGTTGTAAAAGACTTTAGTGAAGGAGCACAAGCTCTCCTTTCGCTGGCACGCAAAACACCACAATTGGTTCAAAATTTCCAACAAATAGAAGAAGATTTCAATCAAATGAGAAAAACAGGTTTTAATCTTTCTCCTGCTACCCTCAAACAACTTGCTGTAGAACAAAGTCACAGAAACCGTTATGGTCGTTATAGTCTTTTCATCATTGCACTTTGTTGCGCTTGTCTTACTTTTTACTTTTTTCACCTTTTCTAATCTCCTTAATATGCTAAAAATATCAACAATGAAATCATTGCAATCATTTTATTTCTTGGAGGTATTTTATGGCCAGTATTACCATTCGTAACCTGTCTCCTGAAACCAAAGAAGCTTTACGCATACGCGCCGCGCAAAATGGTATTTCTATGGAAGAAGAAGTTCGACGCCTTTTAAGCAATCCCACTCCTCTCACCACACAACCCCTTCATACTAGCGCTGTTGAAGCGCAATCATTGAAATCAAAATCACTTCTTCTTATTATTGGTGGAAGTATTGCATCCTATAAAGCACTTGATTTGATTCGCCGCTTACAAGAACGTGGAGCACACTTAAAAGTCGTGATGACAAAAGCAGCGCAAAAATTTATTACGCCTTTAGCCGCTGAAGCTTTAAGCGGTGGTACTGTATATACTGATTTATTTTCACGTGAAGAAGAACACGATATTGGACATATCCGATTAGCACGTGATGCTGACCTGATTATTTTAGCCCCTGCTACAGCCAACCGCATTGCAAAAATAGTCAATGGCATAGGAGATGATCTGGCTGATTGCATTCTTTTAGCAGCACGCTGCCCACTCTTGATTGCACCCGCCATGAATCCAGCCATGTGGGTGCATCCAGCAACTATTCGTAATGTTGCACAATTGCATGCAGATGGCGTTCATATTATTGGACCAGAAATCGGAAATATGGCTGAACGTGACGAGATAGGACATGGACGTATGAGCGAACCTTTAACCATTGTCGCTGCCATAGAGAATCTTTTGAATGGGCATGAAAAACCTCTCTCTGACCGCCATTTCATCGTTACCTCTGGCCCTACCCATGAACCTATTGATCCAGTGCGTTATATTGCTAATCGGTCTTCAGGTAAACAAGGTCATGCCATCGCAACCGCTCTTGCACATTTGGGTGCAAAAGTAACACTTATTTGTGGACCTGTTAATCTTGCAGACCCACAAGAAGTAAAAACCATTCATGTTGAAACAGCACAACAGATGTTACAAGCCGTTCAAACCGCATTGCCTGCTGATGGTGCCATTTTTGTTGCCGCTGTTTGTGACTGGCGCAGTCAAACCCAATCTTTACACAAAATTAAAAAGGATGCTCATAAAACACCACCATCCCTTCATATGGTTGAAAATCCTGATATTTTAGCAACGATTGGACACGCTCCAAACCGCCCCTCATTGGTCATTGGTTTTGCTGCTGAAACATGTGATATCATTGCCAATGCGCAAAAAAAATGTGTTGAAAAAGGAGCTGATTTCATTCTTGCTAATGATATTTCTCTTCAACTAGATGGTACAAGTGTCATGGGTGCTGATACAAATCAAGTTTATCTCGTAAGTAGAAAAAAAGTTGAACAATGGCCCCATATGAGTAAACAACACGTAGCGCAAAAATTAGCAAACGTGATTGTATCATTTTTTGCCCCCCAAACACCTACTCCTCATGAGGAAAATATACCCCTTTGCAAATAAGAACTCTTCAAACGCGTTGATATTAAAACACCTTATAAAATAGAACTGACAATATGTGTCTATCCATCTCAATTAGTATATAATATTTCTGGTTTATAATGATAATATCGCATTGTTCATATTAAATTAGAATCCCAGATATCATAAGATTCTCTCATTCCTAATCTCTCTCATGTTGAATCAATAAAAATCATTTTCTTGCACGTTGTAAACAAGGATAACTGTATGAATACAAAACGTTTCAGAAAGAACTAAAAGCGCTTATAATGGACCGTCTCAAGAACCAAGGGCTTGTCTCGGACAACACTGAGGATGATGGTGCCAGCGTGCTCTTTTTATTAAGCGTAAAGTTAGTGATGCCCTATAAGTTTTATATTATTCACGAGAGCTTTACCCATATACCATTCACAAACGCTGTTGCGAAATGGGTGTGATGAGCGTTGGGAAATGTTTTTTAAAAAATCCTATCTCACCCTAGCCTTCATAAAAGCAGGATCTATTGCACCACTGTCTCGCCAGCTTATAAAAAAACAAGCTATCATTCACTTTGGCTACCATCAATTTTGACAAAGCTCTTGTAATGGATAAAATTTATAAAAAGCATTTTCTTTCTTCAATGTTTTTATCCACATATTGGTCATATTTATGATATGCAAATAAATGATTTTGATTGTTTCATGATGAGAGCAGCTAATGAGAAAATATGACAACTTTATTTTGAGCTCTTATTCGCTATGAAAAATAATGTATAAATCAATAATATTATAACATCTCAATGCAATTTTAAGCATACTTCATGCTGACGCTCATAAAGAATGTAGACAAAATTCATTGTACCACTGTCTATAAGTTTATGAAACTGAAGCCTTTATTATTTTCCTCAGTGATCGGTCTTTAAGATTAAATGTCTGTGTCCTCTCTCCAGAATACCAAGACCACAAAGACTAGAATTTTATCCATGATATCTTCACATTGTGATGTTTCATGAGAAGCATTTTTATTCCTTTATCGAAAGCTTTGTATCCATACATTGGTCTCGCCTATAATGTGTACGTAAATAATTTTTTGATGTTGAATAGAGTCTTTGAAATTAAAGAATATTTCTATATTTGGGATTTTATTCAAGTTGAAAATGATCAATTCTCTTCGATAAATTAGTGGTGTTATTATCTAAAAATTATTTGATACAGTGCACCACTTGTATGAAAAGTGCTTCAATGAATGCTTACTTCATTGCACTTATGGCTTTTAAAATTCAAAATCTCATCATTTTTAAGCATCCGTGGTTTCTCCCTTTCTTTGCTTCTTCTCAAAAAACTGCTCTTCTATGGGATCTGACAGTCAATCGCCTAAGCTTATTTTTTCCACTTCTATCATATTAATCATTCTGTTGCCCAAAATTAGAATATCTACGGAGCTACTACGTTACCCCTATTCCATTGAACTCAATATTTTTTTGAAAGCGAGAGGCAAAAGCATGCCGCCAAATAGTAGAAAAGTACAGAATTTTAGGAATTGTGCAAAACAATTAAACATTTAGATAAACGAAGTTAGATAACTCTACTGAATAAATAGAAATAAACAACTTTTCTCCCAAATAGTTCTTATTCCTTAATTTTTTACATATATCATATAAACGCAATAATCTACACTATGTACAAAAATACTAAAAATTTCTTCTACAACAGCTACTTTTTAAATTCTTCTTTGTTTTTAAAAATCAAAATTTCTATTTATTCAAACTTTATTTTTAACAAAGAAACCTTAACCGTTTTTTATAATGTTCTTGAAAAAAATCTTGTAATTCAAAGAAAGAAAAAATTACACTGTACATACTTTAAATATATTTCTTGTTTTTTTTGCTTCTTTCCTTAGTTTATTAATCTATGATTTTTACTGCTGCTTATCGTGCTTTACAACGTCTTCTGACCTCGCAATATCGTATTATGATACTGAAAGCATTGGGGGTTACTTTTTTCATTCTCACCATTTTATGGTTATGTGTGCACCAACTTTTTGTGTCTTACTTTTGGCCCTGGATTGCTCAATTTCTTCCTGGACTCCCTAGTTGGGCGGGATGGATTGGTTTTAGCATGCTTATCATCTTTAATCTTGGGTTGGCTCTTTTGTTGGCTTTTTTGATTGCACCCATCACAGCTATGATTGGTGGTTTTTTCATTGACTCTGCTGCTGAAATCATTGAAAAGGAGGATTACCCAAACGAGCCTATTGGACAAGCCTTGCCGTTTCAGCGTTCTCTTATCATTTCCTTTAAATTTGTTATTTTAAGCCTTCTTGGTAATGGAATTGCTTTTATTTTATTCTTCATACCAGGTATTAATTTAATTGCTTTTTATCTTATTAATGGTTATTTGCTCGGTCATGAATATTTCTTGTTTGCGGCTTACCGTTTTCGAACAGAGCAAAATGCGCGTGCTTTTTTACATACTCATTACACAACAGTTTTTGGCGCAGGATTATTGATAGCGCTTTTTGTTTCGATTCCTATTATTAATCTAGCAACACCGCTTTTTGCCGCCGCCTTTATGACACATTTACACAAAATGCTTTCCCAAAAGACCATAGCACGCATTACACAAAAATAGTGTTCCTTGACTTTAAGGTTAATAAAACTTGCCAGCCAAAGAAAGCATAATATAAAATTTTATGCTTTATCTTTTATTAAAGCAATATATTGATTTATAATGATAACTTATCGTTTCACAACATGAGTGAAAAACCTAAATATTATGAGGGTTTCTCATTTTAATCCTATTCATATTGGATCAATTGAAATCGTTTGTTAATATATCATAAACGGAGGTGGTGTGCGGATAAAAGTACTTTCAAAAAGGCGTGAAATATCTTTATATGAATCCTCTTAATGCAAACATTATCGTCGTATTGAAAACTGAAAAAGAGTATGATGGTGCCGCTTTGTACCTTCTATTTCAGTAAAAACGGATAGCATAATGTCTTTTATACCATTCATGGAGAGTGTATATTCTTCATAAGAGAGTTTTGGAAATTATTGAAAGATATCTGTGTAAAACAAGCACGTAAATGAGTAATATAATGGTATTTTGAGCGTATTCTATTTTAATTGTAAAAAGCGTGCGCTTTAAAGAAACCTTTTGAAAAAAATCTTGCTCTGATGTTAGCGTTTCGCTAATATAGCGTTATTGTATTCATTATCTTTAATGGATTATTTTAGCCTTGTTAGCGCCTTATATTATAAGGTTTCTTTTCTTCAAAACTGTTGATACGAATGATTAATTGGATATTCATTTTTATTAAAAAATAAGGCGTTTGTTAACCATCGCAAGGAGTAAATTTTAACACCAAAGTAAAAAATACAAACATGTAAGTTCTTAAAACTTATGAGAAATTTATTATAGGGAATACTCTTCATGATGCATATGATTGTTATAATATGGGAAAAATTAAAAATTAAAAAACAAGCTATACGTACACTGATAAAAGTATTAAATAGACTCCTTTGTTCAACCGGTAAAGCAAATGTGACTGCTTAAGTTCTATATTCTTTCAAATCATGCAAAAGATGCACAATATTTAAAGGAAGGTTATAAAGATGAACTGGATTACAAATTATGTTCGTCCTAAAATTAACTCTATATTGGGGCGCCGTGAAATTCCAGAAAATCTATGGATTAAAGATCCTACCAGTGGTGAAATGGTCTTCCATAAAGATCTGGAAGCTAATCAATTTGTAGCTCCCAATTCTGGTCATCATATGCGTATCAGTGCTAAAAATCGTCTCATGCATTTTTTTGATGATGGTGTTTATACAGCTCTTGAAAATCCAAAAGTTGTAACAGATCCTTTAAAATTTCGTGACGAAAAACGCTATATTGACCGGTTAAAAGATTATCGTTCTAAACTTGGGGTTGATGACAATATTTTAAGTGCACGTGGTACGATTGAGGGTTTGCCAATTATTGCAACTGTTCAAGATTTCGCCTTTATGGGTGGATCACTTGGTATGGCTTCAGGAGAAGCTATTATCAAAGCTTTTGATACTGCCATTGCTGAAAGGCGTCCGCTGGTTCTTTTTGCTGCTTCTGGTGGTGCACGCATGCAAGAAGGAACACTCTCGTTGATGCAAATGCCCCGTACAACAGTAGCGATTGAAATGTTGAAAGAAGCAAAGCTTCCCTATATTGTTGTGCTGACTAATCCAACCACCGGTGGTGTTACTGCTTCTTACGCCATGCTTGGTGATATTCACATTGCCGAGCCTGGCGCTATGATTGGTTTTGCTGGTCCACGTGTGATTCAACAAACTATACGCGAAACTCTACCAGAAGGTTTTCAAAGTAGTGAATATCTGCTTGAACATGGTATGATTGATATGGTTGTATCGCGTTTAGAAATGAAAACAACAATTGCGCGTATTTTACGCTTGATGATGAAACGCCCTGCTGTTTTTAACCCTTCCGATCCATCCCCAACAGACTCTCAAACATCGCTTTCTAGGACAAAAGCAGCTTAAGTTTATGCAACAAAGTCAAATACAAAGGGTGGTGGATGATTTACTAAAAAATTATCCGAAAAAATTTGATCTTTCCTTAGAGCGTATTGTTCACCTTTTAGAGCGTCTTGGTAACCCACATTTAAAACTTGCCCCTGTTATTCACATCGCTGGAACAAATGGCAAAGGATCTGCTTCAGCAATTTGCCGTGCTCTTTTGGAAAATGCAGGATACCGCGTTCATGTTTATAGCTCACCTCATCTCGTCAACTGGAATGAACGCTGCCGGTTAGGTCAAAAAGGAGGTGGTCAACTTGTTACAGAAAACCAATTGGCTGAGACAATCCGTGAAATTATAAAAGTAAATCGTCAAGAGCCGATTACTATTTTTGAAATTTTTACAGCCGCTGCCTTTATGTTGTTTAGTATACATCCAGCTGATGTTGTCATTTTAGAAGTTGGATTGGGAGGACGTTTTGATGCTACCAATGTCGTTAACAAACCAGCTGTATCGCTTATTATGCCCATTGATTATGATCATGAGAGCTTTCTTGGAAATACAATTGCTCAAATCGCTTTTCAAAAAGGAGGGATTATCAAACCAAACGTTCCTGTAGTCATTGGGAAGCAAAATTATGAAGAAACTCTTGCTACTTTAATACCCCTTGCTAATAAAAATAAAGCATTTTATGCTCTCTTTGATCAAGATTATCAAAGTTATAAAGAACATGGACGTATGGTTTTTCAAAACAATCAAGGTCTCATGGATCTTCCCCTTCCTAACCTTATTGGAGACCACCAAGTTGCCAATGCTGGTGCATCTCTTGAAGCAGTTTATCAAGCGGGTTTTCAACTTTCAGAACAAACCATAAATGACGCTTTAAAAAATATTTATTGGCCCGCACGAATGCAGCATCTTACCCAAGGACTTTTGGTTGATCAACTATCTCCTGATATTGATTTATGGTTAGATGGTGGTCACAATCCTGCTGCAGGAAAAGTTATTGCGGCAGAACTTACACAATGGAGAAAAAAAACAGATCGCCCCATTATTATGATTGCTGGCATGCTTAATACCAAAGATGCTGTCGGTTATTTTCGTCCTTTAGCTAACCTTGTCGATAAAGTATATACGATACCGCTGCTTGACAATAATGCCAGTATCTCTCCAACAGACTTAGCTGAATCAGCCCAAAAAGTAGGAATCCCTGCTGCCCCAAAAGCGCACCTACAAGATGCTTTGCATAAAATTAAAATGGAATATAAAGAGGCTATTGTCCTTATTAGTGGTTCTCTTTATCTTGCGGGTGATATTTTGCGTGACAATAAAACACCACCGTGCTAGATAATTAGCTATTTTTAAAGCTTTGAAAGATAGACTTTTTAATCATGCAACTTGATTGTGCACTTTATCAACATCCTAAACTCATTACTGTTTTTGGCGGATCCGGTTTTGTAGGACGACATGTCGTTGAAACTTTGACTAAGCGGGGATATCGCGTTCGTATCGCTGTTCGTTGTCCACAAAAAGCTTATTACATGCTCCAAATAGGAGAAGTAGGACAAACCCAAATGCTTAAAACAGATATCAAGCATCGTGCTTCTGTTGCACGCGCATTGCTTGGAGCTGATGCGGCAGTGTTTTTGCCTGGTAGCTTAAAACAAGCAAATCAATCGAATTTTAAAAAAACACAAATTGATGGTGTTTACAATGTTGCTGAATTAACAGCAGAAACTGGTATTCCGCTAATCTATATGTCAACACTTGTGGCTAACGAGAATGCTTCATGTCTTTATGCACGTGTTAAGTTTATGGGTGAACAAATCATTCATAACAAGCATCCTCAAGCAATTATTATCCGTCCATCCGTTATCTTTGGACCAGAGGACTGTTTCTTTAACACCTTGGCAGATTTGTCACGTTTTTTACCAATTATGCCTCTTTTTGGAGGTGGGAAAAGCAAATTGCAACCCGTGTATGTTGGTGATGTTGCTGAGTTTATCGCGCGCGCTTTAGATGGACAAGTTGCTTGGGGAAAAAATTATGATCTTGGTGGTCCCCAGATTATCACCTTCCAAAATACTCTTGAAAATATACTCAAAATTATTCACCGTAAAAAAACAATCCTATCCATGCCCCTTTCTGCTGGTCTATTGATTGGAGGAGTTTTGGGAACAGTCGGTAAATTGCCTTTTGTACCAACACTCGTAACAGCCAATCAGATACGTTTTTTGCAAATGGATAACATTGTTTCTAAAGAAGCTATAGAGAATGGATATACTCTAGAAGGTGTGGGAATTACCCCCAGAGCAATGGCAGCATTCTTGCCAAGTTATCTTTGGCGATTTCGTCCACATGGTCAATTTTCCCAAAACCTATTCGTTTAGAATAAATTCTTCTAAAACTGAGTTAATTATTTGATTTATAATTCATCGCTCGTTGTTAGCAGTTTTAAAATCAGAGTGTTCAATAGAGTGATGTTTTTACATTTTAAATACTCTATTCAGTATCACAAAAAATGTTTAATCGTATATCTATAATCTTTTGATAAAAATCGTTGAAAACAAGAGAAAAGCACTTCTTATAAACTGTCTTTATCCAAGAGCAGATGCAACATTGGAATCCTAAAGAACCGATTCTGAATTGCCTATTCATAAACATGATAGCCTATGGCTTTGCATTTATATTATTTTGCTAAAAAGCTTAATAATGAGATTAAAGTAATTCTTCCTTTTTCAACAACCGCATAAGTGAGTAGAATACGAGTATACTACTTTCGATATTATCCCATAAAAATCAATATAAAAACTGTAAAGCAATGCACCATTTTTATTATTTAAAAGGTATTCCCTCTGGAGACTTTTAAAAGCTTTAAAGTTACGTGAAAAGGATAGAATTTTGTTTATATAATAAAACTTATCATGAAGATCTCCTACTCCGTCAGTAACATCACTACTCAGATCCATAAATGCATATTTGTTGCACAAATTTATGGAGATTTTAAAAGAGCTTTTTCACATAAAGAAGTCCTCTTCTTGTCTTGCATTTTTTTTTAATTTCTCCTACCGTCTTGGAAAAAATTATTTTAAAGGAATGAAGAATGGCAGCTCAAGATTTTGTTGTCAAAGATATTGCACTTGCCGCTTATGGTCGTAAAGAACTTGATATTGCTGAAACTGAAATGCCTGGTTTGATGGCTTGTCGTAAGGAGTTTTCTTCCAGCCAACCTTTGCGCGGAGCGCGTATTTCTGGCTCATTGCATATGACAATTCAAACAGCTGTTTTAATTGAAACATTAAAAGCAATTGGCGCCGATATACGGTGGAGCTCTAGCAATATTTTTTCTACGCAAGACCATGCAGCAGCAGCTATCGCCGCAACTGGCATTCCTGTATTTGCCGTTAAGGGTGAAACATTGGAAGAATATTGGACTTATATAGATGCAATCTTCCAATGGCCAGATGGTAATCCTTCCAATCTTATTTTAGATGATGGAGCTGACGCCACAAACTATATTTTAATGGGAAGTCGTGCAGAACAAAATAAAGATATTTTATCGCATCCCAAAACAGAAGAAGAAGAAATTTTTTTCAAACAAATACAAAAGCGTATGGATGCAACGCCAGGTTTTTTTACACAACAGCGCGCAGCAATTAAAGGTGTAAGCGAAGAAACCACAACAGGTGTAAACCGTCTTTATCAGTTACAAAAAGAAGGACTTCTACCTTTTCCTGCTATTAATGTTAATGATAGCGTCACTAAATCAAAGTTTGATAATAAATATGGATGTAAAGAATCATTGGTCGATGGTATTCGACGTGGAACAGATGTGATGATCGCTGGTAAAACTGCCATTGTCTGTGGTTATGGTGATGTAGGAAAAGGTTCAGCAGCATCTCTTTCTGGTGCTGGGGCTCGTGTTAAAGTAACAGAAATTGATCCTATCTGCGCTCTTCAAGCCGCTATGGATGGCTATGAAGTTGTTAATTTGGATGATGCTGCTTCCAGTGCTGATATTATCATCACGACAACAGGCAATAAAGATGTTGTTCGTTTAGATCATATGCGACAAGTAAAGGATATGTGTATTCTTGGAAATATTGGTCATTTTGATAACGAAATCCAAGTCGCTGCCCTTAGAAATTTGCCATGGACGAATATTAAACCACAAGTTGATATGATCACCTTTCCCGATGGAAAACGCATCATTTTGCTCTCTGAAGGACGATTGTTAAACCTCGGCAATGCGACGGGGCATCCTTCTTTTGTCATGTCAGCTTCGTTTACCAATCAAGTTTTAGCGCAAATTGAACTTTTTACCCGTACAGAACACTATACAAATGAAGTCACTGTTTTGCCTAAACATCTTGATGAAAAGGTTGCACGTCTACATCTGGATCGGTTAGGAATAAAATTAAGTGTTTTATCAGAAGAACAAGCCGCTTATATTGGAGTCTCACCACAAGGACCTTATAAACCAAACCATTACCGTTACTAATACGTTTCCTTGGGTTAAAAAAGGGAAAGATGTCGTGCTCAGCTTTGGTGACTATAACCCCAAAGAAAAAACTCAAAAAGAGATCCGAATCTATACGTATATACTTTGCCTTTTTTTCTTTTTTTCTCCAACATGCGCTTTTTCTCAGTCATTGGAAGGTTATTTACCATTTTTCTTCACTTTGCCGAATGGTCCATGGCTGCTTTTAGCGCTGTGTGGAGGAATTTCTTGTGCTTCACTTCTCACGTGCCTAGCTGTTACCGTGCGTGCAAAAAAAACTGCACAGAAGCCTTTGAAGATAATTCAGGCAAATTTTTCTGAAAAACTTAAATATTATGAATGGCTTCTGGAAGAAACCGAGCAATTCCTTCTTATTTGGGAAAATCCAACAACCTTACCCCATGTTGTTGGTGCTCTTTCCGCATTGCAAAAAATAGGAATCGATCAGAAAGATTTTCAGCGTTTTGAGCTCTGGGTTGAAGAAAATTCTCTGCGAGAACTTGATTATGCATTGACTCAACTCCGTTGTAAATGTCACCCTTTTGATCTTTCTATCACCACCACAAACAATGTACTGCTACAAGTTACAGGAGTCATCGCAGGAACAGTCGCCATTGCTCGTTTTCAAGATATCTCAAAACAACAGAGTGAAAATGCTCGTTTACAGAAAGATATCGCCCGCCTTCTTACTGAACTGAGAATGCAGCGTAATCTTCTTGATCTTATTCAAGAGCCCGTATGGATAAAAGATTGTGAAGGAAAAGTTTGTTTTATCAATCGCGCCTTTAGAGAAATGACAGACTTTCGTGAAGACAGTGATGACGTGGGGGATCTTTTCAATGAAAATACACAACGCAAAACAGATGAAACAGAAACAATTTTTCAAGAACATGTTCATACGGTTATTGGTGGAGAACGGCACCGTTTTCATCTCACACGTATTACAACAGCTGAAGGGATGGCAGCTTTTGCACGTGATGACAGCGCCTATGAAAATCTTGCTCATGAATTAAGATATGTTCTTCAAAGTCATTGTGAAACACTTGACCAAATTTCAACAGCTGTAGCCATTTTTGATACAAACCAAAAATTAAAATTCTGTAATCACGCTTTCAAAATTTTATGGCCGTTGGAGAGTTCTTTTTTAGAAAGTGAACCAAGCCATACATTGTTTCTTGAACGTTTACGTGAAAAGGGGCTCATTGCTGAACACCCTGATTGGCGCGCATGGAAAGAAGAACTTTTAAAAGCCTATTGGCAAACAGAATCGAACCAACAAATTTGGAATCTTCCAGATGGGCGTACAGTGCGTGTTGTCTCGAACCCTCATCCACAAGGAGGTGTCACTTGGCTTTACGAAAACCTTACTGAAAAAATTGATCTTGAGCGCCGTTATAATACACTTATTAAAATACAAGGTGAAACACTTGATAAACTTTCTGAAGGTGTGGTCGTTTTTGGTACTGATGGACGCCTTCGCTTATCGAATCCTGCCTTGTCGAAATTGTGGTCTCTTCCTTATAATTTACTGGTAGAAGGAACCCATATTACACAGTTACAAAGCCATTGTTCAGCCTTAACCTTGGGGCAAGAATGGGATCAATTTACCAAGTTCATTACCGGTTTTGCTGAAAAACGTGAAACATTTTCAGGTCGTATAGATCTTAAAAATGATATGATTATTGACTATACTCTGGTCCCTCTTCCTAATGGACAAACGATGCTTACTTTTGTGAATGTTACGGACACTGTCCATGTTGCGCGTGCTCTTCAAGAAAAAAATGAAGCATTAGAAAGTGCTGATCGTTTGCGTAATGAATTTGTCCAACATGTTTCTTATGAATTACGCACACCTCTCACCAATATTATTGGATTTTCGGATATTTTACGTGATCAAATTTTCGGCTCTATCAATGAACGTCAACAAGAATATCTTGAACACATTCATTCAGAATCAGGAACTCTTTTAAATATTGTTAACGATATTCTTGATCTTGCTACCCTTGATGCAGGCATTATGGAGTTGGACATAAAATCGGTTAACATTGCCGATGCTATGATACAAGCAGTAGCACGTGTAGAAGATCGCCTTAATGGACGGCATATTACGCTTTTACAACAAATTTCTCCTTCCTTAAATTCTATTTCTGCTGATGAAAAGCGCTTGCATCAAATTTTTGTGAATGTACTGAGTAATGCTATTAATTTTGCAACGGAGGCGAGTACTATTGAATTTTGCGTCGATGAACAAGATGATAACATTGTCTTTAGCGTTCACAATCAGGGCTCTGACATCCCAGAAGACGTTCTTGATCGTATTTTTAAACGTTTTTCTTCCCATTCACACCATGGTGGGCGTGCGGGAGCGGGTCTTGGCCTTTCCCTTGTAAAAAGTTTCGTTGAACTACACGGTGGACATGTTGAAATTCTTACCGGTTCTGGAAAAGGAACAACAGTTAAATGTTTTTTCCCACTCTCCAAAGGAGATACGATTTTTTAATTTTAACCTTTATGATAACAAAAATTTTTCATCCATTTCATGGAACTTTTAATGAATTTTAGTTTTTTTCTTGAAAATGAAGAGGCAACAAAGCTTTTTGCACAAAATTTAGCTCTTTCTTTAAAGCCAGGAGATCTTGTAACGCTGCAAGGAGATCTTGGAACTGGAAAATCAACCATTGCACGTACAATCATTCAAACACTTGCGAACGATAACACTATAGATGTTCCAAGCCCTACTTTTACTCTTGTGCAAAGCTATCAACTTCCAAAGTTTGAAATTATTCATGCTGATCTTTATCGCCTTTCTATGGCAGAAGAAATTGATGAATTAGGGCTTCATGAAGCTCGTGAGAAAAATATTTTACTTGTTGAATGGCCAGAAAGAAATACAGCTCTTTTAGAACTCGCCACTTTTGCACTCACCTTACACTATAAAGAACATGGGCGTCATGTAACAGTTAGATCAGCGCAACATTCCATTGAATGTTTGCAACAGTCTTTTACAATTCGTACATTTTAAAAAAACATGAACATCATCATTTTTTAATTTGATAATACCTCAGTACTACCTATGAAATCTGAGATGATGGACAACATAAAGAAGGCTTCATGGAGGCACCAACCATGGAAGATGAAACGAAATGCTGACTCTTTTATATAACAATGACATAAATTGCAAAGGACAGCCGTTAATTTATAGAAATTCATCAATTTATTTTAGAGAATCTGATACCTACAATTTTGATTTTAGAGAATAGTATAAGAGAATTTTAAATTGAAGTGATAACCCTTTATAAGAGCATTATATAACCTGTAGTGAATTGCTTGTCTCTTTCTGCTTAAAAATTGTGAGCTTCAGAAAAGTAATTTGCAAAGTTTTTGCTTAAAATCTCCCTTTATGTGTTGAAAATACTATCTATCTCAATAGTCTTATCTAAGAAGAAATACCTTTAATGAAATTATCATTCACCCAATATTTTTAACGCGCCTATAAGGAAAGAATTGCATATATTCTTCATACAAAGCAATTTTTTATAAAAAATGGTCAATTGAATCATGCATAAAAGCACGAATTCTTAAATTCATTTAAAATTTTGATTTTTATTGTCTTTTCATTATAATATAATGCAAAAAAGAATATTTTAAAAAAGTCAAAAGGAGAGACAAAATTTCTCTCCTTTATAGTGATTATATGTGGAATTAACTAAGCCCATCTTTTATCCATTCAGAAAGACGTCCTTTAGAGGTAGCGCCAACCATATTCGATGAAATATTTCCATTTTTAAACATTAGTAATGTAGGGATAGAACGTACTCCGTATTGGGTAGCCAGTTCCGGATTTTCATCAATATTTACCTTAGCAATTTTAACTTGATTTTGCATTTCTATTGAAATTTCATCCAAAATTGGAGCAATCACTTTGCAAGGGCCACACCATTCTGCCCAAAAATCAACCACAACAGGGGTGGAAGAGGTTAGAACTTCACTTTCGAAATTGTCCTTATCAACTTTTATACACGTCATTGATTTATCCTTTATATTCACCTTTTATAGATTGGTATAATAACAATTCATATCAAGTTATTGCAAAGATAAATTATTAAAGGACTTTTTTATACCAGGGATTGTGCGTTGTGTTTGTTTGAGCGATTTTATGAAAGTAAATAAAGTGTAAAAATGCTTTGCAGGGAAAAGACTAACTTATAAGGCAACTTCACTAAGAAATGCCTCAAGTTTTTCTGGAGGAAGTTTAAAAATTTTGGCTTCTTTACTGTAGATAAGCAGAGCCTGTATATCTTTATTGGGATGAATAGCTTGCAATAATTTTCGATAAAGAGCCATTTGCAACCAATGATGGGAAGCAATAGCAGCTTCATTTTCTGGCGGGGTTCCTGTTTTAAAATCTGCAAAGATAACGCTGTTTTGCGTGATGTAGAGACGGTCAATTTGACCAGAGATTGCTTGTTCTTTTCCACGAATTTTCACAATACCCATTAAGGAGACCTCAGCACGTGAATGCTCAGAGAAAAGGGGTTTGAGATAAACATGATCTAATATTTTCCAAATATGGCAAAGAGCATCTTCTCTTTGGCTCTCATGCCAATGAGAGGCTTTGATATTGAGATAGTTTCGAGCATAATCTCGACGTTTTTGTGGGGGACAATCGGGCAAATACTGTAACAATCGGTGAACGAGATTACCATATTCAATGGAAAAAGCTCTGTTTGTGTTCATGGCTCCTAAAACAGGTGAAGTGGTAAACTGTTTTGGATTTGAGAATAGCTCTGTATCAGCTTCAATGGAAAGGCTCGCCACTGACGGTTTTAACGGTTTTGGGAGCACCGGTTCTGCTGGGACTTTATGGGAGAAAAAGTCTGGTAGAGGTGGAAGTGTTTGGCACTCAACGGAAGAAATTTTTTGGTTTATAGAAGTAGAAGAAGGCGGTGTAATGCAATAACGCCAAGCTGCAATATCTTCCGCAGGACCTTTTATAGCTACCGCATGTGGTTCGAGAGCTCTCTTTACCAGTTGTAACCATGTATGAGATGGCGTTTTCGGACCTTTATACCCGCAAACAAACAAGCGATCTTCAGCGCGTGTCATTCCTACATAAAGAAGGCGCCTATACTCCTCTTCAGCACGCTCTTTTAAACGCAAAATTGCTTGTTTAGAAGGCATTGTATCGAATTCTGCATTAGGGCGCCAGATAAAAGCTTGTTGGTCACTCAAATATGCATTGTTCAAGGGAACTTCAAGCAAGTGAGGTGAATGCTGGGGATGCCAAATCGCACTACCGGGATCAACTAAAAATACAACAGCAGCCTCCAGTCCTTTTGCGGCGTGAACAGTCATGATGCGAATTTCTTCATGATTTTGGTCAAACTCACGTTTAATTTCTGGTTCACTGACACTTAATGTTTCTAAAAAAGCTTGTAATCCTGGTAATCCTGTTTTTTGAATAGTGAGCGTATAATCCATAAAAGCATCGAGCACATCATTTGCTTCAGATCCTAAACGAGACAGAATTTTTTGTCGTCCCTTATCATTGTTCAAAATATGGCTATAAAACTCGAAAACCGGTATTTTATCCACTAAAGCGCGATAATGGTTTAGCTTCTCAAAAGCATCTTTAACAGATACCTGCGATGATGTATGCGCACACAGACTTTGCCAAAGAGAGCCGGTGCGGTGTACAGCAAGCTGATAGAGTTCCTCTTCACTAAGAGCAAAAAGTGGGCTTTTTAAAACACAAGCAAGAGAAAGATCATCTTGTGGCTGCAAAACAAAACGCGCAAGCGCCATTAAATCACGGATACTAATATGTTTGGTAAGCTGTAAACGATCAGCCCCTGCTACGGGAATATTACGGTGTTTAAGAGCACGGGAAAGAGCTGAGACAAATTGATCACGTTTACGGACCAAGATCATAATATCACTTGCACGTATTAAGCGTCCTTTTGCTGGAAGCATTTCGCCTTTTTGTAACCAGTCGGCAATCGTTTCAGCAATTTTTTCTGCTAAACGGACTTCAGGTGTATCTAAATGATTAACAGTTGCATGCCAATCTTGAGGAAACTCACTCGTTTCTTTTGAAATGGCATCCCATATAATAACTTCACCCGGACTATGAACACGGATAGCTTCATGCACCGTTTTTGTATTTTCTGCCGAAAGGCCTTTATAGTTTTCTGGTGTTTCAAAAACAAGATCAACGCTTTTAAGAACATCTGCTGTAGAGCGAAAAGAATAATGCAGTTGTATTTTTTCAAATTGCTGATTTGTTTGTTGCACTTTTTTTTGAATAATTCGTCCATTTGCAGCAAAATTTTCTGGAGCAGCGCCTTGAAAAGAATAAATAGATTGCTTTTCATCTCCAACAGCAAAAAGAGTGCGTATGTTTGTTCGTTGGCTATACCCTGAAAAAAATTCCTGTGCCAACAGTTGAATAATTTGCCATTGCTCAGGGTTGGTGTCTTGTGCTTCATCAAGTAGAATATGATCAAGTCCCTGATCAAGTTTATAGTGCACCCATTGGCTTGCACCTTTGCGCTGTAACAAATGAAGTGTACGCTCAATAAGATCATCAAAGTCTAAGAAGCCATTGGACTTTTTTAGATTCTTATAAATTTTGAGATAAATAGCACAGAGCTGAAAAGCAGCCATATTGAGAGTGGCAACCTTTGCGCATTGATATTTTTCTAAAAAAACAGAAAGCTTGTTTTGTTTATCTTCAAGCATTTGTTGAATAAAAGGCCAAATTTCGTCTGATTTTTTACGAGATAAATTTGAAAAATTACGCGGCTCACCTTTGATTGTAAAATAAATATCAGAAATAATATTGAGAATATTTTTCTCATCATGCACCTTTTCTAATTGGGAAAGTTTTGCCACCATATCCTTAAAGCTTTGATTACCATTGGTTTCACAATGCTTAAGAGCATAAAGAGGAAGGCGCGCTGTTTGTTTAATTTGTTCCAGCAGATATTGATTTGTTTCATTGGGCGCTAAGTTAAAAAGCGCGCGCAATTTTTCTTCTCCATTTTCAGATAAAAGAGAAGATAAAAAATCAGACAATTTATGTTGCTTTTCAACTGCTTCATAGAGCAATTGGTTAAAAGTATGTTCGCTAATAACTTGAAGTAACTGTTGCAAAGCAGGTTGTACATCACGACGGGCTAAAAGTTCGCGACGGGATTCTTGTTGTAATTTTTTTCGACCGATATCATCGGGAAATTCAAAATGCCCTGCAATATTGGCTTCTAACATAAATTGATGTAAGAGAGCTTCACAAAAAGCATGAATCGTTTGAATTTTTAAGCCACCAGGCGTTTCGAGGGCACGCGCAAAGAGTTGTCGTGCATAAGTTAGTTTTTGCGCATTAACAGGCTTTTTTTCAAACCGTGTTAAGGTTTCTTGCAGCTGTGCATCATCGAGCTCATTCCAACTGGAAAGCGTGCGAAAAATTCGTGATTGCATAACAGCAGCAGCAGCTCTTGTATAAGTAAGGCATAAAATACGTGCTGGAGGCGTGCCGTTTAAAAGCAAACGGATAACACGTTCGCTTAAAACGTGGGTTTTTCCAGATCCAGCATTTGCAGAAACCCACACGTTTTTTTGGGGATGTGTTGCTGTTGCTTGTGCATCAAGAGCGGCTTCAGGAATAGAAAAAAACGTCATGATTACTCTTCTTTATGAAAACCACTTGACCATTCCCACAACCGAGCCAAATGGTCGTAGTCACCTTCATATCGTTTTGACATGGGGACAGCATGTGAGAGATAGCCTTGTTGTGGATTTTGATAATAAGTTATGAGTGCGATAAGATTTTCCCATGCATTGTCAGCAAGATCAACAGCACTTAGATGAGTTTTTCCGTCTTTTTTCTTTAAAAGAATTGATTGGGATTTAATTTCACCTTTTTTGTTAAGAGGAATGTAAAATAAATTTGAGGGGGTAAAATCTTGAAAATCTGGGAAGCCCCCTTGTATGAGTAAAGCTGTTTCTAAAGCCAATTGCGGAAATAATAATTCACGAACTTGTTTTGATGAAGGATGGGTTCCGGTTTTGAAATCTAGAATTTCAACCGTTTTATCTGGCAAAACATCAAGACGATCAGCACGTCCTGAAAGGGTTACTCCTGTTGTTCCTATAGGAATTTTTTGTGATACCACTTCCGAATATCGCTCTCGCAGTCCTAAATTTTGTTCCCATTGAATAAAGCGTGGAGCAAGGTTTTCAAAACTATTCCACCAAATTACTTCAATATCGGGTGGAAAATTGAATTTATCAAACTCTTTACGCCCAATAGCAAGCAGTACATTGAGTGCATTTGCAGCATTTGGATTTTTCATTTGTGTGCAAAAAGCTGCAAGAATAGCGTGATAAAGTGTTCCTCGTTCTGAAGCGCTAGGATCATGAATAAGTTCTTTAAGTGGTTTGAGCCTTAAGATTTTTTTAGCATAAATAGCATAGGGATCATATCGCAATGTTTCTATTTCAGTAACTGAAAAATGACGCGGGCGTATATCAAGAGGCGGAGCAGGGCAAGGTCGTTCCACCTCAGAAGTTATGCTTGTATGATCAAGCATCTTTGCCCAATGGCGTAGTATTTCACCTCGTTCACGGATTTGTTCCCAAACCTGTTTTCCTACAACTGTTTCCATGCGTTGTAGCCAGCGTGAAGGAATGGAAGGCGTATGATTAACGCGCAATGCGCGACTCATCACCACTTTTTCCATTCCCATCGCCCATTGAAAATCATGCGCAGAAATACCAATACGCTGCTCTGGTGGTTCCAGAGTTAACATCATTTTCATCGGTCGCGATAAAAAAGCATCATTTCGGGTTGATATCGGCCATGACCCTTCATTAAGACCGCCGATGACCACTGTATCAACCGTTTGCAAACGCGATTCCAAAGTACCCCAGATGAATAAACGTGGATGTCCTCCAGGCGAAGGTGCGACGGAACGGGTTGCTATTATGGCAGAAAACATAGCGGGCCATTCACAAAGATGAAATGTTAATCCCGATTGATCACTGACCAATTCACGCAAAAAATTTGATAGGGCTTGTCCTGCTTCGTGTTGATAAAGATGTGCAAGAGAATTATCCTCATTGCGACCAAAATTTTCAAAAACCTCAACAGTTGCTATTGCAGCCTCATTGATGGTGCATTCTTTCTCTTGTTTCATAAGAGATGTTAAAGGTTCAACAGCTTTTTTCAAAAGATGACAAAGGAGACGTGCTTCTTCACATTTCTGCTGATCAAGGGTGTTGATTTCAGAACTATTATGAAAGGATGTATCAATCCATTTTTCAAGAAATTGATCACACTCGCAAAGATTGATGCGCCCTGTATTCCCTCGAAGAACAAAAAGTTCAAAATTTTCTGCCATTTCCCGTAAACGATGACGGTTTTGTTGGAGTGTTGTAAGGGGATGTTTAAGAAGAGAAAGAAAAGCTATGGGATCATCATCTTGCAATACATTTTCTAAAATAAGTCGTAAGAGAGTTACAGGCAATGTTTGTGCAAGTGGTATTCCGCCTGAATCATTTGCTTCAATTCCAAATCGCTGTAATTCCACAGCAACACGGCGTGCTAAATTACGGTCATTTGTAATAAGGGCTGCAGTTTTTTGAGGTTCTTCAATAGCTTTGCGTAAGGTAACAGCTATCGCAAGAGCTTCTTCACGTTCATTTATAGCTTCAATAAATGACCAATCTGCACAAAGATTTTCATAATCATCACGGACAATTTGTACCCATTTGTCTGTTGTAGAAGCAGGTCGGAGTGCTTCTGATAAAAGAGCCATTCGTTTTTTCTTTGTGCTACTCTGTTGGCCAATTTCGCAAACATGATGACGTTGACACTCCATGAGAGTTAGAAGTTTTTTTAAATGATATTGAGGATGGCTAAAAACATTTTCTGCAGGATCAAAAAAATCACAAGCTGTTTTTTCTTTATTGCTTGTACTTAGTGCATTCCATTGTTCTTCATCCATATGAAGATCAAGACCAGGAAGAACAACAGCTCCTTTGGGCAGAGAAGATATAACCTTTAAAAGATGAGAAACTGCGGGCATAGAACCTGATACACCAGCAGCAATGATCGGTTTATCAGGCTGCATGCATCGCAAAGTCTCTGCATGCATTGTGAGTGCTTGATTACGCCATTCAGCGGGATTACTTCGTTGTCTTTCTTTCAAGATTTTTGGCCAATTTTGCGTAACAATAGTCAAGAAATCGAGCGTTATTTGCCACCATTCAGCGACCATATCAGGTGCAATATTTTTAAGTTCTGACCAATCTGCTCCTTCTGCTTCAATTTCATCCATCAAATGTGCTAAATCTTGCGCAAGCCAAATCGCATCAGCACTATGAGCCGGAATAAGTACATCTTCTGTACCAAACATGGCACGCAGATGCGCAGGCAAATTTTCACGCCATGGACGGATAAGGCGCGCTAAAAGTAAAAGACGTTCGCTTTCTCCAATAGGTGGATCGAGAGCGCTGGTATGATTTTCAACAAAAAGAAAACTGTCTTCATCGACATCTCCTAGAGCACGAATGGTTGGCAAAAATGTTGATTGTGTATCACTTCTTTCAACAAAGGCTAAACGCAAAGCGCGAGCAGCACGACGTGTCGGAACATAAATAAGGCTATCGGCAAGGGCTGTTTGAATATCTCCATTGGGAGCGAAATTATCAATAAGGCTACCAGAAAGTAGTGCATCAACAAAGTGAGGCAAAAAAGCAGTTCCCGGAGAAATAGAAAAGACATGCGGTTTATAGGTCATATGATCTCATATTTGGGATAACAAATTTCAGCTTATTGATTATTTGTATTATTTTGACTGTATACAATATTTATACAAGGAAAAACTGAAAAGCTATGTTTATAAAGCAGATTTTTTAGTTTAGATTTAAAAAATATCAAAATAAATCATATGTCTTAAGTCATCGCGAAAAAATATATAAAATTTTTCTGATATTTTTCAACGTAGAATTGGCTACAGTTTATTCTCTAACTCAAATAGGTAATATAAAAATAAATATTAAAGTTTTAAAAGGTTCTAGAGGTACCAGTGCGCTGTAACTCTTTTAATAATAAATAAATTTACCGTATTTTTTATACAGTTCAATCTAAAAATATCCTTTACATACTCCATCACTTTCAGAAAAAAATAGATATCATGATATTGCAAAACTTAAAAAATCAGTTTCATAAATAATATTTTAGAATCCCATAAAAAGCTTGGAAAAAAAATATTTCCACATTTCACAGCGCAAACAGATTACTTTGAGGGAGAGAGTTTTGCGAAAGTTTATCGTGCAAGCCTCTATCTTGCTAGAATTACATCCCTTATGCAAAATAGAATGCCCAAAAATATCATTATGTTGCAATTTTATATGTTTGTTTTTAAAGGGACATTTTTCATTGTACTTGATCTTACCTCGTCATGTCATCCCGTAAATAATATAAATGAATAGTATAACGTAAACTTCCGTGAATGGGATGAGATACATCACACACCACCATCATTACATCATAACGCTATAACCACCATCATCATTTTTACCCTCACCCAATATTTTGAAAGCTCTTGGCTATAGAGAAGATCTATAAGAGGTATTGTATTTCTTGCTTCAAGTGTTTTACGCAAACACCAATCCTACTTATGATTTTTAAACAAATGATTTTGATTGTTCCCATATAAAAAACGATAAATTATCATTATAAATCAAATTATTGTAGAAAAGATTTTTCTTTATTTTAAGAGCGTACTTGATAATCTTTAAAAGCAGAAAATTTTATTTTAGGCGCTCTTTCTGCCTCATAATTCAATGAAAAATGGTTCTCCGCTAAAAAAACTGGATCACCTTCTAAATCATACGCAATAGCAGAGCGGTGATTGCTGAGAAACTTTTGCAACTCATCTTTGCTCTGCGCTGAAATCCAACGGCATAAATTAAAGCGCGCAGACTCAAAATTCACTGGCAAAGAATATTCTATTTTTAATCGTTCTTTTAAGACATCAATTTGCAAAGCACCAATAACACCAATGAGAGAAGGCGACCCATCATCAGGAATAAACAATTGTACAACCCCTTCTTCAGCCATTTGTTGCAAAGCTTCTTTGAGCTTTTTTGCTTTCATTGGATCGCCTAAACAAACACGACGCAAAATCTCTGGTGCAAAATTTGGTACTCCCTTAAAGAGGATATCTTCTCCTTCAGTCAAAGTATCGCCGATACGCAATGTTCCATGATTAGGGATCCCTACGATATCACCAGCATAGGCTTGATCAGCAATTTGGCGCGAACGCGCAAAGAAAAATTGTGGAGCCGAAAGTGTCATCGGTTTTCCTGTTCGAACCAACTTTGTTTTCATACCACGTTCAAGTGTTCCAGAACATACCCGAAAAAATGCAATACGATCACGATGATTAGGGTCCATATTCGCTTGAATTTTAAAAACAAATCCCGTCATTTTAGGTTCAGTTGCTATGACATTGCGCTGATCTGCACTTTGATCACGAGGACTTTGACCAAAATCTATAAGCGCATTGATCAAATCACGAACACCAAAATTTCGCAAAGCTGAACCAAAATAAACCGGTGTCATATGACCTTCACGGAAAGCTTGAAGATCAAAATTCTTGCAAACACTTTGAGCGAGTTCTACTCCTTCAAGAAAAGTGGAACGTTGATATTGGGGAAGTAAATGGACAACCTCACTGGGATTTGAAACGATCCGCTGTGTTATCTCATCATCTTTTTGGCGAAAACGGTTATGATGAAGGTCATAGGTCCCGACAAAATCTTTACCCGACCCAATGGGCCATGTTATGGGGGCGGTATCAAGAGCAAGCTTTTCTTCAATTTCATCTAAAAGCTCTATAGGATCACGTGCCTCACGATCCATTTTATTGATAAAAGTAACAATAGGAATATCCCGCATCCGACATACTTCAAACAATTTCAGTGTTCTTGGCTCAATTCCGCGTGCCCCATCCAATACCATGATAGCACTATCAACAGCTGTGAGAGTGCGATACGTATCATCCGCAAAGTCCTCATGTCCTGGAGTATCTAGGAGATTAAAAATATGATTTTCATATTCAAACGTCATCACCGAAGTCACAACGGAAATACCACGATCACGCTCAATATTCATCCAATCAGAACGGGTTTGAATACGATCTTTTTTGGCTTTTACTTCTCCTGCAAGTTGAATAGCACCACCAAACAATAAAAGCTTTTCTGTTAATGTTGTTTTCCCCGCATCTGGGTGAGCAATAATTGCAAATGTACGGCGTCGCTTTACTTCCTGCACTCTTCGTTCCATTATTCCTCCACAGGACGTGCAAGTGTTTCAGCAATCAGTGCACGCATTTCATTAATCCCATAAAGCGCTATAAATGATCCCCATCGTGGACCTCGCTCTTGTCCAAGAAGGACTTCATACAACATTTGAAAAAAAACATTAGAAACACCAGGCCCACCTTCAGGGCTTTTTTTGCTATGATCTTGATAGCGTTCCGTTAACCTTGCAACATCAAGAAGCATATTTTGTAATATGTTGCCATCAACAGTTTCAGGTAAATGAGCTAATTTTTCATCAATTTGTGCTAATGTTGCTCGTTCGCTATCATCTGGTATACGAAATTTCTTGTTTGGTTTAACAAAAACATCAAAATATTTAATGGCAAACTTCACCAATTGATCAAGTTCTGGATAAGTTTGTGCATTTGCTTCTTTAGCGTAACGAGAAATAAAACCCCAAAGAACTTCTGCATTCTCTGCATTTGAAGCACTTACCAAATTTAAAAGCATCGCAAAGGATACAGGCAAATCAACCTGCGGTGGACAACCATTATGAATATGCCATACAGGATTACTGAGCCGTTCTTGCCATTTTTGACGACCATAAGCAGAAAGATGAGCATAATATTCATCTACAGCTTTAGGAATAACATCAAAATAAAGCCTTTTTGCTGTTTTAGGTTTTGAAAACATATAAAGCCCTAAACTCTCTGTTGGGGCATAAGTAAGCCATTCATCAATGGTTAAGCCATTTCCCTTGGATTTGGAAATTTTCTGCCCTTTCTCATCTAAAAAGAGCTCATAGTTGAATCCTTCTGGGGGGGTTCCACCTAATACTTTACAAATTTTAGAAGAAAGATTTGTGGAATCGATAAGGTCTTTTCCGGCCATTTCATAATCAATGCTAAGTGCTGTCCAACGCATTGCCCAATCTACCTTCCACTGACACTTAACTTTGCCCCCCGTAACCTCTGTTTCTATGGTTTCTCCTGTTTCAGGTTCAATATAAGTGACAGTCCCTTTTTCAACATTACGCGCAATCATCGGTACCTGTAATACTTTTCCAGAAAAGGGAGAAATCGGTAGAAAGAGTGAATAGGTCGCTTGCCGTTCTTCACCTAATGTTGGTAAAATAATTGCCATAACCTTGTCATAACAGGCAAGGATTTTCAAAAGTGTTTCATCAAAACGACCGGAATTGTAATAATCCGTAGCACTTGCAAATTCATAATCAAAACCAAAACGATCAAGGAAAGCCCGTAACCGCGCATTATTTGCCGCTCCAAAAGAAGGATAATCATCTCCAAAAGGGTCGGGTACACGGCTCAACGGTTGACCAAGATAATGTTCCATCCTCTCGCGATCAGGCACATTCTCAGGAACCTTGCGCAAACCATCCATATCATCAGAAAAACAAAGTAATTTTGTTTTTACTTTATTCTCCGTGAGAATATGAAATGCATGACGCACCATGGTTGTACGTGCAACTTCCCCAAAAGTTCCAATATGCGGTAAACCAGAAGGGCCATAACCTGTTTCAAATATCACACTGTCTGGATAACCCGTTTTTTCATACCGTTTGATAATCTTACGTGCTTCTTCAAATGGCCAAGTTCTCGATTGAGAAGCTGCATCTTTTAATTCAGGCGTAAGGTTGAGGGTATCACACTGATCACGCATCATTATTTATCCTAAAAATTACACTCTTTCAAAATAGGGTGTATGGTTCTTGAATTTATTCGTCAATAATAGCAAGCAAAAAGATGAAAATTTCTTTATACTCTTAAGTCACTATACAAAAACCGCCCTCGTTATAAATATATTTTGTTCTGATAAAAATCAAAAACATTCAATATTATAAAGCAAAATTGACCTGTTTTGATTATCGAAGCCTTCATTGCTATTATTATCATGGGTTTTGCTTATTATATTTATTAGCGCAGAAGATAAGCTTCTAGTATTGAACGAAAGAACGGTAAAAACCAACAGAAAAATGCTTAAACTAGGCATTTCATACAAAAGCACTAATCCATATTACACTTGTCACCGTAATTTTCTATTTCTTTTCTTTATCACCTTGATGACGCATTGCTAATGTACGCAAACGTAGAGCATTTAATTTAATAAAACCAGTTGCATCTCTTTGATCATAAACACCTTGATCATCCTCGAAAGTTACTAACTCACTGGAATAAAGTGATTTTTTACTTTGGCGCCCTTCAATAATTACATTCCCCTTATAAAGCTTTAACGTGACTTCACCTTCAACATGTTCTTGAGATAAATCAATAGCTGCCTGCAACATCTTACGTTCCGGCGAAAACCAAAATCCATAATAAATGAGTTCTGCATAACGTGGCATCAATTCATCTTTTAAATGAGCTGCGCCACGATCTAACGTTAAAGATTCTATAGCTCTGTGAGCCGTCAAAAGAATGGTTCCACCTGGTGTTTCATAAATACCCCGTGATTTCATACCCACAAAGCGATTTTCTACCAAATCTAACCGACCAATACCATTATCGCGCCCATAATGATTTAACTCTGCAAGTAAAGTTGCAGGTGATAAATTTTTTCCATTGATTGAAACAGCATCGCCTTTTTTAAAGCCAAGAGTAATTCTGGTTGCTTGATCTGGAGCATCTTCCGGCGAAAGAGTACGCATATGGACATATTCAGGAGCAGGAAGTGCTGGATCTTCTAAAATCTTTCCTTCTGATGAAGAATGCAATAAATTTGCATCCACTGAAAAAGGCGCTTCACCTTGCTTATCCTTTTCTACAGGAATTTGATGAATACGAGCAAATTCAAAGAGATCTGTCCGACTCTTAAAATCCCAATCACGCCATGGAGCAATAATCTTTATATCAGGATTAAGCGCATAAGCGGAAAGCTCAAAGCGTACCTGATCATTGCCTTTTCCTGTTGCTCCATGAGCAATGGCATCTGCCCCTGTTTCCTCAGCAATTTCAATAAGGCGTTTTGAAATAAGTGGACGTGCAATTGATGTTCCTAAAAGATAAGTCCCCTCATAAACGGTATTGGCTCGAAACATCGGAAACACAAAATCACGCACAAATTCTTCGCGCAAATCTTCAATGTAGATCTCTTTAACACCTAGCATTTCAGCTTTACGACGAGCAAGTTCTAGCTCTTCCCCCTGCCCCAAATCTGCTGTAAAAGTTACAACTTCAACACCTAGCGCACTTTGCAACCATTTAAGAATAATTGACGTATCCAATCCACCTGAATAAGCCAAAACAACTTTTCTAATATTTTGCCACTTTTTCATTTTAACGTTCTATATGAGCTACTTTTTTATTTCTACCCAAAAATCAAAACGATGCAAGAAATATAAAAATAAATTCTTTTTAAGCAACATTAAAAAGACGCAAAAAGCGTAAATAAAGGTGCCTCAAAGTATAAATAGTGAACACTGCTTAAAAATAAAAGGAGATTTACGTGTCATTTCTACCGGAGTGGTCTATTGTTGTACAATTTGCTTTAGCATCGTTGATTTTAGCACTTATTCCAGGACCAGATATGATGCTTTCTGTAGGACGAACCATTACACAAAGCAAAAAAGCTGGAATTATGTGCGCCTTGGGTAGTGCAACAGGGTTTGCCATTCAGGTTACCGCTGTAGCACTTGGCTTATCAGCGCTTATTTTTGCTGCACCACATACTTTTGTTCTTCTGAAAATTGTTGGCGCCTTTTATCTTTTATGGTTTTCCTTTCAAGCTTTACGGAGAAACCCCACTTTTTCCTTTGAACAGACATCTTCTAAATCTCAAAGCGCTAAACGTAACTATCTTGCTGGTATTGGGATTAATCTTCTCAATCCTAAAGTTATACTCTTTAACGCGACATTCTTACCACAATTTATCAATGCGAATGATCCTATGGCAACACAAAAATTGCTCTTTTTAGGACTCTCTTATATCCCTATTTCTTTCCCCATTACAATTGCAATCGTTTTTACAGCGCATAAACTTACCAAAACTCTCAAAAAGAACCCTCTTTATATTCGCTTTCTCGACTGGCTTATTGCTGGTACTTTTACCAGCTTTGCCCTCCATCTCCTTATCATTACAAAACATTGATTTATAAGTGTAATGTATCGCTTTTAATTTAAATAACAAAACAAATATTATAAGATTTTTTCATTTCAAACCTGTTTATTTTGAATAAAACAATACCTTTACTTTGTACATCACAAGAGAAGCTGGAGTTTTCGTATGGATAAAAACTATCTAAGAAAAGAATAAAAACACCTCTTATAAACCATCTCAAGTACTAAAAGCTGTTACAACATTGGGAGCTGAAAAATAGAATGGTGGTACCAATTTACACCTTTATTAAACATAAAGGTGTAGGAGTACAATACATTTACAGAAGCTTTTTGTTATACTCCTCAAGCATTATCGTGATATGAAGAGTGCACTAAGGGATACTTAAAAAACATATCAATGGATAACTCAATGGTATTTATATTTTAGATCCTCTGTTTTGCTTGTGAAGCGTGATCTTATTTAAGAAAATAATAAACAAAAGCATGAGGCACTGCACAATCTCCACTTTTTAAAAGATATTACCGTAGATGCTTTTAAAAGACATAAAACCGAATTAACGAGTATGATAATAAGGTAGAAATTAGTTATAATCCTTAAGACCTCATATTCCCTCTAAATTAGGTTTCCTTCTTATTTCAGAGATTATGTAAACAGACTATAGACAATCTCTTACCCCATTTAGCATATAAACGCTGAAACTGTTCGTCTAGCACTTATCCATCTTAATCTCTGTCTCACATATGCCATCGCATGAAGTTTGGATATTAAATTACAAACAAAAAAGTATAGGCCTCGATATCGCTGAAAATTGCGTTACCTAATGACCAATGGCATTTTCAAGTCGTAAACGTTCAGATTTACGTAAGCGCTCTGAAGCTGATTTAAGCTGTCCACATGCAGCTAAAATATCGCGTCCACGCGGTATCCGAATAGGAGAAGCATAGCCCGCTTGATTAACGACATCAGCAAAACGCTCGATTTGCTCCCAATCAGAACATTGATAATTACTCCCTAGCCACGGATTAAAAGGGATTAAATTAATCTTAGCAGGAATCCCTTTCAATAACTGAATCAATCGCTTAGCATCATCTAAACTATCATTGATATCTTTCAGCATAACATATTCAAATGTGATTCGTTTTGCATTGGAAAGACCAGGATAATTACGGCAAGCCTCTATTAGTAAAGCAAGCGGATATTTTTTATTAATGGGAACAAGCATATCCCTTAGTGTATCGTGTACTGCGTGGAGTGAAATTGCTAACATAACACCAATTTCTTCTCCAGTTCGGATAATTCCAGGAACAACTCCACTAGTTGAAAGCGTAATTCGACGTTTTGATAAAGAAAGTCCATCGCCATCAGAGGCAATCAATAAAGCTTTTTTAACAGCTTCAAAATTATAAAGAGGTTCTCCCATTCCCATCATAACAATATTGGTAATTTTTCGTCCTTCAATGGGAACAATTGCTCCATCAGGGGTATTCTTATCAGGAAAATCACCCAAACAATCACGTGCAACCAATAATTGTGCCAAAATTTCTTCTGCGGTCAGATTACGAACAAGTATCTGCGTTCCCGTATGACAAAAAGAGCAGGTTAACGTACACCCTACTTGCGATGAAAGACATAAAGTACCACGTCCTTCTTCAGGGATATAAACCGTTTCAATTTCAACAGGCCTTCCAGCTCCACGTGCAGGAAAACGTAAGAGCCATTTACGCGTACCATCTTTTGATATTTGTTCTCCAACAATTTCTGGGCGCGCAATGGAGAAATGACACTTAAGTGTTTCTTGCATTGCTTTAGAAATATTCAGCATCTCATCAAAATTTGAAACACCACGCACATAAAGCCAATGCCAAAGCTGACGCACACGCATACGCGTTTGATGCTCTGGTACACCAACTGTCTTTAAAGCTTGCATCATTTCATCTTGCGACAAACCAATTAAAGAGAGCTTAGAACTCTCCTTCACGACCACATTATCTGTTTTTCGTGCAAAACATGAACTAACTGGTCTAAGGTCATAGGAAATGGCCATTGCTTTCCAATTCACATCACTATTTTAGAGTTATCGAAACCTTAATGGCACTTTTGAGCTGCATTTAATGCAGCAGTGACCCCTTTTAAGGAATAAGTATAAGTGGTATGCGTTCCTCGTTTTGATATCGCTTGCACTGTCATATTGCTTCCAGCACGCATAGCAGAAACAAGCTGCTTTTCTAGCTCTGATGACGCCAGCCAAGCTGAGGAATCTTTCGTGAAAAAATCAAAGTCCTTACCTCCAATGGTCACTGTCACTCTCGACCCTTCTTGAAGGGTATAACCAGCCATAAACTGCGGTTCAAACGAAATAGGTGAATGAGAACGCTTGGTAACCAAGAAAAAGTTATCACCATGATTAACTGTCGTTGGAAGAGCCTTCAAAGGTACCGATAACACATAGCAAATCGTATTTTTGGGCGATTTATAAGAATAGGCTCCCCACGCTTCAAATTGATTTAAACGGCTTGGCGTTTGTGCATATGCCACTCCCGCTGTAACAAGAACCATTACAGATGCAGCAATAACAGTCTTTTCAAACATCTTCATTTAGCTCACTTCTTTAGTCTCTAACAAGATTTTCTTCATTGGAAAAATTCAACAAAAACTCCTCGATATTCATGTGTTATTGTCCTAATTCCTTCAATAAGCGAAATATTTTCACACTAATCAAAATAGATTTCTACGTTTCATTGTGACCTTTTAATCGTTACCAAAACATAAACTTCTTATTCAATAACCACATTAAAAAATAATATCTTCATTTTGCGCTACTTATTTCGTTTTTGTATAAAAAACGATTTCTTTAAGCTATAGAACTTCAAAACGAGATGAAAATATACCATCACTCTGTTAAGAAATAAACCATACTCTTTATATCACAAGCAATCTGATGCAAAATTTTGAAAATACACCCCAGACTCCCCGCAAAAAAGCTTAATCGCCTTACGAATATCACTTCTCGACTTTATGCATTCAATACATTTATGTTCGCAGAATACTCCATCTTTTACTCATTATAGTGCATTCATATTTCGTATTCAATATCGTCCCGATAACACTTTTTCTCAATCTTCAAAAGACCTTGTAAAAATAATAAAATATTATCAAGATATTAATAATAAAACATAAAGAATTTAGATTCTATCTCAATAATCACATACAATTTTGTTTCTTTTGATCTTATTTCCCTATATATTTCATCTCCAATTATTAATTTCTAAAATGATTTTAGTAGCTTATAATAGCTTAATCGTATTATTTTAATGTATTAGACGATATTTTTCTTTCTGTTATAAAAAACTTCTTAAGAATTCTTTGGGAAAGTCTCCTTATCTTATTTCTAAGTAATTTATAAAAAGAAATATAAAACTTTTTTCTATAGCAGTTCTAACATTACCGTTTTTTAAGAAATATTTTAATCAATTAAAGACACTTAAATAAATCTTCCTATGCATAAAAACTCTTTCACCCAACCTAAAGGTATAATTTTCATTCTTACCGTACAAAATTGTTCTTTAGCATGAGCTCTATACAACAGCAGACATCTAAATCATATCTATAAAATAGTTGATCTCTCCACTTGTGAAGAAGAAAGCTGGCACCATAACACTATTTTCCAGCTCCCAATGTTTTGCTACAACTCTCGATACTTGAGACGATTCATAGGAAGCATTTTTACCCCTTTCTTGTACAGTTTTTATCCACACGCTAATTCCGTTTACAACGTGCAAGGAAATGGTTTTGATTGATTCAACATAAGCAAGTTTGGAATGAGAGAATTTTACAATATTCGGATCTCTCATCTAACATGCGAAATAGTGAATTATATTTAAAATCAATATCTTGCTATACTGAAGATACAATATATCTCTTATTTCTTCTTGAGCATTAAAATATTATCCCTAAACACTCAAACTCAACTTACAAAAAAATTCAATGCACAAATAAACTTTTCTGTTGATTTCTTTCCCGCTTTCAAAGGACGAAGATTCTTAATCCAATCTGGACTGAAAAAGTTTGGATTCTTGTCGAGCAATCTCCTCTTTTCTTCCCACTCATGTGATTCACTTAACTAAAGGCTCTACAGACAAGTCCTGTTTAAAAATATTTACCACGCACTCTAAAAGCACTTAATATATTAAGAAGACTTACAGAATTTATCTCACCATATCTCAAATGATAGTGTTTTTACAGTATAACAGGATAAAAGAATCCACGAACATAATAATTAGATGCTTTAATATACGAGAACAAGAAAGGAAAAGCCCTTCGTTTTTGTTGGTTGCTCTTTAAAAAGAAGGTTCAATTAGAAGTAATTTTCTTAAATCTCATGACATAACCTTTTGTTATTAGTCTTAAGATGCAAATTATATTATTTCCTACGCTCTGTAGTGCATACCTCGCAATTTATACGCTCATAATAACTTTTAAGCTGCATTTGATTCTGAAGTTTGAATCAATAAAGCATAAAGCGCATTGGCATTATGCGTACTGCGCAACTTTTGTACAACATCAGTGTGACGCAAAACACGTGCGATCTGTGATAAAGCTTTTAAGTGATCTGCACCAGCATTTTCAGGTGCTAAAAGGAGAAAAACGAGATCTATAGGTTCGTCGTCAAGAGCTTCAAAATCAACAGGACTTTCAAGACGTGCAAATATACCAATGATCCGATTAATATCAGGTAATTTTCCATGAGGAATCGCAATACCTCCACCCAAACCCGTTGAACCAAGCTTCTCGCGTTGTAAAACAACATCAAAAATCACATGCTCACTAAGACCTGTTAGCTTGGAAGCTTTTTCGGCTAAAATTTGCAGAACCTGTTTTTTCGAATTAGCCTTAAGAGCCGGAATGATCGCTTCCGGTGCTATTAACTCACTCAAATTCATACTTTAATTTTCCTCTTACACGCTAAAATGCTCATCAATAAACCTATAAACGCTATAGATACTTAATGTTCTTTCACTTTTCGCAACATCGCATGTGTTTTTACTTTTCAATTTATAATAGGTGATGGCTCAATACATCTCATATCACTTCTAAAACAATAATAAATAGTATTCGGATCATCATTAACGGCATGAGAAACCAAGGAAATGAAGTTGTTCATAAAGTTAATTTCCTTACGACTCTAGAAAAGGCCATTATTCATAAATTTATTAAACTTGTCATAAGAGTTTGATGTATAATCCGCCATCAAAGTTTTTCTTTCTTTAAAAATGAGCCCTTAAATTAAGATGAAAAGCATACTGAGCAAAATGGACCTTTACTTTGAAAATTACTGTATAGCTTGAACATCGACTTATAACAAGAATATAAAGATTTTTAGAAATTTAATGATTATTTTAAAAGATTTATAGATTTAGCCTGATATCTGTAGCCAAGCTCCTATTTTCAAATAGGCGATATAAACCAATAAAATACGACAACTCCTATTGAATAACCGCAATATATAAACCGGTGCTCCCATTAAAATACCTAAAACAGCATCATCGATATATTTTTTGATTCGACAGAGAAAAATATGATAAATATCTCTTACCTTTCAATAACACACGCATTTATTGAGAGCTTCGTTTATCACTCATTATCACGTTAATCTAGTGATATCTTTATCTATGATACAATTATGAGTAAGCTAAACTTATAAAACAACAAACTAACCTCTAATGATGAAGCCTTTTTCACCACTCAATAACAACATTAAGGTTATAGTCATAAAAGAAGTTTTGGCATAAATAAGGAAATTTTCAGTAATAATGTTTGGTTAAACTTAAATGGAAACTCGTGAAAGCTGTAAAATCAAAGAGAAAACTGATTTCCCAAATAAATTCTGCGTACATCAACGTTGTTGATAATATCGTTAGGACAACCGTGAACTAACACCCGCCCTGTATGAATAATATAAGCGCGATCGACAAGCCCTAATGTCTCACGCACATTATGATCCGTTATTAAAACACCAATGCCACGCCTCGTTAAATGACGAATAAGTTGTTGAATATCGAAAATAGCGATAGGATCAATTCCTGCAAATGGTTCATCAAGTAACATAAAATGGGGACGAGAAGCTAAAGCGCGCGCAATTTCAAGTCGCCGACGTTCACCTCCAGATAACGAAAGTGCAGACATTTTACGTAAATGATCAATTTTAAATTCATGTAAAAGGCTATCTAACTCTTCACGTTGTTTAAGGCGATCTTTTTCAACGACCTCTAAAACAGCTTTAATGTTATTTTCTACTGAAAGACCACGAAAAATAGACGCTTCCTGTGGAAGATATCCAATACCTAAACGCGCACGTCGATACATCGGAAGATGCGTAATATCAAATCCATCAATTTTAATGGATCCTCCATCAGATTTTATAAGCCCTGTCACCATATAAAAACAAGTTGTTTTACCTGCCCCATTGGGCCCTAAAATGCCAACGGCTTCTCCCGTACGAATGCCAAAAGAAACACCATTAACAGTTCGTCTTCCTCGATAAACTTTAATCAAATTACTGGCAATCAAGGTCCCTTTTAAGGGATTTTTTGAAGCTTCACTTTCAAGATTATACCTATCGGTCTGTTTTTTTCTTTTGATTCCAAACATGAAATCTTAATGGCCATTCTTTTGATTTTGTTTTAAAATAATAGAAACACGACCTTTTTTCTTAGGCGTCTCACAACCTTCTAAAAAAGCCTTTCCGCTTTCCATATTTGCCGTTAGTTTGCACCCCGTTGCCACATTGTCACCATCAGTTAACACAACATGATTCCCTGTCAAACTCATCATTTTTGACTTTCCATCAAAAACGCCTTTATCACCCGTAGCAACTTGAGTAGCAATTTTTATATAAACTTTTCCCAAAGCTTCCATTTTTTGTATACTCGACGAACCAAATAAAGAAACAGATGATGCCTTTGTATCTTCCTTGTTTTTATCAATTTCTTTATATGCTTTATCGTAGTAAACAACTAATTCTGCCGTTTTTAAAAGACGTTCACCTTGTACCACTGAAACATCACCCTTAAAAAGCGCTATCCCTTCTTTATCACGTATTTCCAAAGAATCTGCATGAAGTTCTACCGGTTCTTTATCGCTTGATAGACTTATTCCAAAATGGGCCACTTCAGCATATCCTAAAACTGCTCCTTCTCCTAACATTCCCATGCTAAAAGCCAACATCACACCTATCCATCTTTTGTACGATTTCATTATTTCAATTCTTTTGTTTGTATATACACATACTTCTCTTTATAAATATCCTTTAAAGATTTGTATTGATATTGCGTTATTGCTTTTGAAGCACTAAATGCACACCACCATGGAAATACATGTTTTTTCCTTTTTCTCGAATTTGTAAGGCGTTTGCGGCAAGATGAAAACCGGCTTGCTGAATATTAACACGTTGATCTGTTTTTAACTGTCCCTCGGATAAGTTAATACTAGCTGACATAAATTGTACCATCATCCCATCATTCGTCATAATGGTGAATGGCTTGTCCAACTGTAAAAAACCATTAATGTTATCGTAAACCCCCCCTTGTGCTGCGAGAAAAATCTGTCTTTGTTGGCCCATAAATGCTCTAGCTGTAATGTTTTGCAACCCAATCATTCCAGCGTGGGTATGATCTTGAAATGCCTTTTCTGCTTTAAGCCAATAAGGTTCATGAGCACGCGTATACCCTTCTAATTTTGGATTGAGCATCGTCAAATTCATCACGCCACTTTCTCCATTATTCAAAGGCATAGAATCAGAAGTAACGGGAACCAAGAAAAACGTAAACCAGCAAAAAACCAGCGCTGAAATCAACGCTAAGATAGGTAAAAAAATTTTTAATATGCTAATGCGACGCGAATGACGGGATGCTTTTTTTAAAACATCTCCAAAAGATGATTGCGTTGAAAAGGCTTTATAATGATTGTGTACGGACATACTCTCCTGATCTCTTAAATCCTCCGCATTTTTAATCTGTATACCCTTTATAGAAGGTATTTTCAAATTTTGTTTCTTGCAATTTGTTTTTTCTTGATTTTATTTTGCTTTTATCCGTTTATATATTGTAATATGCATGGAGTGCACAATTACAAAATTTTTTTGTGTGAAAGTGAGGCTATTGTGGTAAAATCAGAGCTTGTGCAAATTATCGCTCGTCATAACCCGCATCTTTTTCAACGGGATGTGGAGAATATTGTAAACGCTATTTTTGAGGAAATTGCAACAGCACTTGCAAATGGCAATCGCGTTGAACTTCGTGGATTTGGAGCTTTTTCTGTAAAAAGCCGTTCAGCCCGTAATGGACGTAATCCACGAACAGGTGAAGCCGTTTCTGTTGAAGAAAAGTGGATTCCTTTTTTTAAAACTGGCAAGGATTTACGCGACCGTCTTAATCAGTGAGAAACTTATGATAATTAAACGTATTCTTCTAACAAGTATCGGTGTGATTCTCGCAGCGGTTTTGATTGTTTTTATCGTGGCTAATCGTCAAATGGTTCCGTTAACCCTTGATCCTTTTCGAGCAAATCCTGAAAGTTTTACTTATCATGCTCCCCTCTTTATATGGCTCTTTATCTTCTTTGGTTTTGGTATTTTATTAGGAAATCTGATCAGTTGGTTTTCCTA
Source organism: Bartonella sp. AA23NXGY (assembly GCF_042197165.1). Taxonomy (NCBI): domain Bacteria; kingdom Pseudomonadati; phylum Pseudomonadota; class Alphaproteobacteria; order Hyphomicrobiales; family Bartonellaceae; genus Bartonella; species Bartonella sp. AA23NXGY. Next base: position 60,511 of record NZ_JBHIRO010000002.1, on the reverse strand, counting down.
TCACAAATACAAAAAAGCTCTCAAAAAAAGTAAAGCCGAGATTGAAAAATTGAAAACATCTATCACAAATTTGGTGTAATGGTATTTAAATGAAATCTTTTCTCTCTGTATTCTATATTCAGTACAGAGTTAAAAGTGCTCTTTTTCTTTTTTTTTATACATTGTTTTAATTGACTTTAGCTTTTTTGCACTTTTACGAAACATTTAAGAGCTTTATAATATATTTTTATACCTCATATACCGTGATACAAAACATGCCTGCACAATGCTTTCAATTCTCCCATAACAATAGATATCCGCAGGAAAAGCTGCCCCTTATTTTAGAAACGGGTATAAGCGAAAACTATGCTCTCATTGATTCTGGTCATGGACAAAAATTAGAACGTTATGGAGCTTACCGCATTATTCGACCAGAAGGTCAAGCACTATGGAAACCCGCTTTACCACAAAAACAATGGGCTGATGTTGATGCTATTTTCACAGGAAACCTTGATGAAGAAGGGGTTGGGCGTTGGCATTTTCCTAAAAAGCCACTTGATGAAACATGGGTTCTTGCTTGGAATGGATTGTCTTTTCTAGGCCGTTTTACTTCCTTTCGTCATGTGGGGGTTTTTCCTGAACAAGATGCCCATTGGCGCTCTATGGAAGAACAAATTGTTAAAGCCGAACGCCCTATAAAATTGTTGAATCTTTTTGGCTATACAGGTATTGCCTCTTTGATTGGAGCACGAGCGGGTGCGAATGTTACCCATGTTGATGCTTCTAAAAAAGCCATTGCGTGGGCAAAAGCTAATCAAGAAAGAGCAGGATTACCAGATCATTCTATTCGCTGGATTTGCGATGATGCTATGAAATTTGTCGAGCGTGAACTGCGTCGTAAAAAAAGCTATGATATGATTCTTCTTGATCCCCCTGCTTATGGGCGTGGACCCCATGGTGAAATTTGGCAACTGTTTGATCATTTACCCGCCATGATCACAAATTGTCGTAAACTTCTCTCTGATAAACCGCTCTCTGTTGTCCTTACAGCTTATTCTATTCGTGCTTCCTTCTTTGCACTTCATGCTTTAATGCGTGATGCATTTGTAAATCTTGGTGGTACGGTCGAATCAGGAGAACTCATTTTGCGTGAAGAAGTTGCAGGACGTGCTCTTTCTACTTCTCTTTTTAGCCGTTGGATTGCTTGAATATGTGTAGACCCAAAACTGGTAGAGTGAAAGAAATTACCTCTCTTAGCAACCCCATCATAAAAAATCTTAAAGCACTTAGCCAAAAGAAAAACCGTAATAGAGAAGGTCTTTTCATGGCAGAAGGATTGAAATTGGTCATTGATGCTCTCAATCTTGGCTGGACAATACAGACGCTTATTTTTTCTAAAAGTGAAATCGGTAATGCTACTATCGAAAATACTGCCGCACGTGCTGTAGCCAACGGTGGTTTTGTTATTAAAGCCTCACAAAAGGTTATGGAATCACTTACCCGACGCGATAATCCACAAACAGTTATTGGTATTTTCAAGCAAAAATGGCACTCTTTTGAAATGATAAAAGGGCAGATTAAAGATGTTTACATCGCGCTTGATCGTGTACGTGATCCTGGAAACCTTGGTACCATTATTCGAACCGCTGATGCTGTAGGTGCTAAAGGTGTTATTTTAATTGGCGAGACAACAGACCCTTTCTCGCCTGAAACAGTCCGCGCAACCATGGGATCTATTTTCTCTGTACCACTTTATCGTTTTGATGAAAACGGCTTTTTAAACTGGTCTTCTCACTTTAAAGGTATGATTGTTGGAACACACCTCAAAGGTTCTCTGGATTATCGCACACTTGACTTCAAAAATGGCCCTATTATCCTTTTAATGGGGAATGAAAAACAGGGATTATCAGATCTTCTTACGAATCGGTGTGATAAACTTACGCGTATTCCACAAAGCGGACGAGCAGACTCGCTTAATCTAGCTGTAGCAACAGCTGTTATGCTTTATGAAATCCGTCGCCCCTATTTAATACTTGAACCATGTGAGGAAAAACATGATTCGTAAATCACTCCCTTTTCTTCTCTTGGGCTTGGCTTTTACAGTAGTACTTGATCAAGCTGTCAAATACTGGGTTATGCACAATATGCCTTTAGGAACAGAAATTTCGCTTATTCCTTTTCTTTCCCTTTATCATGTGCGCAATTCTGGCATTGCATTTTCGTTTTTTTCTTCCTTTTCTCAGTGGGGAATCATCGCCATCACGATCATTGTGATTATCTTTCTTCTATGGTTATGGAAAAATACTGAATATAATAAGTCTTTAATGCGCTTTGGCCTTATTCTTATTATTGGGGGAGCCATCGGCAATCTCATTGATCGTATTCGCTTTCATCATGTCACTGATTATATACTTTTTCATATTGATGATATTTTTTATTTTGCTATTTTCAACCTTGCAGATAGTTTTATCACTCTCGGTGTTATTGCCATCCTTATTGAAGAATTGCGTACTTGGATGAAAGCAAGGCGTCATTCCAATAGTACATCTTCTCACTGATATGTTCAGTGCCTTAGAAAACAGAGATTATTGACCATCACAAGTCTGATTACGCATTGATTTCTCTTAATCAATTCTTGTTGCTCGTCATTTCACGTGTTTCTCTTCATGGGACTATAAGATCTTACTTTCTTTTCAACTTTACATTTCTACACTTAGTTAGTGCAAAAGAAATGAACTCAAATAGAATCAATATTTTTTATCCATGTGTCCTACATCACAATTTTTGAGGAGACATTTCACAGCATTCGAAGTTCTGTTTATTTGATTAGAACAATTGCTTTTCGTATGTTTTTTAGTTTTTACAGATATCGATTTTACAGAGCCTTTCTTAAGTGCTTCGTTTAAAAACTCTCCTTTTTTATTTTATATATTGTTTAATAAAAAACATTTTTTCAACTATTTTCAATGGTGTCTTGTTAAAGCAACATATTGATTATAAATATAAATTACCGTTTTTCATATTGAATAAAAGCCCTTACTATTCTAAATCTCTTTTATTTGGAATCTGTTCATGTTGAATCCATTAAAACCATATCTCTTGCAAGACACAAGCAAGTCAATAATCTTGATTGATTTAATATGAACAGATTTTCAACCAGAGAATCTTGCGATATTCGGAGTATCATTTAGCATTCAAAAAGACAATTTATCATTATACATCAATATATTATAAAAAATCCAATTCAATAGCTCTTATAACCGTGCAAAACAGATGCAATATTGGAGGTTGAAATAGTGTGATGATACTTGCCGCTCTTCTCATAAACGCAAAAATAGTAAATATTTTATAAGGGATTGTATTACATAGTTTCTGTGAAAATAGAAAAGTTTTTAAGTATAGTCTTTTTATCTTGCAAAAATATGGCAAAAAATGGAAATATTTTTTATTAAAATGAACTATTTCCTTACCAATTTGTAAGGTTCCTTCTTCATATAAATCTCTTGTAATTTTTAAATAAATCTCCATAATAAGAGCATATATGCTGGAATTCTGTCAGTGATTCTTAAGGGTTTTTGTATTTGCCCAATTAAGGCTTATACCAAGCTTATCTGTGTAATGACAGAGACACCTTTAAAGCCCTATACCTGACAGAACATATGCTAAAGGATTTTATATTATGGCTAATTTTAAAGATTTACGTTCGGCACCTGCTTCTCATGCCGATGCATCAATTGATCAGGGATTACGCGACTATATGTTGGGTGTCTACAATGCAATGGCCATTGGTTTGCTTATTACAGCTGCTGCCGCTTATGCAATTGTATCATTAGCAACGACAACAGATATGAGCCAAGCAGCAGCTCAAATCAATAGCAGTGTTTATCTAACACCATTTGGAGTAACATTTTATACATCGCCATTTTCTTATATTGTTATGTTTGCACCACTCATAGCAGTCTTATTTCTCAGTTTTAAAATTAATACATTGAGCACAAATGCTGCTCGTAGTCTCTTTTTTGGTTATGCTGCTCTGGTTGGTCTTTCACTGTCTTCAATCGTTTTGCGCTATACGACAGAAAGTGTTGTGCAAACCTTTGTCATTTCCGCCGCAACTTTTGGAGCTCTTTCACTTTATGGATACACAACAAAGCGTGATCTCACAGCAATCGGTTCCTTCTTATTCATCGGATTGATCGGCTTGTTTCTTTCCATGATTGTGAACATTTTTCTTGGATCAAGCGCTTTGCAGTTTGCTATCTCTGTGATTGGTGTTTTTATCTTTGCTGGTTTAACAGCCTACGATACCCAGAGCATTAAGTTGATGTATTATGAAGGAGATGAAAGCGATACCAGAGGACGTAAAGTTATTATGGGCGCGTTGAATCTTTATCTTGATTTCATCAATATGTTTGTCTTCTTGCTACAGTTTCTTGGCTCAAACCGTGATTGATTGCAAAAATCATAACTTAATTAAGAACCTTGTTTCTAAAAGAGACAAGGTTCTTTTGTTTTTAGTGTAAGTCTTTACCCTTGGCCTCTTAGGGACTATTCTTTTCGTAAAATGACAAAAATACCTTATAAGCAAAAATTCCCTTGGTTTACCGGTTTTATCCAACAAAAACTCCATAGCTCCTTTTTAAATACAATTCATAGCCGCTCTCATCATCAATCAAACATTGTCAATCAAAATAGTAATTATGATCTGACCGTTGCTTCCTATAATGTGCATAAATGTGTAGGTGTTGATAAAGTTTTTAATCCTACAAGAATTGTCCGTGTTATTACTGAATTACAAGTTGATATCCTTGCTCTTCAAGAAGCAGATAAACGTTTTGGGGAACGCATCGGTTTGATTAATCTTCAGCTATTAAAAGCTGAAACCGGTTTGATTCCTGTACCTCTTAATACTATGTCACCTCATGGCCATGGTTGGCATGGGAATGCTCTTTTTTTGCGAAAGGGATATGTACGTGATACTTTACAAGTCACTCTTCCTAGTATTGAACCACGTGGGGCTGTAATTGTAGAGTTGGAAATGGCAGCAGGACCTATTCGTATTATTGCGGCTCATTTTGGATTATTACGTTACTCTCGTAAACAACAAACAAAAATGCTCCTTGAAATTTTCCAAAAACGCCCCCTTATGCCTACACTCCTCATAGGAGATTTTAATGAATGGCGAATGGGAAAAGGCTCATCTTTAAATCATTTTTCTCCCTATTTTGATAGCACTTTTGAAGTTGTACCAAGCTTTCCCTCTCGTTTTCCTTTGTTAGCCCTTGATAGAGTTTTTTCTTTTCCCCACCAATTGGTAACAAGTATTGAAAATCATTATTCACCACTTGCACGCATTGCTTCAGATCATTTGCCTATCAAAGCCTATCTTAATCTTTCCAACGCAATCAATATTCTTAAAAATAAATAAAAAAATTAATGTGCCTCATCCCAATTTTGAGCCGTCATAACTTTTACTTCAAGCGGTACAGATAAAGATAGAACCGGTATTGTAGCATTTTCCATAACATTTTTAACAACAGTCATGGTTTTTTTACTTTCTTCTTCTGGTACTTCAAAAATCAGTTCATCATGAACTTGCAGCAACATTTTTGCTGATAGTTTTTCTGCTTTTAAAGCATCTTCCATATGTATCATAGCGCGGCGAATAATATCGGCCGCAGAACCTTGAATTGGAGCATTGATAGCTGCCCGCTCATTAAGAGAACGAATTTTTACATTCTTTGCTTTTATTTCTGGATAATGGATACGACGTCCAAAAATTGTTTCTACATAACCATTTTCACGTGCAAAGATTTTGGTCTTCTCCATATAATCTTTAATTCCTGGAAATCTTTCAAAATACAGTTGAATATAACGACCCGCTTCTTGGCGTGAAATTCCCAATTGATTGGCTAATCCAAAAGCTGAAATACCATAAATAATACCAAAATTAATCGCTTTTGCACGCCGTCGTATATCTGAATGCATTCCTTCTATCGCAACACCAAACATTTGTGATGCCGTTATAGCGTGAATATCATGCCCTTTAGCAAAAGCTTCTTTTAATGCTTTTATATCCGCAATATGTGCAAGAATGCGCAACTCAATCTGACTATAATCAGCAGAAAGTAACACATGTCCTTTGGGAGCAATAAAAGCTGTTCGAATTTTACGTCCTTCAGCAGTTCGCACTGGAATATTTTGCAAATTTGGCTCTGATGATGATAACCGACCAGTTGATGTTATTGCCAAAGAATAATTCGTGTGAACTCGCCCTGTTTTTGAAAAAATATAAGAAGGCAAGGCATCTGTATAGGTAGATTTTAGCTTTGAAAGTTGACGCCACTCAATAATTTTACGCGGTAAAATATGACCTTCAGCAGCCAACTCTTCTAAGGTCTGTGCAGAAGTTGACCATTGTCCACCCTTTGTTTTAGCGCCTCCAGGCAATCCCATTTTGCCAAAAAGGATATCCCCTAATTGCTTTGGCGAAGCAAGATTAAACTTTTCATCAGCTTGTTTGTAAATTTCCTCTTCTAGAATCAAAGAAGCTTGTGCTAACTCTCCTGAAAGACGCAATAAAATCTGCCGATCAATAAGAATCCCCCGTTCTTCCATTCTTGCAAGAACTTCTACAAGAGGTCTATCAAGACGCTCATAAATTTTTGTCATTCCACGAGCAACAAGTTGCGGTTTCAATACTTGCCAAAGACGTAGCTTTATATCAGCATCTTCCGCCGCATAAAGGGTTGCTTGTTTTAAATCTACTTGTGCAAAAGAAGTAATTTTTTTCCCGTTATGCGTTAAATCTTTATAGGCAATTGGTTTATGCTCAAGCCAACGTTCAGACAAATCATCCATATTATGGGTTAACATTCCAGCATCAAAAGCATATGATAAAAGCATGGTGTCGTCAAAAGAGCTTATCATAATGTCGTATTGCTTCATCACCAACCAATCATATTTTATATTATGACCAATTTTTAACACCGCTGAATCTTCTAATATCGGTTTTAAAAGTGCTAAAGCTTTTCGAGCCCCAATCTGTGAAGCAATGCGCCCGCCCCTCAAAAGGTCCTCTTCTCCTTCATCAAAATGTTCAAGAGGTATATAAGCTGCTTTTTCCGGCTGTAATGCGAGTGAAAAACCAACAAGCTTTGCTTGCATCGGATCAAGAGATGTTGTTTTAGTATCAAAAGCGAAAAAACCCTGCTCTTGTGCTTGTGATAACCAGTCTTTTAAAATTTCCTCATCAAGAATTGTTGTATAAGCATCTCTTGTAATTTTTTGAGTCAGCGCTTGATCTTTACGTTCTTGTGCAAAAACTTGTGGAGAATTTTCAGAAAAATTATGAAGGGATGCGCGCTCAGTATTCTTGATATCAGAATCATGCCTGATATCAGAATCATTCCTAGGGCTTAGTTTTTCCCATTCAACATCTATATCAAGTGCGTCAATAACAGCTGCATCGCATGTTGTTGCCTCTGCCACGCGACGCGTTAATGTTGAAAACTCCATCGCTTTCAAAAAAGCAATTAAACGTGGACCATCTTGTGGCTCCAAAATAAAATCATCTAAATCATTATCTATAGGAACATCTGTTTTAAGCCTGACAAGTTCACGAGATATTTTAACTTGTTCTCTATAAGCTTGAATGTTTTCACGTCGTTTTGTTTGTTTAATTTCTGTTACGTTTTGCAATAAAAGATCAAGAGAACCAAATTCATTTAACAACTGAGCTGCAGTTTTTGGACCAATGCTTGGAATACCCGGTACATTATCCGTTGAATCTCCAATTAATGCTTGTAAATCAATCATTTTTTCAGGCGCAACACCCCATTTTTCTATAACTTCTGAGATACCTATATGCTTATCTTTCATTCCATCATACAAAGATACATGCGTATTTACGAGTTGCATAAGATCCTTATCAGAAGAAATAATGGTTGTTTTTGCCCCAACCTTTGTTGCCAACTTTGCATAGGTAGCAATTAAATCATCCGCTTCAAAGCCTTCCTTTTCAATACAAGGCAAATTAAAAGCCTTCGTTGCTTGGCGTATTAGCGCGAATTGAGGAATTAGATCTTCAGGAGGTTCAACGCGATTCGCTTTATATTCAGGATAAATTTGTTTCCGAAAAGTATCAGATGAATAATCAAAAATAACAGCAAAATGTGTTGGAACAACACCCGTAGCTGTATTACGAGCATCACAAAGTAATTTCCATAACATATTGCAAAAACCAGCTACTGCTCCTACAGGAAGTCCATCCTTTTTACGTTTTAAAGGCGGCAAAGCATAATAAGCACGAAAAATATAGCCTGATCCGTCAACCAAAAAAAGATGATCTGTTGCTTTCATGACAATTTTTTCTCCATTTCAGCTAAAAAAACAAATTACCCTTATATATTTTTTCACTTTGCCTCTAAAAAGCCATTTTTTCTCTTCATAAGACGTGAAGTCGTTGCACTTTATATTAAGTACCTAGAGCTTTTCTTTGCTGTTACAGGATTAATAGCTTTCATTTTGCTCCTCCTATGATAGCTGAGGTACGATGTAGCGACAGGGTCGTTGTGGTGTTCCCCTCCCCACAACGACCGTTTTTTTTGACATCGATATTCTTTAATTTCAATCGTGACTCTTTTAGATAAAAGATGATGTTATTCATGAATTTTGAAGTTATTCCACAGAGCTTTTTCACCCATTTTGTAGATAAAATCAGCGTGTAACTTTTTTTCTTGCATACTCAATCTTGAAGGTAAAGCCTGCGGGCGAATTTTAACGGCATAAGATGTATCTTTATCGTTCTGGATATGTTCATCAATACCCCTTCTGTTATCAAAACCCAATACACCTTGCTTTCCACCGATGAGCTCAATATAAACATCGGCTAGAATCTCTGCATCAAGCAAAGCACCATGAAGAACACGATGGCTGTTATCAATTCCAAAACGTTTGCATAAAATATCAAGAGAATTAGGACCCATAGGAAATTTACGCCGCGCCATAGCCAATGTATCAAGAATATTATCAACACTGATAAGCGGTTTGTTGACGCGTTTTAATTCTGCATTAATAAAACCAATATCAAAACTCGCATTATGCGCAATCATTGTCGCGTCTTTGATAAATTCCAAAAATTCATCAACAATATCACTAAAACTTTTCTCGTTTTTCAAGCGTTCATTGGTTAATCCGTGAATTGCTACAACTTCATCAGGAATAATAACGCCTTCAGGGTTTAAATAAACATGAAATTGGCGTCCTGTGAGATAACGATCAACCATTTCTACACAACCAATTTCGATTATGCGATCTTTCTCTTTATCTAAACCTGTTGTTTCTGTATCAAAAATAATTTCACGCATAATTTTAATTCTTTAGCAATTTTTTTATCACATCAAAAACCTGTTGACGTGTATTCTCTAAATCTTTCCCTGTATCAATAATAAAATCAGCGCGTTCTCGTTTTTTTTCATCTGGCATTTGTTGAGCGTTGATAAAGGCAAATTTTTTCTCATTCATACCTTGGCGAATCATTACACGTTCTTTTTGTATTTCTGGTGGAGCAGAAACAACAATAACGCTATCCACACGACTTTCACCATTTTTTTCAAACAGAAGTGGAATATCAAGAATAACTAATTTTTTCCCTTGTTCACGCGCTATATCAATAAATTCCCTTTCTTTTTCTTGCACCAAAGGATGAATTATTTTTTCTAATGTTTGTAATTTTTCTTTATCATCAATCAAAATTTCAGAAAGTTTCAAACGGTTAACTTCTCCGTTTTCAACCACACCAGGAAAAATACGCTCTATGAATGACAAAGCTGGCTCACTTTTATAAAGCTGTTGTACTGCTTCATCAGCACTAAAAACAGAAATACCCGCTTGCTTGAAAAAATCAGCAACTGTTGATTTTCCCATAGCAATTGATCCCGTTAATCCTATGATCTTCATTCTCTTTTTTCACTCATATCCTCTAAAATAGCTGTCCGTAACGCTTTTGTTACCTGTGGTCTTATTCCGAACCACTGTTCAAACCCTATAACAGCCTGATGTAGAAGCATCCCAAGTCCATCAACCGTCTTGAGATCACAAGCCTTTGCCTGTTGTAAAAAAGGAGTTATCAATGGTGTATAAATAATATCTGTTACTAATGCCGTTTTTTTTGCTTTATGAAAATCGCAAAAAAAAGAATCACTTTTTTCTTCTGGACTTTTTATGCCAATAGAGGTTGTATTAACAATCAAATCAGCTTGATGAAGTATTTCATGGATTTTATGCCAATCGTAAACTTTAATGATTTTTCCAAAATGCTGAGCTAAATTATCAGCACGTTGTTTTGTACGGTTAATTAAATAAATCTGTTCAAATCCGCGTCTTTTTAAGGCATATATGATAGCGCGTGCGGCACCACCTGCTCCAAAAACAAGAGCTGTTTCCCCTCCCCAATCAGATGCAAAATCATCAAGATTAGCGCTAAAACCATAGGCATCACTATTCGTGGCACAAAGCTTATCTCCTTCATACCAAAGTGTATTAACAGCACCAATCATTGTTGCTCTCTCATCTTTATAATCTGCTAAACGAAAAGCTTCCTGTTTATAAGGCAAAGTAACATTTCCTCCACAAAAGCCTATTTTTTGTAAAGACGCAATAAAATGACTGAACTCTTCAGATGTTACTTCTTGTGCAAGATATTCTCCTTGTAAACCATATTGTTTAAGCCAAAAATTGTGAATTCTTGGCGATTTTGAATGATGAATTGGAGAACCAACAACAAAAGCACGCGGATAATTTGTTTTTTTTATTGTTAAGTCAACCATCAATAATTCCTAAGTGGCGCAGTTTTATGAGTAGAGGCAGCAAAGGTAAACCAACAATGGTAAAAAAATCTCCTTCAATTTTTTCAAAGAGATGAATTCCTTCTCCTTCAATTTGATATACTCCCACGCTGTTTAAAACATCTTTTCCTACGCGTGCTAAATAACGTTCAATAAATTCTGATGAGAGTAAACGAACAGACATATGTGCACTAAAAGCTTCAACCCAAATTTTTTGACCATTTTTAAATAAAGCTACCGCACTATGAAGAGAATGGGTTTTTCCTGATAATTCACATAAACGTTGATGTGCTTCTTTAATATTTGTTGCTTTGTGAAAAACTTGACCTTCAAAATCAAGAACTTGATCACAACCAATAACGAAAGCATCAGGAAAACGATCTGAAACATTTTTTGCTTTTGCGCTCGCAAGAAAACAGCTGAGTTCTTTAGGTGTTTTTTCTTTTGCTTTTTTTTCTACTTCTCTTTCATCAAAAGAAGCTCCTTCAATGGAAAAATTTAAGCCTGCTTTTTTTAATAATTTTGCACGATAAAAACTAAGAGATGCTAATATTAAAGTATCTGCGTTCATGAGAATTTTCTCTCATTTCCTTCACGAAATCGTGATAACAGTTCAAATATTGCAGCAGCAGTTTCTTCAATAGAACGTCTTGTGACATCAATAATAGGCCAACCAAAACGTTCGCAAATGCGTTTTGCATGGATTAATTCTTCAGCTATGTTGATACGATTAGTATAATTATCAAGAGCAAAACCTTCTCCTAAATCTCTATTTTGACGAATATGTGAGATTCTTTCAGCTGAAGCAATTAAACCAATAATTAAAGAATTTTTTACCTCTAAAAGAGATTCTGGCAAATCAATTCCTGGAATAAGAGGAACATTAGCCGTTTTGATTCCGCGATTTGCTAAATAGATGCTTGTTGGTGTTTTAGAGGTTCTTGAAATTCCCACAAGGATCACATCTGCTTCGGATAAGCTACTGGAAGACTGTCCATCATCATGCTCTATTGTAAAATCCAGTGCCTCAATACGGCGAAAATAATCTGCATTAAGATCATGTTGTGCGCTCGCACGTAAATGTGTTGGCATTCCAAGGTAAGACTGAAAAGCATTTAAAACAGGATGCAATATATCAATACAGGGAACTTCTATTTTTTTGCATTTTTTTTGAAGGAGTAGTTTAAGTTCTTCATCAATCATTGTGTAAAGAACAATACCTGGCTCTTGTTGTATTTCATCAAGAGCTTTCTGTAACTGTATTCTATTACGAATCATAGGATAGATATGCTCTGTTGCCTGAATCATTGCATATTGCGATGCTACAGCTCTTCCAACAGAAATTAATGTTTCTCCTGTTGCATCAGAAAGCATGTGTAAATGAAAGAATTTTTTTTCTTTTGTCACAAAAATTTTAACTCCTTGTTAAGACATGTGTATATATCCTCACCGTTTTTTATAAAACTAAAATTTATGAAAAATTCTCCTTTTTTATGCACAAATTAAATGCTTGTGATAATTTAATCCCTCTTATAAAAAAAGAGGGGATAATATCTTTAAGATAGTGATATTTTTATTCTTTTTTCAGTTCCTTTTGTGGATAAAATTGAGGATAAATAATAATCCACACTAAACACAGTTATAAATAAGAATAATCCTTTCTTTAATATAAATTTATTAATATAAATTTCTGTAAAAAATACTTTTGAATAGCATTTTATTAATGCTATAATCCTAACTCACATTTTTGTTATTAAAATAATTAAATACTATTTGGATTTTATATTTTTTCAAGTTTTTCATATAATTACTTAATATTACAGGAACAAATTTCATATAAATGGTACTTGCAGATTAAAAAAATTGAGTGTAGGATATTTTTTCTTAATAATATTTCACTCATAAATTTCCATAAATTATTTAGAACAATCTTCTCCTTAATTACAAAGAGCATATTTCATGCAAAAAATGAAACTACAAGAACTTAAAAGCAAAAATCCCGTTGAGCTTGTTTCTTTTGCTGAAACATTAGAAGTTGAAAATGCCTCCCTTATGCGCAAACAAGAATTAATGTTTGCTATCTTGAAAAAACTTGCTCTACAAGACGTTGAAATTATAGGAGAAGGTGTTGTTGAAGTTTTACAAGACGGATTTGGATTTTTGAGATCTGCTGATGCTAATTATCTTCCTGGTCCTGATGATATTTATCTTTCACCTGCACAAATACAGTCGTTTTCTTTAAAAACAGGCGATACAATTGAAGGTCCCATACGCAGTCCAAAAGAGGGAGAACGTTATTTTGCTCTCCTTAAAATTAATACAATTAATTTCGAAAAACCTGAAAAGATTCGTTATAAAATCCACTTTGATAATCTTACTCCTCTTTATTCAAATGAACGTTTCCAAATGGAAATACAAGATCCTACAGAGAAAGATATGTCATCACGCGTGATTGATTTGATATCTCCATTGGGAAAAGGACAAAGAGGGTTAATTGTAGCTCCTCCTCGGACGGGAAAAACAGTTTTACTTCAAAATATTGCTCATTCTATTACCACTAATCATCCTGAATGTTATCTCATTGTTCTTTTAATTGATGAACGACCAGAAGAAGTTACTGATATGCAGCGTTCAGTAAAAGGAGAAGTGGTTTCTTCTACTTTTGATGAACCTGCAATACGTCACGTACAAGTGGCAGAAATGGTTATTGAAAAAGCCAAACGTCTTGTTGAATATGGGCGTGATGTTGTTATTCTTCTCGATTCTATTACACGTCTTGGGCGTGCATATAATACAGTTGTTCCTTCTTCAGGTAAAGTTTTAACAGGTGGTGTGGATGCAAATGCCCTCCAGCGTCCAAAGCGTTTTTTTGGTGCAGCACGTAATATTGAAGAAGGCGGATCTTTAACCATTATTGCAACGGCTTTGATTGATACAGGAAGTCGTATGGATGAGGTTATTTTTGAAGAATTTAAAGGAACAGGTAATTCGGAAATTGTTCTTGATCGAAAAGTTGCTGATAAACGTATTTTCCCTGCTATGGATATTTTAAAGTCAGGAACGCGTAAGGAAGAACTTCTGGTAGAACGACAAGATTTACACAAAATTTTTGTTCTTCGTCGTATTTTAGCATCTATGAATGTAACAGATGCAATTGAATTTTTGATTGATAAATTAAAGCAAACAAAAAATAATAGTGAATTTTTTGATTCAATGAATACGTAGAGTCATTAAAGTTTTTATTAGGATAAAACCTGTGGATACAATCTTTGCTGTTTCGAGTGGATTGTTACCTTCAGGGGTTGCAGTCATTCGGCTTTCTGGTCCTCATGTTGTGGATATAGTTAAAACGCTTTGTGGTCGTTTACCTAAAGCACGTTTTATGCATTATGGAAATCTTACTGCTCGTGATGGTAGTTTTTTAGATTCTGGTTTAACTGTTTTTTTTCCTGCTCCTCATAGTTTTACGGGGGAAGATTGTGCAGAATTCCATTTACATGGAGGAAAAGCAGTCGTTAATCGTTTTCTCGATGAATTGTCGACATTTTCTGGATGCCGTATTGCAGAAGCAGGTGAATTTTCACGTCGTGCTTTTATGGAAGGAAAATTAGATCTTGTTCAAGCAGAAGGTCTTGCTGATTTAATAGAAGCAGAAACGGAAAGCCAACGGCGTTTAGCTGTTATGGGTACAAGTGGACATTTAACGACGCTTTATCGTGATTGGCGTCATAAGCTTATGAAGGCGCGTGCTTTTATTGAGGCAGAACTTGATTTTGTTGATGAAGCAGATATTCCCAACGCAATATCTGATAAAGTTTGGAAAGATGTTCAGGATCTTTGTACTTCTATTCGGGAATATATTACTAAAGGAGAACGTGCGAGTATTTTACGTGATGGATTAAAAATTGTTATTGCTGGTGCTCCAAATTCTGGAAAATCAAGCATTATGAATCGTCTTTCAGGAAGATCTGTTGCTATTGTAACGGAAGAAGCAGGAACAACCCGTGATGCTTTAGAAATGAGAATTATTCTTGGTGGTTTACCTGTTTTTTTAACCGATACTGCTGGTTTTAGAAAAACAGAAAATAAAATAGAACAGATGGGAATAGAAATTGCTAAACAGCATGTTAGGGAAGCTGATTTGGTTATTTTGGTTTATGATATAGGAAATCCTAAGCAAGTTGATTTACCAGAAACATCGGCTGAAATATGGTGTGTTGGCAATAAGCTTGATCTTTATGAAAAAAATGATCAGCGTTGGTCTATACAATTTTCCGCATTAACTGGTTTAAATTTTGATTATTTTATAAAAGAACTTGAATTATTTTGTCATCATCGTGCTTCTGAAATTGGAAATATTGTTCCAGCACGTAAAAGGCAACTTCAATTATTAAAGGAGGCTGTTAAAGAGATTGAATTTTCTCTTAATTATCATTCCCTTGATCTCAGTTTACGTGCAGAACATCTCCGTTGTGCAAGTGATTTTCTTGGGAAAATTACAGGAGATATTGATGTTGAAGATTTGCTTGATATTATTTTTTCAGAATTTTGTGTTGGTAAATAATGATTCACGTGAAACATTGATTATTTCATAGACAGATTATAAAGATTATGTAATTTATATCCTGTTTCACGTGAAACCTTAGAATATTTTCTACGGAATGAATTAAATGCAATCATATGATGTTGTTATTGTTGGTGGTGGTCATGCTGGCTGTGAAGCGGCTTCAGCTTCAGCACGTGTAGGAGCCAAAACAGCGCTTGTTACACATAAAATATCAGCACTGGGAACAATGTCGTGTAATCCTGCTATTGGTGGACTTGGAAAAGGGCATCTAGTTCGTGAAATAGATGCGTTAGATGGTCTTATGGGAAGAGCAGCGGATGCTGCTGGAATTCAGTTTAGACTACTTAATAGACGTAAAGGACCGGCAGTAAGAGGACCACGGACACAGGCAGATAGACAACTTTATAAAAAAGCAATTCAAAAATTATTAAAAGAACAAGAAAATCTTACTCTTATTGAGGATGAAGTTATTGATCTGGTTGTTAAAGATAATTGTGTATCAGGTGTTATTTTAAAAAAACAAGGAACAATTTTTTCTGGTGCTGTTGTTTTAACAACAGGTACGTTTTTAAATGGCTTTATTCATATTGGTAATAAAACATGGGCTGCTGGTCGTATGGGAGATCAGTCAAGTGTAAAACTTGCTGAACATTTGAAAAAATATCATATAAAACTTGGACGATTAAAAACAGGAACCCCTGCTCGTTTGAGTAAAAAAACAATTGCTTGGGAAGCTCTCCAAAAACAACAAGCAGATGAAAATCCCATACCCTTTTCTCTTTTAACAGAGAAAATTGAACAACCACAAATTGAATGTGCAATAACACGTACAAATGAGAAAACACATCAAATTATTCGCGAGAATATTTATCGCTCTGCTTTATATTCTGGAAATATTGAAGGGTTAGGACCACGTTATTGTCCTTCTGTTGAAGATAAAATTGTTAAATTTGGAGAACGTGATGGACATCAGATCTTTCTGGAACCAGAAGGATTAAATGATGATACTGTTTATCCAAATGGTCTTTCTACTTCTCTTCCTGAAGATGTACAAATTTCTCTATTGAAAACCATTGAAGGATTGGAAAATGCTATAGTTTTGCAACCTGGTTATGCTATTGAATATGATTTTGTTAATCCACAACAATTAACGAGAAACTTAGAATTACGTTCTTTACCGGGTTTGTTCTTAGCAGGCCAAATTAATGGTACAACAGGATATGAAGAAGCAGCAGCACAAGGACTTTTAGCTGGATTAAATGCTGCACGTAAAGTAGGTAAATTAGATGAAATACTTATAAGTCGTTCTACTGCTTATATTGGTGTTATGATTGATGATTTGGTTTCACGTGGTGTTTGTGAACCTTATAGGATGTTTACATCACGTGCTGAATTTCGTTTATCTTTACGATCTGATAATGCTGATACGCGTTTAACACCTTTGGCACAAAAATGGGGTATTGTGAGTAAAATACGTTGGGAATGTTATCAGAAAAAACAACAACGGCTTGATCAAGCACGATCAATATGTCAAAATCTTTTTTTAACACCCAATGAAGCTTCTGCTCATGGATTACATGTTAATCATGATGGAATTCGGCGTTCGGCTTATGATTTTCTTGCTTATCCTCATATGACCTTAGAGCGTCTTTCAGATTTTTGGCCACAATTAAAAACAATTGATTCTAAAACAGCAGAATCTTTAGAAATTGAAGCACAATATGCGGTTTATTTAGATAAACAAGCACAAGATATTGCCTCTCTTCAGAGAGATGAGCGTTTAGAAATTCCTTCTTCTCTCGATGTTCAGGCAATTTCAGGTCTTTCAAATGAACTTAAATCAAAAATTCAAGAAGTGTCGCCGCGTTCAATTGCTGATGCACAAAAAATTGATGGCATGACACCCGCCGCGTTATCGCTTATTATTACACATATTCAACGTCAACGACGTGAAAAGGCTAAAACAGCTTAATGAATTTTTCTACAGAAAAAAAATATCAACAATTATTAAATATTGTTCCTTCTGTTTCACGTGAAACGATGGAAAATTTAATTCAGTTTGAGTCTTTAATACTTCAGTGGAATGCACATATTAATTTGATATCTGCTACAACTATACCAGATCTATGGACACGACATATTCTAGATTCAGCACAAATTTTTCCTTTGTATGCTCATTCTTTACATTGGTGTGATTTAGGATCAGGAGGAGGTTTTCCTGCAATTGTGATTGCTATCTTTTTGAAAGAAAAAAAATCAGGACATATTAATCTTGTTGAAAGTAATGGGAAAAAAGTTGCTTTTTTGCGAACAGTTATTGCTCAACTTAATCTTCCAGCAACGGTTTATCACGCTAGAATTGAAGATATATATCAAAAAATTCCCATATCTGATATTATAACAGCACGGGGATTAGCGCCGCTTGATACTCTTTTACAACTCATTTTTCCTTTATTAACAGAAAAAACAATAGCTCTTTTGCAAAAAGGTCGGGATTACGCTACAGAAATAAAAAATGCCTCTGCCAATTGGCACTTTGATCTGTTAAAACATAAAAGTAAAGTTGATGAAAATTCTGTTATTTTGGAAATTTCTCATATTCGATCATATAGAGGGTAGAGCAAAATGAGCGAAACACGAATTATCGCTATTGCAAACCAAAAGGGTGGAGTCGGAAAAACAACCACAGCAATTAATCTTGCTACAGCTTTAGCGGCTATTGGTGAAAATGTCCTTATTATGGATGTTGATCCACAAGGTAATGCTAGTACAGGTTTAGGGATTGATCGTAATAGCCGTCCTTTATCTTCTTATGATGTTTTGGTTTCGGGCGTTTCAATTACACAGGCGGCTTTAAAAACAGCCGTACCCAATCTTTATATAGTTCCTTCTACACTTGATCTCTTAGGTGTGGAAATGGAAATTTCTTCATCAAAAGATCGCATACAACGCTTACGTAAAGCTCTCTATGATGATCCGGAAATGGAAAAAAAATTCAATTATATTTTAATTGATTGTCCTCCCTCCCTTAATCTTTTAACACTTAATGCTATGGGGGCTGCGGATTCTGTTTTAGTGCCTATGCAGTGTGAATTTTTAGCACTTGAAGGTTTAAGTCAATTACTTGAAACAGTAAAACAAGTGCGATCCGTACTTAATCCATCTTTAGAGATCCAAGGTATTGTTTTAACAATGTATGATGGACGTAATAACCTTTCAAATCAAGTTGTTGAAGATGTACGCTCTTTTATGGGAGATAAAGTTTATCGTACTGTTATTCCACGAAATGTAAGAGTATCAGAAGCGCCTTCTTTTGGCAAACCTGTATTGCTTTATGATCTTAAATGTGCTGGGAGCCAAGCTTATTTGCGTCTAGCATCAGAAATGATTCAACGTGAAAAACAAGCACGTGCTGCTGCTTAAAAATGTAAAATTTTTTGTAAGAAAACTCAAAGAGCAAAATTATGAACGATGATCTATCAAAAAAAAGACTAGGACGTGGATTAGCGGCATTGATTGGAGATATCAATTTAAACAACAATATTGCACGTTCATCAAGCTTTGATAAATTAAATGAATCCGGTAGTCTTTCTGAGCAATTTATTTCTATTGAATCTATTTCATGTAATCCTCACAATCCTCGGCGTCATTTTACTGAAACAGAGCTTGATAATTTGACACAATCAATTCGTCAACACGGTGTGGTTCAACCGGTTATTGTGAGGCCTTTAAGAGATCATCCTCATCGGTTTGAATTGATTGCGGGTGAACGGCGCTGGCGTGCAGCACAACGTGCAAATTTAAGTCAATTACCCGTTATTATTCGTGATGTGGACGATAAAACGGCTTTGGAATTGGCAATTATTGAAAATGTTCAACGTGCAGATCTTAATCCTATCGAAGAAGCAAAGGGATATGAGATGCTTCTAAATGAACATGATTATACGCAAGTAGATTTAGCGCAAGTTATAGGAAAAAGTCGTAGTCATGTTGCAAATACGCTTCGTTTGTTAAAACTTCCAGAAAAGGTACAACAATTCTTAACTGATGGACAACTTTCTGCAGGTCATGCACGTTGTCTTATAACCGTTGATGATCCACAAAATTTAGCTGAGAAAATTATTCGTGAAGGGCTTTCAGTACGTCAAACAGAAATACTTGCATATGAGCAAGCTAATCCTAAAACTAAAAAGCGTACCAATACGGAGAAAGATGCTGAAACAAAATCTTTAGAAAAATTACTTGCAGATGTGATAGGAATGAAAGTTATTATTCGACATGGTAAAAAAGGTGGAGATTTAAAAATACATTACTCTTCATTAGAACAATTAGATGAAATTTGTCGGCGTTTACAAAGTTAATCAATTGTTCTAAAAAGATTTTTTTAACAGTTATCTTTTAAAATTTTTATTATTCTATACATATGCTCTTTAGCAAATTCTATATTGCTTGAAGGTAAAAAGTTTTTTTCATAAGTAGAATTTTCTTCATCAGTAAGTACATACAATGTCGCTTGAAGTGCTAGGTGAGCAATAACAAACTCTTTCGGTGTTATATTATTTTCTTTTAAAATATTCACAAGTTTTGGATTATTAGAAATATAGGCAGCGTATTTTTCAATATTATCATTATAAGTATTGAAGTCACTTTTTTTATTTATTTGTTCTGGTTCTGAAGATAAATTTTTACATTCTATTTTGATTTTTTCCAGCTTTAAAAGAAGATCTTCTGTTAAGGGATAATTTGCAATGAAAGGCGGTATAAAAGAAAGATCATCTATTTCTTGTTTTTTTTCTTGAGCGTATGATGCAAAAGGAAAAATGAAGAAAAAGCACAAAAGAAGTTTAAACATGACTAAAAATTATCCTTTCTTTTTTGAATTTCAATAAATATTTTTTCGTCTGTTATTCTTTATTTTTATAAAAACATTTGTTAAATATAGTCGAAATAAACACAATTATTAGGAATGATAAAAACACGGTGATTTTTAATGCACGGACTTTTTTATTAGATTAATGGGATGATATTTTTAATGTGTCATAGCTGATTAGTTGCTCAAAATGAGTTTTTCGCAGCTATCTAAAAGAATTGTCGCTTTAAAAAAA
Source organism: Bartonella sp. AA23NXGY (assembly GCF_042197165.1). Classification (NCBI taxonomy): domain Bacteria; kingdom Pseudomonadati; phylum Pseudomonadota; class Alphaproteobacteria; order Hyphomicrobiales; family Bartonellaceae; genus Bartonella; species Bartonella sp. AA23NXGY. The sequence continues at coordinate 40,013 of NZ_JBHIRO010000002.1, read as the reverse complement.
TGTTTTTTAACAAATTCAAGATTGTTTAGAAATATAGTATTTTTCTCAGTAGAATATTCCTTTTCAGGTACAAATATGAGAAGCGTTGATATTTCTTTAAGAGCTAAGGTTCCTGAAGCAAAATCTTTCGGTGTTATATTATTTTCTTTTAAAATATTTACAAGTTTTGGTTTACTAGAAATATAGGTAGTGTAATTTTCAATACTAGAGTGGATACTAGAATCATAAGTTATAAGATTATTTTTTGTTTCTGGAAGTAAGTTTTTACATTCTTTTTCAATTTTTTCCAGCTTTAAAAGAAAATCTTCTGTTAAGGGATAATTTGCAATGAGAGATGATATAAGAGAAGAATTATCTGTTTCCTTTTCCTCTGCCCTTGTTAGTTGAATATGTATCACGAAAAGAAAAAGGAGGAACAAACGTAATACGAACTTAAGCATGGTTAAAAATTATCCTTTCTTCTTCGAATTTCAGCAAAAACTTCTTCATCTGTTTCTTCTTCCATTACAAGGTTTCTTCGCAATACACTATCATCCCAGCGGAGAAAGGGATTGGTGGCTTTTTCTTGCCCTAAGGTTACTGGTAAAGTCATAGCGTTTTTTGCACGTAGCAAAAAAACTTCCTCTATTCTTTGGTGGAGTTTTTTATTATGTGGGTCAATTGTTAGTGCGAAAAGAGCGTTATTTTTTGTATATTCATGTCCACAATAAAGAAGTGTTTCATCAGGAAGTTTACGAAGTTTTTTTAAAGAATTCAGCATTTGTGCTGGTGTTCCTTCGAAAAGACGTCCACAGCCCAATGAAAAAAGTGTATCTCCAGCAAAGAGTAAATTATTTTCAGGAAAATAGTAAGATAATGCGCCTAGAGTATGACCAGGTGTTGAAAGAGCTAAAAGAAGGTGTGAGCCAAAAGAAAAACTTTCATCAGGTTGAAGTGTTTTATCAAGATGATCAATCTTTTCTTTTTCTGCTTCTGGTCCGATAACCGTAGTGTTGTAAACTTGTTTTAATTCTGATAGGGCTTCTACATGGTCGTGATGATGATGAGTTACAAAAATAGTGTTAAGTGTCCAATTGTGGCGCTTTAAGGCGTTGTGAATCGCTTTGCCTTCAGGAGCATCTATTGCAGCTGTCATACCACTTTTTTCATCATGAAGGAGTACACCGAAATTGTTTTCTCGACAAATAAACTGTTCAATCAACATATTTTTTCTCCCGAACAGTGTTTGGCGATGAATCTATAAAATAATCGGTAGTGATGATTTTTTTAAGAATCAGATTTGTCCTCTTCTGTAAAAAGTCCTTTTGAATGTTTTATAATTATAGGCATTTGGGTAAGCATGAAAAGGACTGTTATAGGCATGACGCCAAATACTTTGAAACTTGTCCAGAAATTATCGCTAAAATTACGCCAAATTATTTCATTCAAAATGGCAAGAAAAATGAAAAAAAACGCCCAACGATAGGTAAGTTTTTGCCAACCTAAATCATCAAGTTTTAAGGTAGAATCAAGAGCATAACGTAAAAGTGGTTTTTTAAAAAACATCCCACCAAAAAGTATAAAAGCAAATAAGCTATTAATGATTGTTGGTTTCATTTTTATGAAAGTTTCATTATGAAGCCAGAGAGTTAGAAAGCCAAAAACTAAAACAAATATTCCTGAAATAAGAGGCATAATAGGAATTTGTCTTGCAAGGATCCATGATAAGCTTAGGGAAATAATAATAGCCACCATAAAAATAGCTGTTGCAGGGAAAATAGGCTTACTAAAATTTTGAAAAAATCCAATGTTTTTTATCAGCCATTCTCCCTTATAATTGGCAAAAAAGAAGGCAACCAATGGACCCATTTCCAAAAGAAACTTAAGTGTTGGTGAGAGAGAATTTTTTTTATTGTTATTCATCTTTTTTTCAGAATTATTGTGTAAATTAAGATTAGATAAAGGCTGTTTCATGCGTGTTTTCCTGCAATAGTTTCGGCAAAGTCAGAAGCAGAAAAGGGTTGAAGGTCTTCAATATCTTCTCCTATACCGATAAAATAAACGGGTAATTTATATTTTGCTGCGATAGCGACAAGAATTCCTCCTCGTGCAGTCCCATCTAGCTTTGTCATAACTAAACCATTAACACCAGCAATATCACGGAAAATGTCCACTTGGTTGAGTGCATTTTGTCCGGTTGTTGCATCAAGAGTTTGAAGGATTGTGTGGGGTGCTTGGGGGGTGTGTTTTTTTAAAACACGAATAATTTTTGCCAACTCATCCATTAATTCAGATTTATTTTGTAAACGCCCTGCTGTATCAATAATTAATACATCACTGTTTGTTTTTTTTGCTTTTTCATAAGCATCAAATGCTAAGCTGGCGGCATCTGCACCCAATTTTGTCGAAATAACAGGAGAATTGGTACGTTCACCCCAAATGTGTAGTTGCTCAATAGCAGCGGCTCGGAAAGTATCACCTGCTGCCAGCATAACTTTTAATCCCCCTTCTGTTAATTTGGCTGAAAGTTTTCCAATAGTTGTCGTTTTTCCAGTGCCATTTACACCTACCAGCAAAATAACATGAGGTTTATGGCTGAGATCAAGTTCTAATGGTATTGCAACAGGTTCCAGAACTTTTTTGACCTCATCAGCTACAATAGTATGAATATCATCTGGGGAGAGGTTTTTTCCGTAACGACTGGAAGCTAAAGTATTTGTGATGCGTGTTGCCGTCTCTACACCTATGTCAGCTTGGATAAGAATATCTTCGAGCTCTTGCAATGTATCTTCATCAAGTTTTCTTTTAACAAAGAGATCGCCAATTGATCCGCTTAGGCGTTGTGAAGAAAGGGATAGGCCTTTTTTAAGGCGCCCAAACCACGCTGTTTTTTTTTGTTCAACAGAAGGTTCAGATAAAATTTCTTCATTCTTTTTTTCACGGATGTTGTCTGTGACAATAATTTTACCAGAAAAGGGAATTTTATCAGAATGGGATTCTAGAAATGGAGATTTTTCATCATATTTTGTAAGTATTGACTCTGGATTTTTTGTTTGTTCTTCTTTTTCTGTGTTTATAGAGATTTGATTATTTTTTGTCTTTTCATTTTTGTCTTTATTTTCTTCTATTATATCGCTTTTATCAGGAATAGAAATCTGTTGTTCAATTTCTTGCTCTTGAGATTTGTTAAAAGAGAATATTTTTTTTATAAAAGATTTAGTCATAAGAATTCTCCTGCTCAAGCAGCGTTTAATTTTGGAGGGACAGCAATCAATTTATCGCCATCATGATCAACGATAAGGGCTTGAACAATTGTTCCTGCTTTTGCACCTTTAACTTGTACAAGAGTATAATCTTCTGTTCGTCCGATTTCATCTTTTTCAACGAGAATTGTTTGTAGACTGTTTTGTAAATGAGCAAGATGCTTTTTGTAAGCCATATCACCTACTTTACGCAATTTTTCAGCACGCAGCTTAATTATTTTACGGTTGATTTGTGGCATACGTGCGGCAGGTGTTCCTTCTCTTGGACTAAAGGGAAAGACATGGAGATGGGTTAAATTACAATCTTTGATTAAGGAAAGACTATTTTGAAACATCTCTTCTGTTTCTGTAGGAAAACCAGCAATTAAGTCGGCACCATAAACCATTGTAGAACGTTTGGCACGCAACTCTTGGCAAAATTGAATGGCATGTTCGCGCAGATGACGCCGTTTCATCCGTTTTAAAATCATATTATCACCTGCTTGCAAAGATAAATGCAAATAGGGCATGATTCTTGTTTCATAAGCTAAAAGATTTATGAGTTCTTCGTCTGCTTCAATAGAGTCAATAGATGAGAGGCGTAATCGGGCTAAGTCAGGGACATGATGCAAAATAGCTGAAGTTAATTTTCCTAGAGTAGCTTTTCCAGGAAGATCGTGGCCATAACTTGTAAGGTCAACACCTGTAAGGACCACTTCTTGGATACCCCCACCTATCAGCTTTTTAATTTGTTCTATGACAGCACCCATGGGAACTGAACGAGATGGTCCTCGTCCATAAGGAATAATGCAAAATGTACAGCGGTGATCGCATCCGTTTTGTACCTGTACAAAAGCGCGGGTGCGCTCTTGCATTGCACTGACCATATGTGGAGCAATTTTTTGTACTTCCATAATGTCATTGATATGCATCTTTTCAGAATGATTAATACCAAAATCAGGAAGTTGACGATAAGAATGAGCGTGAAGTTTATCTTCGTTTCCTAAAACAAGATCTACTTCTGTCATTGAGGCAAAATTTTGTGCTTCTGTTTGGGCTGCACACCCTGTTACAATGATACGCGCATGAGGATTTTCACGTCTTGCTTTGCGGATAGCTTGTTTTGCTTGTCGTACGGCTTCGGCAGTGACAGCACAGGTATTAAAGATAATAGCACCATCTTTAAGTTGATCTAGCCCTGAAGAAGTACTTTCTTTGCGAATGATTTCCGATTCGTAGCTATTAAGTCGACAACCAAAAGTTACAATTTCTATTGCCATCAGGAGTGATCCTTTTTGTAGCACCCTGTTAAAGGGCTTAAAAAACCACTAAAGTGATATTTAATTGGTCCTGTCATGATAATATGATCGTCTTCTCGGTAAAAAATATTAAGTGTTCCCTTTGGTAAATTTACATCAACATGGCGCTCTGTAAGTCCACGACGATAAGCGGCCACTGCACTTGCACAAGCAGCACTCCCACATGCTTGTGTTAATCCTGCCCCTCGCTCCCATGTACGTAAATTTAGACTTTTCTTTGACGTTATGCAAGCAATGGAAATATTGCACCGTTCGGGAAACAGGGGATCATGTTCAAGTTTTGGCCCATATTTTTCTAATGGAATATGTTGAATATCATTTTCAACAAAAAAGATAGCATGGAGATTGCCAATGGATATGAGACAAGCGTCTTTTAGGGGACCAGCCATAATTTCTACGTGATTGGTATCAACTATTTCACGTGAAACAGGCATCTCTTTTGCACTGAAATTTGGGCATCCCATATCAACAGAAATGAGATTATCGGTTTGGTATTTTCCTTCAATAATTCCAGCGGGAGTTTCTAAATGAAATTTTTCACCAAAATTGTGATCTTTAAGCCATGCGATGACACAGCGGGTACCATTGCCACAAGCTTTAGCCATTGATCCGTCGGCATTCCATATTTCTATGCGGAAGTCGGTTTTTTTCTGGGTTGGTGTGTGGATAGCCATGATTTGATCAAAATGCATTTCAGGATCTGCCGACAAAGCAAGGATTGCTTGTGGTGTAAGAGCGTATGTGCTTTCACGCATATCAACAACAATAATTTGATTTCCAAGACCGTCCATTTTGCTAAATGGCGTTTTCATGAAACTTCTCTATTTCTAATGATTACTTATAAAAAGATATATGACTGAAAATATTATAAATTTCTAGTGTTTAATAAATATAAAATTGGGTACATAAATTATTTCTTTTAAAATAAGTGATTTTAACCTGTTTTTTTTAATTTGTTAATTTATCTTTGTAACTATAACAAATATTCGCTTAATTTTTTTGTGAACTTATTTATTGTCGTGGGAGAGAGTACAGACATGGCGTTTTCAAAAGTTTCGTTTTTCGTTGCACTATCAACTGTAATGTTTTTAGGGGGATGTTCAACAACACGGTTTGATGGTAATGACGATGGTAACGCATTAGAAGTTTTTTATCCATCTCAACAAATGACAATATTAGAAGCGTCTGATCTGTCGTCTACTTCTTCGTCGATATCTGAAGATGCAAATGCTCCGATGTATGAAAAAGGAGATTCTCAGAGCGATGGACGAATGGCTAGTCTCGAATTGCCAAGTAATGCCACTGATTTATTTCCTGCAAGTGTTGCTGGGGTATGGAATCTTTCTATGGGAGGAAAAGTTTGCCGGATTGCAACTCCACAAACAAAGTTTGGACAAGGGTACCGTGCTGGTCCTTTACACTGTCCAGGAATTGCTTCCCAAGTGAGATCGTGGGCTGTTAAAGGAAAAAGATTATATTTTTATAATAACTCTGGACGTGTTATCCTCGTTCTTTATTCTTCAAATGTTGATCGTTTTGAGGGACGTACACTTGATGATCATCCCGTTATTTTAAGTCGTTAAATCATTTTTGATCGTTTATGATAAACTAAACTAGACGGACAGATTCTTGAAAAGTATTTGTATTTTTCATTGAGATCAGTTTGAAAAAGGCTTTTTGGATGATTCTCGTTTCAACACGTTATAAGGAGCTTGTCGCTAAAGGAGAGGTTTGTTTTGATCCCGCTCAATTAGCTATAACAGAATATTTTGATCATTTATTAAAAAAAATTGCGGAACAAAATATCTCTCATTCTTTGCCTTGGATATTTTGCTCTTTCTTTAACAGAATATTTAAAAGGAAAAAACAAAATATTTCTTGCGTTGTAAAACAAGGAGATGAAACAGGTTTTTTTCAGGGACTGTATATTTATGGTGAAGTAGGACGGGGCAAAACCATGCTGATGGATTTGTTCTTTTCTTGTTTGCCTAAAGGTCATAAAAAGCGTGCCCATTTTAATGATTTTATGGCTGATGTGCATGAGCGTATTAATTCTTATCGTCAAGCATCTGGGTGTACAAAATTTAAACAAGATAATCCTATTTTAGCTGTTGCTGAAGATCTTGTACGAGAAGCAAAAGTACTTTGTTTTGATGAGTTTAGTGTAACGGATATTGCTGATGCTATGGTATTGGGGCGGCTTATTTCTGCTCTGTTTGATAAAGGAATTTTCTTTATTGCGACTTCAAATGTGGCGCCGGATAACCTTTATTGTAACGGTTTGAATCGTGAGCTCTTTTTGCCTTTTATTCAAGTTTTGAAAGCATATGTTCGTGTTGTTAATCTTGATGCAAAAACAGATTATCGCCTTGAAAAATCAAATCTACAACAGATGTATGTATCGCCGTTGGGGGTCCAAGCAAATGAATATATGGATCAAGCATGGGCACTTGTATTGCAAGGACATAAGGAGATGTCTGATGAGCTTTCTATAAAAGGGCGCTTTATTCCTATTCCGCGCTTTGGTGCAGGATGTGCTCGTTTTGATTATGGGGATTTATGTGCAAAGCCTTTGGCCGCGGCTGAATATTTGTTATTAGGAGAGCATTATCATACGATTTTTATTGATAATGTACCGGTCATGGATGATACATGTCGCAATGAAACAAAACGGTTTATTTTGCTTATTGATATTCTTTATGAGCGGCATATACGGTTGTTTATGTCGGCAGCCGCAGGGGTAGGGGATTTGTATAAAGGGCATGCGCAGATTACGGAAACATTTGAATTTCAAAGAACACAATCACGTCTTTTCGAAATGCAAAGCTACGATTATTTAAAACTTTGGGAAGAACATTTTCTTTTGAAGAAGAAGCATTGATTATACTTTTACCTTTACGTAAACTGTAAAAACAATAACTTTTTGAAATTAAAGAAATATAATAATTCTGTTGTATTTTTTTTAAATTCACTTTATCGATACATCGTGATAATTTTCTAATAGTTGTTTCAGCGGAGGGTTGTTGTTTCTGTAAGGAGATAAATTTGTAAATTTCATTTCTTTACTCCTTTTTATGATATTGTTTGAATATGGTTGAAGTCAAAAATATTCAGTATACGGACGCTGATGGGTGTGCGCTGAATTATCTAAAAGTTAGGAAAAAATAAAATGGCACGGAAAAAAATAGCTCTCATTGGTTCAGGTATGATTGGTGGTACTTTAGCACATATTATTGGGCTTAAAGAGCTTGCTGATGTGGTCTTATTTGATATTACAGAAGGTGTGCCACAAGGTAAGGCTCTAGATATAGCCGAATCTTCTCCCGTTGATGGTTTTGATATCAGTCTAAAAGGTGCTAATGCTTATGAAGCAATTGAAGGTGCTGATGTTGTTATTGTAACAGCAGGCGTTGCGCGAAAACCTGGTATGAGCCGTGATGAACTTTTGGGCATTAATTTAAAGGTTATGGAACAAGTTGGAGCTGGAATTAAAAAATACGCTTCTTCAGCGTTTGTTATTTGTATTACCAATCCCCTTGATGCGATGGTGTGGGCATTGCAGAAATTTTCAGGTCTCCCTACACATAAAGTGGTTGGGATGGCTGGTGTTCTTGATTCAGCGCGTTTTCGTCATTTCTTATCTGAAGAATTTAAGGTCTCTATTAAAGATGTGACAGCGTTTGTTTTAGGGGGCCACGGTGATACAATGGTTCCTCTCGTGCGTTATTCAACGGTTGGTGGTATTTCTTTGCCTGATCTTGTAAAGATGGGCTGGACAACACAGGAAAGAATTGATCAAATTATCCAGCGTACCCGTGATGGCGGTGCAGAAATTGTTGGTTTGTTAAAAACAGGTTCTGCTTATTATGCACCAGCAGCTTCTGCTGTTTCTATGGCTGAGGCTTATCTAAAGGACACTAAGCGTGTTGTGCCTGTTGCAGCTTATCTTTCAGGAGAATATGGGGTTAATGATACCTACGTTGGTGTTCCTGTTGTACTTGGTGCAGGTGGTGTTGAACGAGTCATTGAAATTGATCTTGATAAGGAAGAAAGAGGTGCTTTTGATCATTCAGTAAATGCGGTTAAAAAGCTTTGTGAAGCTTGTATTGCTCTTGTACCTAGTCTCAAGTAAATTGAACAAGGTTTAATTCATTAAAATAAGTATAGAATATTAAAACTTTAGGATTAATAAGATCCATAAAAGAAAAGGACAAATGCATGAATATCCATGAGTATCAGGCCAAACGTCTGCTTCATGAATATGGAGCACCAATTGCAAATGGTGTCGCTGTTTATTCTGTAGAGCAAGCTGAAAAATGGGCGGAAAAATTGCCCGGACCTCTCTATGTGGTTAAAAGTCAGATACACGCTGGTGGTCGTGGTAAGGGTAAGTTTAAAGAACTTGGTCCTGATGCAAAGGGTGGTGTTCGGCTTGCACAATCTGTTGAAGAAGTTGTCGCAAATGTTCAAGAAATGCTTGGAAAAACTTTGGTAACTAAACAAACTGGTCCAGAAGGTAAGCAGGTCAACCGCCTTTACATTGAGGATGGTGCCGATATTGAACGAGAGCTTTATCTTTCACTTTTGGTTGATCGTAGCGTTGGTCGAATTGCTTTTGTTGTTTCAACAGAAGGGGGAATGGATATTGAAACGGTTGCTGAAGAGACACCAGAAAAAATATTCACGCTTCCCATTGATGCTGGAGAGGGTGTTACTTCTGCTGATTGTGCAAGACTTTGTGATGCGTTGAAACTACAAAGTAGTGCGCGAGAAGATGGTGAAAAACTTTTTCCGATTCTCTATAAGGCATTTTGTGAAAAAGATATGAGCCTTTTAGAAATCAATCCGCTTATTGTGATGAAAGATGGTCATTTGCGTGTTCTTGATGCGAAAGTTTCTTTTGATAATAATGCTCTGTTTCGTCATCCAGATATTTTAGAATTGCGCGATCTTTCAGAGGAAGATCCAAAGGAAATAGAAGCATCAAAGCATGATCTTGCTTATGTTGCTCTTGAGGGTACGATTGGTTGCATGGTTAATGGTGCTGGGCTTGCTATGGCAACAATGGATATCATTAAGCTTTATGGAGCAGAGCCAGCGAATTTTTTGGATGTTGGTGGTGGAGCATCAAAAGAAAAGGTGACAGCTGCTTTTAAGATTATTACGGCCGATCCAAATGTTAAGGGCATTTTGGTTAACATTTTTGGTGGTATTATGCGTTGTGATGTCATTGCTGAAGGTGTGGTTGCTGCTGTTCGTGAGGTTGGTTTAAAAGTTCCCTTGGTTGTTCGTCTTGAAGGCACTAATGTTGAGCAGGGTAAAGCAATTATTAATGAGAGTGGTTTGAATGTTATTCCTGCTGATGATTTAGATGATGCTGCCCAAAAAATTGTTGCAGCCGTGAAGGGAGCTTAAGCTATGTCGATTCTTGTGAATAAAGAGACAAAAGTTCTAGTTCAAGGGCTTACAGGAAAAACAGGAACATTTCATACAGAACAGGCGCTTGCTTATCATGGTACGCAAATGGTTGGTGGCGTTAATCCTAAAAAGGGTGGAGAAACATGGGAAGGTTCAAAAGGTGAAACTCTTCCTATCTTTGCTAATGTTGCAGAAGCAAAAGAAAAAACAGGCGCGGATGCTTCCGTTATTTATGTTCCTCCTGTAGGGGCTGCGGCAGCTATTATAGAGGCTATTGAAGCTGAAATTCGTTTAATTATCTGTATTACGGAAGGTATTCCCGTTATGGATATGGTTAAAGTGAAGGCGCGATTAGAAAACTCAAAGTCTCGTCTTATTGGTCCTAATTGTCCCGGTATTCTTACACCAAATGAATGTAAAATTGGTATTATGCCTGGTTCTATTTTTAGAAAAGGTTCTGTTGGGGTTGTCTCGAGGTCGGGAACTTTAACTTATGAAGCCGTTTTTCAAACGAGTCAGGAAGGTCTCGGACAAACGACTGCTATAGGGATTGGTGGCGATCCTGTTAAGGGCACTGAATTTATTGATGTGTTGGAAATGTTTTTAGCGGATGATGAAACCGAGTCTATTGTTATGATTGGTGAGATTGGTGGTTCTGCTGAAGAAGAAGCAGCACAGTTTTTGCAAGATGAAGCAAGAAAAGGTCGTAAAAAGCCAGTTGTTGGCTTTATTGCTGGCCGTACGGCTCCTCCAGGACGTACAATGGGACATGCTGGTGCTGTTATTTCTGGTGGTAAAGGTGGAGCAGAAGATAAAATTGCGGCAATGGAATCAGCAGGGATTCGTGTGTCTTCTTCGCCATCACAGATAGGTAAGACTTTGATGTCAGTTTTGAAAGGCTAAAAGAAAGTTTCACCTGAATAAGAAAAGGTTCTTAGATTCAGGTGAAAAAGCTTGAGTATAAAAAGGTAAAACTTTTTTGAATGTTCGAATCACTGCTTGTTTGTAAGCATTTAAAGGTCAAAAAGAGATATAAGGAGACGGAATAAATGTTCCGGAGAAGTATATGGCAAGGCAGGACGAAATAAATAGCCTTTTTGCACAGACATCATTTCTTTATGGTGGGAATGCGGATTATATAGATCAACTTTATGCTCAATATGAAAAAGATCCTACCAGTGTTGATTCACAGTGGCGTGCTTTTTTTGAAGGACTTCATGATAATAAAGAAGATGTTCTTAAAAATGCTGAAGGAGCAACATGGCAGCGTGATCATTGGCCATTAAAAGCAGAGGGTGAATTGGTTTCTGCTCTTGATGGTGATTGGTCTTCTCTTGAAAAATATCTTGGCGATAAATTAAAGGAAAAAGCAATAACAGGTGCTGCACAAAAGGGAAAAACTTCCAGTAAACAAGATATTATTCGTGCAACACGTGATTCCGTTCATGCAATTATGATGATTCGTGCGTTTCGAGAACGGGGACATCTTCATGCGCAGCTTGACCCTCTTCAATTGGCCGAAAAACAAGAAGATTATAAGGAACTTTCTCCAGAAGCTTATGGTTTTACTCCAGCTGATTACGAGCGTCCCATTTTTATTGATAATGTTTTAGGGTTGGAATATGCAACTATTCCGCAAATGCTTGAGATTCTCAATCGTACCTATTGTTCAACAATCGGTGTGGAATATATGCATGTTTCTGATCCGGTTCAGAAAGTATGGCTTCAAGAACGCATTGAAGGGCGAGATAAAAAAAATTCTTTCACACAACAAGACAAGAAAGCTATTCTGAATAAGCTTATTCAGGCAGAGGGATTCGAACAGTTTTTAGACACTAAATATAAAGGTACAAAGCGTTTTGGACTCGATGGTGGTGAGGCGCTGATTCCCGCTCTTGAACAGATTATCAAATGTGGTAGTGCTTTGGGGGTTAGGGAAGTTATTTTAGGAATGGCACATCGTGGTCGTTTAAATGTTCTTTCACAAGTTCTTGCCAAACCGCATAGGGCTATTTTTCATGAATTCAAAGGGGGATCTTACAAGCCTGATGATGTGGAGGGATCCGGTGATGTTAAATATCATTTGGGAACTACCGCTGATCTGGACTTTGATGGTAAAAAAGTTCATTTATCACTGTTGGCCAATCCATCTCATCTTGAGATTGTTGATCCGGTTGTTATGGGAAAAGCACGTGCTAAACAAGATCAACTTATGGGACCTGCGCATACTGATTTACTCCCATTAAGTGAGCGTTCAAAAGTGATGCCATTGCTTATTCATGGTGATGCCGCTTTTGCAGGACAAGGCGTTATCCAAGAAACTTTTGGTCTTTCAGGTCTTAAAGGTTATCGTGTTGCAGGCTCACTTCATGTTATTATCAATAACCAGATTGGTTTTACAACATCTCCACGTTTTTCACGTTCTTCGCCTTATCCATCAGATGTCGCAAAAATGATTGACGCACCAATTTTCCATGTGAATGGTGATGATCCTGAGGCGGTTGTTTTTGTTGCCAAAATAGCAACAGAGTTTCGCCAAATTTTCCATAAACCAGTGGTTATTGATATGTTTTGTTATCGCCGTTATGGGCATAATGAAGGTGATGAACCTTCCTTTACGCAGCCGCTTATGTATAAAGCAATACGTAATCATAAAACAACACTTCAACTTTATAGTGACCAATTAGTAGCAGAAGGAATGGTTACTTCAGAAGAAATTGAGCAACAAAAAAAATTATGGCGCGATAAGCTTGAAGGTGAACTTGAAGCAAGTGCTTCTTATAAACCTAATAAGGCTGATTGGCTTGATGGAAGCTGGACGGGACTCAAAGCTTTTAGTAGTTCTGATGAGCAGCATTCTAGAACAACTGGTGTTGAATTAAAAACTTTAAAGGAAATTGGTCAGAAAATTGTTGAAATTCCGGCAGATTTTCACGTTCACAAAACCATTCAACGTTTTTTAAATAATCGTGCTAAAATTTTTGAAACCGGTGAGGGTGTTGACTGGGCAACTGCTGAAGCTTTAGCTTTTGGTTCACTTTGTTTGGAAGGAGCACCGGTTCGTCTTTCCGGTGAAGATGTTGAACGGGGAACTTTTTCACAACGTCATTCAGTTCTTTATGACCAAGAAAATGAGGCGCGTTATATTCCTTTGAATCATTTACAAAAGGGGCAAGCGCTTTATGACGTTGTTAATTCTATGCTTTCTGAAGAAGCTGTTCTTGGTTTTGAATATGGATATTCTCTTGCTGAACCACGAGGATTAACACTTTGGGAAGCACAATTTGGTGATTTCTCTAATGGTGCACAGGTCATTTTTGATCAATTTATTTCATCTGCAGAGCGTAAGTGGCTTCGTATGTCTGGTCTTGTGTGTTTATTGCCTCATGGTTTTGAAGGGCAAGGGCCGGAGCATTCTTCTGCACGTTTAGAACGGTTTCTTCAACTTTGTGCGGAAGATAATATGCAGGTTGCTAATTGTACAACCCCTGCAAATTATTTTCATATTTTGCGTCGACAAATTAAGCGTGATTTCCGGAAGCCATTGATTTTGATGACACCGAAATCACTTTTACGTCATAAGCGAGCTGTTTCTCTTCTCAATGAAATGGGGCCAGAAACAAGTTTCTGTCGTGTGTTGCTTGATGATGCAGAATGTCTCAAAGATTCTGTCATTAAGTTGCAAAAAGATAATAAGATTCGCCGTGTCGTTCTTTGTACTGGTAAGGTTTATTACGATCTTTATGAAGAACGTGAAAAAAGGGGTATTGATGATGTTTACCTCCTTCGTGTTGAACAGCTTTATCCTTTCCCTGCAAAAGTTTTGGTGAATGTGTTATCGCGCTTTTTGCAGGCGGAAGTTTTTTGGTGCCAAGAGGAACCAAAAAACATGGGGGCTTGGTCATTTATTGAGCCTTATTTGGAATGGGTTTTGACGCATATTAATGCGCAATATTCACGTGCTCGTTATGCAGGACGTCCCGCGAGTGCGTCACCGGCCTCTGGGTTGATGGTGAAACACCTTGAACAACTGGCTGCGTTTCTTAAAGACGCGTTAGGTTCTTAATTTATTACTACTCTGATGTATGGAAAAATATTATGACTACTGAAATTCGTGTTCCTACTTTGGGCGAATCGGTTACCGAAGCAACGGTTGGCAAATGGTTTAAAAAACTTGGCGAAGCTGTCGCTATGGATGAGCCTTTGGTTGAATTAGAAACTGATAAGGTAACTGTTGAAGTTCCTTCTCCTGTTGCTGGGAAATTATCTGAAATCATTGCAAAAGAAGGCGATACGGTTGAAGTAAATGCTCTTTTAGGAGTGGTGAAAGCTGGAGAAGCTGGTATCTCCCAATCACTTTCACCTTCTGCTACACTTGTTCCAGCGGCTTCATCTGAATCGGAGAAGCCTGCTTTGAGCAGTGCAATGCCTCCTTCTCCTTCAGCAGCAAAATTGATGGCTGAAAATAATGTTGCAAAAAGCGATATTTCAGGTTCTGGAAAACGTGGACAAATTCTTAAAGAAGATGTTCTTGGTGGATTAAAACAAAGTACAAATGCCCCTACACCCTCTTCTTCTGCGGCGAGTTCTTCGGCACCTCCTGTCCAAGAAACACGTGAAGAGCGGGTTCGTATGACGAAATTGCGTCAAACAATTGCTCGCCGTCTTAAAGATGCACAAAATGTAGCAGCAATGTTAACCACATTTAATGAGGTTGATATGTCAGCGGTGATGGATTTGCGCAAGCGTTATAAGGATCTTTTTGAAAAGAAACATGGCGTTAAGCTTGGTTTTATGGGTTTTTTTACCAAGGCTGTTTGTCATGCATTAAAAGAACTTCCTGCTGTTAATGCAGAGATTGATGGGACAGATATTGTTTATAAAAACTATGTCAATGTTGGAATTGCTGTTGGAACGGATAAAGGGCTTGTTGTTCCAGTAGTGCGAGATGCAGATCAAATGTCATTGGCAGAGATTGAAAAAGAGATTGGTCGTTTGGGACGTCTTGCGCGTGATGGAAAATTAGCCGTTTCTGATATGCAGGGCGGAACTTTTACCATTACAAATGGTGGTGTGTATGGATCGTTGATGTCAACACCGATTTTGAATGCACCACAATCTGGTATTTTGGGAATGCATGCGATTAAAGAGCGAGCAATGGTTGTTGAGGGACAAGTTGTGATTCGTCCCATGATGTATTTAGCGCTTTCTTATGATCACCGTATTGTGGATGGGCAAGAAGCTGTGACTTTCCTTGTGCGTGTTAAGGAAAGCTTAGAAGATCCGGAACGCCTTGTTCTTGATTTGTAAAATACAGTTTTCAGGATGAAAGGAGAAACGGATGTCTTATGATGTGGCTGTGATCGGAGCGGGTCCAGGTGGTTATGTAGCAGCAATAAAGGCGGCACAACTGGGACTTAAAGTAGCGATTATTGAAAAGCGTACAACATTAGGAGGAACATGTCTCAACGTTGGTTGTATTCCTTCTAAAGCGTTGTTGCATGCTTCAGAAGTGTTTTCTGAAACCCAGCATGGTTTTGAAACGCTTGGTATTTCTATTGGTAAATCTAAGCTTAACCTTGAACAAATGATGGTTCATAAGAAAGCTGTGGTAACAGCCAATACGAGTGGTGTTTCTTTTTTGATGAAAAAAAATAAAGTTGATACTTTTTTTGGGACAGCCAAAATTTTGAGTGCGGGTCATGTGGAAGTTGTTGCCAGAGATGGTAATAAACAAACAATTGAAACAAAAAATATTATTATTGCTACCGGTTCAGAGAGTTCAGGCATTCCAGGGGTGAATGTTGAAATTGATGAAAAGACTATTGTTTCTTCTACGGGAGCTCTCTCACTTGAAAAAGTACCAACGCATATGATTGTAGTAGGTGCTGGTGTCATTGGTTCAGAACTTGGATCAGTTTGGAGCCGTTTAGGTGCTAAGGTGACCATTATTGAGTATCTTAATAAAGTTTTGGGCTCAATGGATGGTGAAGTTTCACGGCAATTTCAGAAATTAATGGAAAAACAGGGGATTGAATATAAAACGGGTGCTAAGGTGACAGCTGTTACACAATCTGGCTCAACTGCTCAGGTGAGCTTTGAATCTGTCAAAGGTGGTGAATCTGAAACTTTAGAGGCTGATGTTGTGCTTATTGCTACTGGACGTTCTCCCTATACAGAGGGGCTTGGCTTACAAGAGGCTGGTGTTCAGTTAGATGAACGCGGATTTATTGCAATTGATGCTCATTGGCAGACGAATGTTCCAGGAATTTATGCAATTGGTGATGTCGTAAAAGGACCAATGTTAGCACATAAAGCAGAGGAAGAAGGCGTTGCTGTGGCAGAAATTTTGGCAGGTCAAAAAGGACATGTTAATTTTGATGTTATTCCTAGTGTTGTTTATACACAGCCGGAAATTGCGAGTGTAGGAAGGACAGAAGAAGAGCTAAAAACTGCTGGCATTGAATATAATGTTGGCAAATTTCCTTTTATGGCTAATGGTCGTGCACGTGCAATGCAAAAGAGTGATGGGTTCGTTAAAATCCTTTCTGATAAAAAAACAGATCGGGTATTAGGGGGGCATATTCTTGGATTTGGTGCTGGTGAAATGATCCATGAAATTGCAGTTTTAATGGAATTTGGTGGTTCATCAGAAGATCTGGGACGTTGTTGCCATGCACATCCTACCTTATCAGAAGCCGTGCGTGAGGCAGCTTTGGCAACATTTGCTAAACCACTTCATATTTAAAAAGCTTTTAAAAAGTACATTTTAAAAGGCACATGAGGCAGAAAATATTAGTGAAGCATACAACAACATTTTAAAACTTTAAAAAAAATATAACCAATTGTATTGAAATGTTCCATTTGTTGTATGCTTTTCGATAATTACTGTTTTAGATATCTGTTGTGCAGTTTTGATTGATTATTCTGTTGTGCACTATCGTTTAGAGCGGTGGTGTTTCGTCTATGTAAAGTTTTATATATGGGGTAGTTTTTATACAGTTATAAAATATTTAAGATAGGATTCTGAACCTATCTGCGTGCTTTGTGTTAAGAAAACATCTTTCAAAATGCTCAAATCTACTTCGCGAGGGTGTTCGTGAATGGTATAGCTGTAAAAGTTTCTCTTGAAATATATGAAATTCATTCAAACTGTTATAAGATCTATTGTGCACCATCATCTTTATGTTTAGTAAAAATACACGCTGACATTGATAATACACTTTTTCAGTTCTCAATATTGCTAAAGCTCTTTATTATTTGAGAGTTTTCATAAGAGAATTTTTATTCTGTTCTTTTATCATTTTACCTCACACGCTCGCTTTGTTTGTGATGTGCAGACAAAAGATTTTAATTGCTTCAATGTAAGAGAGTTTGTGATTAAGAGAATTTTACAGTATTCAGCGTTATGAATCAAGTTGAAAATGATGATTTATTGTTATAAATCAAAACGTTATATATGAAGAGGGAAGTCAAAAGGAATTCACCCAAAGAAATTGAATTGTTTAATGATTGGTGTAGGTTAAGGATCTTTGTCATTTAAGATGAAGAGGGGAGGAATTGAATATTCTACAAAATACCGCTCTTCTTTAAAAGAGCGGTATTTTTATATCTTTTGTTTATGACACTATCTTTTTGATGATAATGACAAGTTATACAGTGTGATTAAATTAGTTTTTTCTTCTCTGTTTTTCTTGATCATTGCTCGCTATGTCTTAAAAAGATGCTATGTCTCTTCTTTAGGATTGCTAAGAAATCGCAATGTTGCCAAAATATAACGAATAGCTAAAATTTTTTTGAAAACCATAATTACACGAGAATATTAAGTTTGTTTTCATTGGGCAGTTTTGTGATAACTTAAAAATCAAGTATATGCTTTCTACAGGTATTAAAATTGTAATTTTTTATCCTCTTGTTGTTCTCTTATAAAAGTGGGAAGGCCCATATGATCAAGATATTTAAGGAAAGGGTGGGGTGGTAATTCTTCTACATTGACCATAGTTTTAACATCCCATTCGCCTGTGGCAATAAGAAGAGCTGTTGCGGCTGCTGGTACGCCAGCTGTATAGGAAATGCCTTGTGCCCCAGTTTCATGAAAAGCTTGTTTGTGATCGGCTATATTATAGATAAAAATTTCTCTCGAGTTTCCATCTTTTTCGCCTTTAATAAGATCTCCGATACAGGTTTTTCCTGTGTAGTCTGGGGCGAGAGAGGAAGGGTCGGGTAAGACGGCCTTCACGACTTTCAAGGGCACAACTTCTTGACCTTCTGCCGTTTTAATTGGTTGTTCCGATAAGAGTCCGAGGTTTTTTAGAACCGTAAAAACAGTGATATAACGATCACTAAATCCCATCCAGAAACGGACATTCTCTACATCAAGATTTTTGGAAAGTGAATGAATTTCATCATGTCCTGTCATATAGGCTTTTTGTTTTCCCACAACGGGAAGATCCCATTCATGGCTGATTTCAAACATTTTATTGGAAGTCCATTTTTTATTTTGCCATGACCATACTTGTCCTGTAAATTCACGGAAGTTAATTTCTGGATCAAAATTTGTAGCAAACCAACGTCCATGATTTCCGGCATTAATATCAATAATATCAATATCTGTGATTTTATCAAAATAATCATCGCGCGCTAATGCTGCATAAGCATTCACTACACCTGGGTCAAAACCTGCTCCTAAAATAGCGGTTATACCAGCTTTTTCACATTCTTGACGTCGAGGCCATTCATAATTGCTATACCAAGGAGGTGTTTCACAAATTTTCAATGGGTCTTCATGAATTGCGGTATCGATATAAGCGCATTTGGTTTCAATACAAGCTGAAAGAACAGACATATTAAGAAAGGCAGAACCAACATTAATGACAATTTCGCATTTGGTCTTTTGGATGAGCTTTATAGTTTCTTCTACATTCATGGCATTGAGCGAATGGCTTTTGAGAACACCTTGCTCTTTCATTGTGTTTTTTTCTTTAATAGAAGCAATGATGGCCTCACATTTTTTGAGTGTTCGTGACGCAATATGAATTTCACCAAGAATATCATTGTTTTGAGCACATTTGTGTGCAACAACTTGTGCAACACCTCCAGCACCAATAATGAGAACATTTTTTTTCATTGTAGGTCCATCTCCCTTTTTAATACTGTTGTATGACGTTTTTTATGGTTTATCTTTATGAAAGGCTTTCCTGATAGTCGCTATAGCTGAATTGGCGTTGAAGTGTTAATGTACCATCGCACTCTTTGAGAACAATAGCAGGCATTGTAACGCCATTAAACCAGTTTTTCTTGACCATTGTATAACCTGCTGCATCCTGAAAAGACAGTCTATCGCCTATTTTAAGAGGTTTTTGAAATTGAAATGTTCCAAAAATATCGCCGGCAAGACAAGATTTTCCACAAATCATAATTTCGTGTGGACCTTGATTGGGTTCTAATTTGGCATTCTCACGATAAATTAAAAGATCAAGCATATGTGCTTCAATTGAGCTATCAACGATGGCTAGATTCTTTTCATTATACAATGTGTCAAGAACACTGACTTCTAATGTGGTGCTTTTGGTAATAGCAGCTTCTCCTGGTTCTAGAAAAAGAGTGACACCATGAGTTTTAGAAAATTGTTTTAAGCGTTTTGCGAAAGCTTCTAGAGGATAATTTTCAGCCGTAAAATGGATTCCGCCGCCAAGGCTTATCCAGTCAACAGCAGAAAAAAGTTCTGCAAATTTTTCTTCCATATACCCAAGCATTTGGTTAAAAAGATTAAAATCAGCATTTTCACAATTGTTATGGATCATCAATCCGTTGATAAGAGGCAGAACTTCTTTGATAGCGCTTTGGTTTGTTTCTCCTAAGCGGCTAAAAGGGCGAGAGGGGTTGGCAAGATCAAAATTTGATGCGCTCATTCCTGGGTTTAACCTTAAACCTCTTTGAATGGTTTTTGTTGCATCAGAAAAGCGTTGAAGCTGTTGGATGGAATTAAAGATGATTTTATCTGCATAACCACAGGCTTCATCAATTTCATCATCTGCCCAAGCCACTGAATAAGCATGGGTTTCTTTGCCAAATTTTTCTCTTCCTAAACGCAGTTCATAAAGGGATGATGATGTGGTTCCATCCATGAACTCAGACATTAAATCAAAAACACTCCATGTGGCAAAACATTTCAAAGCAAGTAAAATTTTAGCTCCGGACATTTCCCGTAAACGAGAAATTGTTTGCATGTTTTTGATGAGTTTCGATTTGTCTATAAGATAGTAGGGGGTTTTTATCATCATTTATTCATTCTTTTTTGTAGGATCTTATTACCAAGATCAACGTTTAGTACAAAGAGTAACAGAATGTCTCAAGAAAAAAGAATCTTAAGAAAAGAATCTGTTTCTGTCCAGCAAGAGAAAGGCTTTCTGTGATTACTGTTGTTTATTATGTTGAGTTTTTTGTTATGAGTATGAAAAAAAAATTATATTATGCTTTAGTTTTTGTATTTGTTAGCAGTTTTTTCATTATAACAACCACTCTTGTTAATTGGGGGCAAAATAGGAGTGATGCTAAAGCCAAACTGGTTACTCAGACCTCTCTCCAAGATAGTTCGGTGCCTTTGATTTTTACGGGGCGTAGAGAACTTAATGGTTTTAAAGGTTATCGTCATTATCGGCGTGGTTATCGTAAATACAGTGATAATTGGTGGTATCCTGAAGTGGCATTTATTACATCACCGCACTTAAGCACAAAAGGCGCATCATTAAAAGTTGTACCAGATGCTAAAAAAGTGTTTTTAACGTCTTCTTCGGAAAAATTAGAAAAAAAAGAGCCATGGATGCTTAAACAACATATTGAATCTTGCCTTGCGCGTTATCGCTCTTATAATAAAAATGATAATAGTTTTCAGCCTTTTCATGGGGGGCGTAGGCAGTGTTTATCACGCTTTTTTAAAGGGTAGAAATTAAATAAAATTTTAATTGCTTCTTGTCGTGAGCGTTATTGTTCTTACAATAAAGAGAAGAATTGTGTGGTGCGCAGTATTTTCATGCAAGCATTGTTTTTTTAAAAATTTTAAATGCTTTTAAGTTTTATTAAATCTTATTATCATTAAGTGTGGAATGGGGGTGAGAATATAAGTTTTTGTTTTGTCGATGACAAAATATTAAGGTAAAATGGAGTTTAAAGAATGACAACACGGGAAGCAATGTTGGTATTGCTCGTTTTGCTTCCCTTTGGTGGAAGTGCTGTCATTGGCTTTTTTCGTTCGACAGCAAAAAATAATGAAGCGTGGTTTGCTGGGGTTGTCGCACTTTTCTGTCTTATTTTTACAATAATGCTTTATCCGGAAGTTCGCGGAAACCACATAGTGCGTTTAGATATTTCTTGGCTTCCAGAATGGGGAAGCGATTTGATTCTCCGCATAGATGGTTTGTCGTGGCTTTTTTGCTTGCTTATTACAGGGATTGGGCTGCTTGTTGTCATTTATTCACGTTATTACATAGATCCAGCGGATTCTGTACCGCGTTTTTTTTCCTTTTTTTTGGCCTTTATGGGATCAATGATAGGAATAGTTTTATCAGGTAATCTCGTCTTTTTGGTTGTTTTCTGGGAACTTACCAGTATTTTTTCTTTTTTGCTGATCGGCTATTGGTACCATAATGCAAGTGCGCGTGAGGGTGCGCGTATGGCTCTAACGATCACAGGTTTTGGCGGCTTTGCTCTTTTTATTGGAGTTTTATTGATTGGGTATACTGTTGGCAGTTTTGATTTGGATAAGGTGCTACAGTCTGGAGATATGATCCGGTCAAGTTCTCTTTATAGTCCTATCCTTATTTGTATTTTATTGGGAGGGTTAACAAAAAGCGCGCAATTTCCCTTTCATTTTTGGCTACCTAACGCGATGGCTGCTCCAACTCCCGTATCGGCTTATTTGCATTCGGCAACAATGGTAAAAGCGGGATTGTTTTTGCTTGTTCGTTTATGGCCTGTGCTCTCTGGAACAGAATCTTGGTTTTGGCTGGTTGGCTTTTCAGGACTCTCAACTCTTCTTCTAGGTGCCTATTTTTCCATGTTTCAGCAAGACTTGAAAGGACTGCTTGCTTACTCGACTATTAGTCATCTTGGATTAATTACAACACTTTTAAGTCTTGGTAGTCCACTTGCATGTGTTGCGGCGATCTTTCATATGGCCAATCATGCTACTTTTAAAGCTTCTTTATTTATGGCTGCTGGCATTATTGATCACGAGACGGGAACACGTGATATGCGTAAACTGTCAGGGCTTTATCGTTCTATGCCTATCACAGCAACTCTTGCTTTAGTTGCGAGTGCAGCGATGGCTGGGGTTCCTTTGTTGAATGGTTTTTTATCGAAAGAGATGTTTTTTGCTGAAGCTGTTGAAACGCATATGGAATCATGGCTCGATTGGATTGCGCCTTATGTGGCAACGCTAGCTAGTCTGTTTAGTGTGACCTATTCTATACGCTTTATTCATGGCGTTTTTTTAGGACCAAAGCCTGACAATTTACCCAAGACTCCCCATGAACCACCGCATTTCATGCGTTTACCAATGGAGCTTTTGGTGTTTATTTGTTTAGCGGTTGGTATTTTTCCTAATTTAACAATAGGACCTATTTTAGATAATGCGGTCGTGTCTGTTTTAGGACCAATGACAATTCCTTATAGTTTGGCTGTTTGGCATGGGTTTAACACTCCATTAGTGATGAGCTTTGTTGCATTATTAGGGGGCGGATTGCTCTATGCTGTTGGGCATCGTTATTTTTTATCCTGTGATGATGGGGCTCCTTTTTTCCGTCACTTAAAAGGACCGCGTATTTTTGAACGCATTCTCGTAATTATTTCTTGGAAATGGGCCCGTGCGGTGGAGTCTGCTTTGTCAACACGCCGTTTGCAGATCCAATTGCATTGGATTTTTTGGGTCTGTTTTGCCTTTGTTGGTCTTTTACTTTGGTGCGATGGTTTCATTCCAGTGGGGACATTACCGCTTTTTCCACTTGATATTCCTTTTCTCGCTCTTTGGCTGGTTGGCGGATTATGTGCGCTTTTAGTTGCTTGGCGAGCAAAGTTTCATCGTCTTGCTTCACTTATGCTTTTAGGGGGAGCTGGTTTGATGACTTGTGCAACCTTTTTATGGCTTTCTGCTCCTGATTTAGCAATAACACAATTGGTTGTTGAGGTTGTTACAGTCGTTTTATTATTGCTTGGTTTACGGTGGTTGCCTAAACGTTTGCATGACTCTAGGCCAGCTGCTGTTCATTTTTGGGTTCGCTTGCGTCGTTTCCGTGATTTCATCATATCCCTTGTAGGAGGTGCTGGTGTAGCATGGCTTTCTTTTGCAGTGATGACACGTCCCCAAGGTACAACGATTTCTGATTTTTTTCTAACGCATGCTTACTCAGATGCTGGTGGTCGCAATGTTGTGAATGTGTTATTGGTTGATTTCCGTGGTTTTGATACCATGGGAGAAATTGTGGTTTTGGGTGTTGTTTCCCTTACTGTTTTTGCACTCTTACGACGTTTTCGTCCTGCGCCTGAGAGTATTGATGCGCCTTTTCAACAACGTATCCAGAAAGCCTTTGATATAGCACAGCCTAATCGAAATGTGGGAGATACAGTATTGAATTATTTAGCTGTTCCTGCTGTTATTATGGGTTGGCTCTTTCCAATTATTATCGCTTTTGCTATTTATTTATTCATGCGAGGGCATGATCTGCCAGGAGGTGGATTTGTCGGTGGTATTACTTTGGCTATAGGATTTATTTTACAATATCTTGCACGCGATATTCGGTGGGTGGAAACGCATTTGAGAGTTTTACCTTTGCGTTGGATAGGCTTTGGTTTATTATTGTCAGTCGTAACGGGGATGGGCTCTTGGTTTTTTGGATATCCTTTTTTAACATCCTTTTTTCGATATATTCATCTTCCGTTAATTGGGAAAGTTCCCATGGCATCTGCTTTTTTGTTTGATTTTGGTGTGCTTTCTCTTGTGTTAGGAGCAACTGTTCTCATTTTAATTGCACTTGCACACCAGTCAATTAGGAGTTACCGAATCGGTAAGAAACCTATTTTAAAAGAGAAGGAAAATTAATGGAAATTGTTCTTTCTTTGGGTATCGGTGTTTTTGTCGGATCAGGTATTTGGCTTGTTTTGCGTCCACGTACTTTTCAAGTCATTCTTGGTTTGTCCTTGATCTCCTATGGTGTTAATCTTTTTATATTTTCAATGAGTAGACCGCGTAGTAATGCTGCTCCAATTGTTGATCCTACCACTGTTATTAATCCAGCTAATTATGTCGATCCTCTTCCACAAGCCTTGGTTTTAACTGCGATTGTGATTGGTTTTGCAACAACAGCTTTATTTTTAGTTATCTTGTTGGTTTCACGTGGTTTAACGGGTTCTGATCACGTTGATGGACGTGAGGTGCAATAATGGAAATAGGAGTGCATCATCTCCTTATTTTGCCTATTCTTTTGCCGTTAATCACTGGAGCACTTCTTCTTTTTTATGATGAACGTCGTGCAAGACTTAAATCATTCATCAGTCTTTCTTCTGCGGGACTGTTGGTCGTTACTGCCATTTTATTGATTATACGTACTCTTGAAATAGCACCGGCTTGCGATGTTTATCGACTTGGTAATTGGCCGTCTTCTTTTGGAATTGTTTTAGTCCTTGATCGCTTAAGCGCTATGATGCTTTTACTTTCCAGCTTGTTGGTGACTAGCGTGTTGGTTTTTGCGCGGGCTCATTGGTATAAAGCTGGTTCTCATTTTCAGTCACTAATGCAATTTTTTATGGTGGGGATAAATGGTGCTTTTTTGACTGGCGATTTATTTAATTTATTTGTGTTTTTTGAAGTTATGTTAACGGCTTCCTATGGGCTTGCTTTGCATGGTTCTGGTCAGACACGCGTGCGTGCAGGGTTGCATTATGTTGTGGTTAATCTTGTTGCTTCATTATTTTTTTTAGTTGGTATAGCGCTCATTTATGGAGTCGTTGGTACTCTTAATATGGCCGATTTGGCTGTTAAAATAAAATATATATCTTCTACAGATATTGTTTTGTTCGAAATAGGTGTTGCACTTTTAGGTATTGCTTTTTTGCTTAAAGCGGGTATGTGGCCGCTTAATTTTTGGTTGGTGCCAACTTACAGTGCAGCAGCAGCGCCTGTTGGAGCTTCTTTTGCACTTTTGAGCAAGGTTGGTATTTATATTATTTTACGTTTAACGTTGCTATGGTTTGGTCCTGAAAGTGAATATTTTAACCATTTTGGTCATACAGTTTTGTTTTATGGTGGGCTTGCCACTATGATTATTGGTTTTATTGGAGTATTGGCGAGCCAAGTTTTGGTGCGTTTGGCAGCTTATAGCGTTCTTGTCTCTTCTGGCACATTGTTGGCTGCGATCGGGATAGGCAATGCAGCACTGACAGCAGGCGCACTTTTTTATATTGTTTCTTCAACTTTAGCACTGGGAGCTTTTTTTCTTTTGGTAGAGTTGGTAGAACGCTGTCAAGATGTGGCTGCTAATGTTCTTGCTGTCACAATGGAGGTGTATGGTGACGATGAAGAGGAGGAAGAAGATGAAGTTGGCATCTATTTTCCAGTAACCTTGGCAATTCTTGGAGCTTGTTTTGGTATCTGTGCCATTTTGATTATTGGATTGCCGCCTTTTTCTGGTTTTGTTGCTAAATTTATGATGTTCATGGCAATTTTAAACCACAGTAGAGAGGATTTTTCTGCTTCTCTTCCGGTTTACCAAGATTGGCTTTTTGTAGTTTTTGTCACTCTCTCTGGTTTTGCGGCTTTGATTGCATTGACACGAACGGGTATCCGAACTTTTTGGGTTTCTCTTGAAGGGCGTATTCCTCGTGTGCAAGTGATAGAATTTGCGCCTATTGCCGTTCTCCTTGCTTTGTGTTTTCTTATAACAATTGTAGCCAGTCCTGTTAGTCATTATATGTCTGAAACTGCTAAGACTTTGTATGAACCTCAAAACTATATTGGGAGCGTTTTAACGGATTTTTCTCTCGAAAATAGGGAGATAAGTAAATGAATCGTTTTTGTCCTTCCCCTTTTTTCAGTGGTGTCATTGTCCTTATGTGGCTTATTTTAAATGGTTTTAGTTTAGGGCAATTGCTTTTAGGGATTTTAACCGCTTTGTTTTGTGGTTGGATGATACGGCTTCTGGAGCCGGAGAAGGTTGTTATTAAAAGCTGGAGTGCGGTTTTTCGTCTCGTTTTTCGAGTATTTATAGATTCTATATTCTCAAATGTTTCGGTGGCTTGGTTTGTTTTAACAAAAAGGTCTCGAGAGCAGAAATCTGGTTTTATTGTAGTACCTCTTCTGCTTCATAATCGCACTGCTTTGGCTATTTTAGCATGCATCCTTTCGGCAACCCCTGGAACTGCTTGGGTTGCCTATAATAGTAAAAAGGGTGAACTTTTGCTTCATGTCTTAAATTTAAAAAATGGATATGATTACAAACAGTTGATCAAACAACGGTATGAGCAATTGCTTTTGGAGATTTTTTTATGAGTATGGTGATTCTTTATTGGGGGCTTTTCTTTTCACAGTTTTTTTTAAGTTTAGCGGTGATTTTCGCGCTGTTTCGGTTGATTCGTGGTCCACGGGCGCAGGATAGAATTGTTGGTTTGGATGCCCTTTATATAACCACTATTCTTTTGTTTCTTACATTCGATATTCGTTCAGGAACAACCACTTATTTTGTCGCAGCTCTCATTATTGGATTGTTGGGATCTGTCTCAAGCATCGCTTTGGCGAAATTTCTTATGCGGGGGGAGATTATTGAATGAAAGATGATATATCGCTTGTGGTTGCTATTGCTATCACAGTTTTCTTAATATTAGGGTCTGGATTGACATTGATCGCAACGATAGGTTTGGTGCGTTTTTCCAATTTTTATAAGCGTTTGCATATGCTTTCAGTATGTACGAGTTGGGGCGTTGGTAGTATTCTTATTTCTTCATTTCTTTATTCAATATTTGTGGACCATTATTTTGTTTTTCATGAAGTGTTGCTGATGTTTTTTTTGTTTTTAACAGCACCGGTAGCTTCTATGTTGCTCTCACATACAGCAGCTTATCGACATCATTCAGAAGAACAGTCAGAAAAACCGCTGGCTCTTTTATTACACAAGACGGAGGAAAAGTTACCCACGTCAGAAGGAACATCAAGAGATGAGAGCCAGCGCGGTTCTTGAAATGTAAGAATCTTCCTTATTCTGTGCTTTTTTCTTCTACACAGTGGATGGGCTTTTCTTCTTTTGGATCATTAATAAGATCGTAAAATATGGCTTCATTTTTAGTTATCCACCAAATGTATTGTCCACCCACATATTTTCCTCCAGAAGCGGCAATTACATTAGAACCAACGATGCGCTTACCGTTCCATTTTAAATCAACAAGCGCAATATTGCCAGCATTATAATAAGTTGCTTCAACATACTCTTTGCTTGTTCCCATATCGCATTGATAGGAGACGGTCTCTGTTGTTGGTTCTGGATCATCTGGTACTTCAATGACTAAAGAACTTGCTAATGCATTAATTGAACCGAGGAGGAGCACACTTAAAGTAATGAAAAATTGTTTAGTAAAAGAAATTTTTTTCATAATATTTCCCGTGTTATTTAAAATAATAATGTTGACTCATCTTTACAGAGGATAGGTTTTTTTTCTTCTGGATCCTGAGCAAGGTCATAAAGAGTGACTTCTTTGTTCTTCTCCCACCAGATATACTGAGCTCCTGCAAATTTTGCTCCTGTTGCCGCGATGACATTAGCAGCAATGACACGATCACCGTTCCATTTGAAATCAACCAACGAAATATTATCAGCATTAAGATAGACTGCCTCAATGCGCTCTTTACCTGCTCCAGTTTCACACTGATAGGTAATGGTCTCTGTTTTGGGCTCTGGATTGTCTGGTACTTCAATGATTAAAGAACCAGCTAAGCTATTGTTTGAGCTGAAGAGTGATAAACTTAAAGCGGTGAAAAATCCTAAAATGTGCAAAGTTTTTTTCATGATGCTTCCCTATATTCCTAATATTGTGCACAAAGAATAATTTGACTGATACGATGGTGTCTACGGCAGGATTCGAACCTGCGACCCCAGGATTCATACCACTTCGATTTTCACCGCCAGCCTTATCGGCTGTTTGTGGTCTGGACTGTCTCTTCACCTTGAAGCTTTTGCTCTTTAGGTGCTGCCCGTTCAGTCTCTACACCTTTCTCTCATTTGAAAAGAGACTTGGCTCGGGATTGGCATATAGTCGCCCATGAAGCTTTCCCCGAATTTGAGCAGATTCACTTTGAGGATTTCTCCTCAAAGTGCCCAATTTCTTTAGGAATCCTGTGCTCTATCCTACTGAGCTACGCAGACATCATCATATTTAATCTTTAATAGAAGTATAAAAACGAATCAATTATATTCAATATGAATTAACGAATTTCTGTTAATTTTTGTTCCAAAAAGGATAAAACTGCATCTGGTGAAACATTTTTTGCAATAAATGATTGGCCAAGTCCGCGTGTTAATATGAAAGTCAAATTGTTTTGCGAAACTTTTTTATCTTGGGCAATGAGAGTCATTAAAGTTTCAGCATCTGGTAGAGACCCTGGGATATCCTTTAATTGTGTAGGCAATCCTATAGATTTGAAGTGCGCTTCAATGCGTTGTGTAAGCGTGGGGCTTATTAAATTTAATTGAGCAGAGAATTGATGAGCTAGAATTATCCCAATTGCTACACTTTCGCCATGGATTAAACGGTTGGAGTCATAAGCGGTTGCTGTTTCAAGCATGTGTCCAAATGTATGGCCGAGATTTAAGAGTGCGCGCTCTCCCGTTTCGTACTCATCACGTGCTACAATGGCAGCTTTAAATTGGCATGAGCGAACAATGGCCTCTGTTCGCATAGGGCCGTTAGAGAAAATTTTCTGCCCATTTTTTTCAAGCCACTCAAAAAAGTCAGGTTGGTTAATGAGACCGTATTTTACTATTTCTGCGTAGCCAGCGCGAAATTCACGCGGTGGCAGGGTATCAAGAAGACACGTGTCAGCAATAACGCATTGTGGTTGATAAAAGGCACCAATAAGATTTTTGCCATATTGGCTATTGATTCCCGTTTTTCCACCAACAGAAGAATCAATTTGTGCAAGAAGCGTTGTGGGCATTTGAATGAAGTTCATGCCACGGCGGATTATACTTGCCGCAAATCCTGCTAGATCACCAATGACACCACCGCCAAAAGCAATAACACAGTCGCCTCTTTCTAAGCGTGCAGCAAGAATTTGATCGATAACAACTTGCAGGGTTGAAAATGATTTTGATTGTTCTCCCGCTTCTACAATAATAGGGACAGTATGAATTTTATTTTTTGTTAATTCTGCTTGCAATATCTCCAAATGAAGGGAAGCAACATTTGTATCTGTAACAAGTGCCAAGCGCGTTTGATGAGGATCTTTTTTATTAAGAGCATGTTTAATTTGTGAAGCAGCTTGTGTAATCAGACCCGGACCAATGATGATATCGTAACAGTGTTTGTCCAGTTTAACAGTGACGGTTTTGGTTTGCATGCTGGTTATCCCTATTGTTAATTTCTGTGTATAGGTAGTGCTGTACGGATCGTATAACATTTTGTGCTACGGTATGACGGCTTTCTTTATGACTGTTAATTGTTAAGTTTGCCTTTGCATAGATAGGATAACGCTGTTCCATGAGTTTTTGCATGGTTTCTTTAGGATTGGCTGTTTGAAGCAGGGGACGTGTTGGGTGCTTTGAGACACGTTGCATGAGGATATCAAGATCGACTTTTAGCCATATGGATATACCATTTTGGTGAATGGCTTTTCGGATATTTTCATTTATGTAGGCACCACCACCTGTTGCTAAAACAAGGGGACTTTTTTTCATGAGGTTTAGAATAACACGCTGTTCAAGAGCACGAAATTCGGATTCACCATAAATTTCAAAGAGTTCCGTGATTGTCATTTGTGCAGCTTTTTCAATTTCTTGGTCAGAATCATAAAAAGGTAAACGAAGCATGGTGGCGACGCGTTTTCCGATCACTGATTTGCCTGCCCCCATAAGACCAACAAGGACAAGTGCTCTTTTATCAAGGGACGATAAGAGCTGATTCTTTATTTGTGTTATGGGGACGCGTTTTTGTCGATTGCTTTTCATAACTTTATTTCGGCATTTATCCATCTTAAAGTCAATTCCTGTTAATCTTTGTGAGGCATAATACGAGATAGAATATTTTTGGGTAGGTTATTGTCTTATGCCAACATTGACTAGATTTTTGATGATTCTTTTCATTTTGCTTTCTGTTCTTTTCATTATAATGGGTGCTCTTGTGGTTTGGGTTGAACCAGTAACTGTGGATATGTACATTGATGTTCCCTTGAATTCATGGAATCTTTCTACGGAAGCGAATCAATGAAATGAAAAGTGGTGCTGTGATAGATCATTTTCTTGAGATGATGAGTGCGGAGAGAGGGGCTTCGTCTCATACGCTTGCGGCTTATCAGCATGATTTGCAGTGGGCACAAGACGAATTGTCTTCACACTCTGTTTCGCTTTTTTCAGCACAAAAAGAAGATTTAATTACTCTTTTGTCACTTATGCATACTTTTGGTTTTGCGGCATCGTCGCAAGCGCGCCGTTTATCAACTTTGCGTCAGTTTTATCAATTCCTTTATGCTGAAGGGTTGAGAGCAGATGATCCCTCTCATGATATTGATGCACCTCGTCAGAGGCGTCCTTTGCCCAAAATCATGAGTGAAGATGCAGTGATAAAATTGCTTGATTTTGCGGAGTTAGAAGTCAACCAAGCAGACTATGGGTCCAAAGGTTATTTCCGTGCACTGCGTCTTCAGCTATTGATTGAAATGCTTTATGCAACAGGGTTACGTATTAGTGAGTTGGTGAGTCTGCCGGTTCAGTCTGTTCGAAGGAATGAATACAGCGTTTTGGTTCGTGGTAAGGGCAAAAAAGAACGAATGGTGCTGTTATCAAAAAAAGCATGCCAAGTTCTTTCACAGTGGTTAAATTTGCGTGATCAGGGAAAGGACGCTACGAGTTCTTATCTTTTTCCTGCGCATTCCGAGACAGGATATATTGCTCGTCAAGTCGTTGCACGAGAGTTGAAAAATCTCGCTAGAAGAGCAGGGATAGGAAGTGATAGCTTTTCTCCCCATGTGTTGCGTCATGCTTTTGCTAGTCATCTTTTGCAAAATGGTGCTGATTTGCGTGCCGTTCAACATTTGTTAGGTCATTCTGATATTGCTACCACTCAGATTTATACCCATGTGTTGGAAGAGGGACTTTATCGTTTAGTCAATGAGCATCATCCACTTGCCGATGAGCAAAAGGCTCGTTAAAGAAAAGGTGATGTTTTTGAAAAAGACTTTATAAAGCAAATTATAAGTGTATAAGTGACACTGAATGAGTTGACACAAATGTATAATTATCTTGATTTTGAAAAACCAGTTGCTGATCTTGATGGGAAAATTCTTGAATTAAAAAAAATTTCTCAGGAAAAAGGCAGTCTTGATATGAGTGACGAGATTGCTCGTCTTGAAACGCGTTCCCAAACAGCGTTGCGCGATATTTATAAAAAATTATCGCCGTGGCAAAAAACACAAGTCGCTCGTCATCCGGATCGTCCCCATTTTATGGACTATTCTAAACGCCTATTGAGTGACGTTACGCCTTTGGCCGGAGATCGCAAGTTTGCTGAAGATGAGGCTATTCAAGCGGGGTTTGCACGCTTTAAAGGTGAGGCCGTTGCTTATATCGGTCAAGAGAAAGGTCACGATACGCAAACACGTTTGCGCTATAATTTTGGTTCTGCGCGTCCAGAAGGCTATCGTAAAGCTGTACGTATTATGGAAATGGCTGACCGCTTTGGTTTGCCACTCCTCACTTTTATTGATACAGCAGGTGCTTATCCTGGGGTAAGCGCTGAAGAACGTGGGCAAGCGGAAGCAATTGCTCAATCAACAGCTACAACTTTGCGTTTGAAAGTTCCTGTGGTTTCCGTTGTTATTGGAGAAGGCGGTTCTGGAGGGGCGATAGCAATCGCGGCTGCCAACAAAGTTTATATGTTGGAGCACGCAATTTACTCTGTTATTTCACCAGAAGGAGCAGCTTCTATCTTATGGCGTGATCCAGCTCGTGCAAAAGATGCTGCAATGAATATGCGTATTACCGCTCAAGATTTGTATCGCTTAAAGATTATTGATGGCATTATTTCGGAACCTTTAGGGGGAGCGCATCGTGGCAAAGAGATTGTCATTGATGCAACGGGTGATGTTATTTCAGAAGCTTTAAAAGCTATGGCTGGAAAAGATGGTCAAGTGCTTAAACAAGAGCGAAGGGAAAAATACCTTCAAATTGGTCGATCTCTAACATAGGTTATTTTTTGTGAGGGGTGTTGGATTGGAGTTTTATTCGATGACATTTAGCAGATTCCTTGCTGTGTGTGTGTTGTTTGTAATGGGACTATTGACAGCATGTGAAGGAAGATTACCAGCCTCTATTCGCGCTAAAGTTGAGCAGCCGTTGCCGCAAGAAATCAAAAATAGAATGGTTCTGTATGATATAGATCCCTATGCACCGATTATGATGCGGTTTTTTAAGGAAGAAAATCTTGCTGAAGTTTGGAAGCAATCTCGTTCAGGACCTTTTATCTTGGTTGCTCGCTATGGCATTTGCAAATGGTCTGGTAAGCTTGGACCTAAATATAAAGAAGGGGATCTTCAGACACCAGAGGGTTTTTATACTATTAGCGCAAACCAAATGAATCCTTATTCAAAATATTATCTCTCTTTTAATATAGGATTTCCTAACCTTTATGATCAGGAAAATGGTCGCACAGGAAGCAATCTTATGGTGCATGGTTCTTGCTTTTCCGCAGGTTGTTATTCTATGAGTGATAAGAACATGGCTCAGATTTATGCGTTTGCACGGGATGCTTTTAAAGGAGGACAAAGAGAGTTTCAGTTGCAGGCTTTTCCTTTCCGCATGACCAAGGATAATATGTCACGTCATAGCAAGAATCCTCATTATCAATTCTGGGTTATGCTTAAGAAAGGTTATGATTTTTTTGAAAAAAATCGTCAACCTCCAACTGTTGAGGTTTATGGAAAACGTTACGTTTTTAATCGCGATATTGATAAAAATTCAGTTTCTCTAATGCAGTGAGTGTTATTGTATCCTACAGCACCGTAAACACTATCACTTAATAATGGTGATACAGGATATGCAAAAACTTTGCACATAAGGTGTTTAAGTGAGTAGTCAATATTTTAAAGCGCAGAGTTTTTTCATAGAGCTTTATGTAAGTAAATCATATGAAGTGGGAAGCCAAGAGGAATTTTCTCAAAGAAGTTGGATTGTTTGCACATCGTTACTGGTATCAATCTTCGTTTTTAGTGAAGAGTAAGTTAACATGAAATGTACCTCTCTTTTTATTTCTTTCAAAGAGTT
Source organism: Bartonella sp. AA23NXGY (assembly GCF_042197165.1). Classification (NCBI taxonomy): domain Bacteria; kingdom Pseudomonadati; phylum Pseudomonadota; class Alphaproteobacteria; order Hyphomicrobiales; family Bartonellaceae; genus Bartonella; species Bartonella sp. AA23NXGY. Next base: position 6,542 of record NZ_JBHIRO010000002.1, on the reverse strand, counting down.
TTATTCTTTTATGCTGTAAAATATTGTCTTGTCGTGCTGTTATATAAGACACATTCACATATTTTAAAATGCGATATTGCCTCTGTCTGATTTTGGTTTTTTTCTTAACAGGGATTTTGATTTCAATTAGCTTGAATAAATATAGAGTTGAGCAGAATATTTTAGAACCAAGAATTTGGTCAATCTGTCTGTGAAATGAATCACATGAAGTGGTTTGCAGATGAAGCGCATTTAGAGAGAAAACAATCTGTTTGCAGATTGATGGATATTAAATTTTTTATCATAACAATTTTATTTATAATGATAATTTAGTGTTATTCAAGTTAAATTAGAACCCTGAATACCATAAGATTCTCTCATTTCAAAGCCGTTCCATGTTGAATAAATTAAAACCATTTTCTTGCACGTTACAAGCGGGGATAACCGCGTGGGTGAAACTGTGCAAGAAAGACTAAAATGCTTTTTACAAACCGTCTCAAGTACCAAGGGCTTGTTTCAACATTGGGAATTAGCAAAGTGTGTAATGGTGCCGGTTTGCTTCTTTAAAAGCATAAAGATGGTGGTGCCAATGAATTTAATATTATATCATTGAAGGGGAGAAAAAATTAAAATTTTATTCCTGGAATGACCAGAGGATTTTCTAAGAGAGCTGTTTTGTCTGCAGTATCTATTGCTGGTTTATTAAAAAAAGCATTGAGGAGCTTTTGTATTGCGTCTTTTTCAACACCATCGGCAATGATGACAAAACGTGTTTGTTTTATTCCTTTTGGCCATGCCGGCAATCTTATGGGAGGATGAAAAAATGTTTGTACGCCATGTAATACAAGTGGGCGATAAGGGTCATCACGCAATGCGATAATTGCTTTAATACGTAATAATTTTGTACCATAACGCTCTTGTAGGAGATCTAAAAAAGCTTCAATTGTGGCGTAATCAACAGGACCCTCACAGTTTAGTGAAAAGGTACGAATGGTTTTATGGGGGGTATGATCATGTGGGGTAGTCGTAAGATTTTGTTTAAGTTTTGTATTTTCTACTTTTTCATCCCATAATGTGTTATTTATTAATAGATTTGAACAGAAATCTTTAGAATGGGCGTCAATGATTTGTGCTGTAGGATTCATTGTTTTAAGTGTGCTAAGGAGTGCATCTGAAAGCGTTTGTGGGTCTCTAAGATCTGTTTTGGTGAGAATGATTTTATCAGCAAATATTAATTGTTTATATATTTCAGGATAGCGCTTACATATGGAAAGTGGACTTAATGTATCAAATGTTGCAAGAACAGCATTTATGGACAATGTTTGAATAAACAATGGGTGGCTTAAAAGTATTTGTAAAATAGGGGCGGGATCAGCCATCCCTGTGGTTTCAATGATAATATGATGGAGTTGTTTGATCTGTCCTGTCTGAACGCGATTTATTAAATCAATTAATGTGTCGATGAGATCACTGCGTAAATTACAGCATAAGCAACCATTGGCAAGCTCAATAATTCCTTCTGTCGTTTTTTCAACCAGAAGGTGGTCAATACTGATTTCGCCGAATTCATTGATGATAACAGCACATTCTGTTAGAAGAGGGTCTTGTAGCATACGGTTGAGCAAAGTTGTTTTGCCAGAGCCTAAAAAACCCGTAATAAGCGTGAGAGGGATGCGCTTTATTTTCATGTTAATCATCAATCATAGTTTTGTTTTTAAAAAATATATCTCAGTATGTCTAAGCAATTTATAATGATGTCCGTGAGGGATATAATGGTTAATCCCCCATGAAATCCATTGTACCACTATCTTTACGCTTATAAAGGTAGGTGCACGTGGGTATATTATACACTTTTAGCGTCAATGTTATGATAATTCTTGGTTCTTGAAAGGACTTTTATTCCTTGTTTTAATTATTTTATCTACATGTTCATCCACCTTGTGGCGCGCAAGAGACTGGTTTTATTGATTCAACAAATACAGATTTGAAATGAGAGAATCTTACAATACTTGTGGTTTTGACATAAGGTACAAAATAATTAATTATCATTATAAATCAAAGTATTATAATTAATTGTAGATTATGATTTATGGCTTTTTATAGAATGGTTTGCGTGCCTTTTATACGGAATATAGGGTTTTCTTAGTGGTTTTACTGTCATTTTAGGTGTTTGTGGCGTACGAATGAGGTGTACTGATAAAGGATGAGAAAAAGAAGGTGGAGCAGTGATAAAAGGTGAGGTGAGAATAATATTTCCTTGATCATCATATGAATTTGCATGCATTTTTATGGCTTCAGGTGTGCATGTTTGTTGTCTCATATTGTTGGCTTGTGTTATGTTGCTCCCATAAGGTTTTAATGTTGCTAGTGTTAATTGGGGGCTTCCTTGGTGCAAAAATCCTATTTCAAGAAGTTGTGCAGCTTTTTCTTCTCTTTCACTTATGTTGTTAGCACCTAGAATGACAGCAATAATTGTACGTTTATTGCGGGTGGCTGAGGCAACAAGATTAAAACCAGAGGCACAAATAAAGCCTGTTTTCATACCGTCTATCCCATAAAAACGGCCAATGAGGTTGTTTGAGTTATGTTGGATTTTTCGATTATTACCAAAATCAATGGCTGGAATAGAAAAATAATGAGCATATTGTGGAAATTCTCGACGTATTTGAACGGCTAAAAGAGCAATATCGCGTGCCGTGGAGTAGTTTTGAGGATCTGGTAAACCACTTGCGTTCGCAAAATGGGTGCCAAACATGCCTAAACGTTTAGCTTCGCTATTCATTTTACGTACAAAATCTTTCTGTGAACCCGCAACAGCTTCACTCATGGCAATGGCTAAATCATTGGTAGATTTAACCATGGTGATACTTAAGGCTGTATCAAGTGTGAGTACAGAACCAGCTTTATAGCCTGAACGATATGAGGGAGCTTTTGCGGCGTATTCGCTGATGGTGATATGTTTGTTTGGTGAAACTTCCCCTCGGCTCATGGCACGAAAAATAACATAAGCGGTCATTAATTTTGTCAAGGAAGCAGGATACCAACGCTCAAAAGCTTGATTATGTTTTAAGATACGCCTCGTTGTAACATCAACAGAAATAAAAGGCTGCGCTAGAGCAACAGCGCTGGATAAACTCAAAATCACAGAAAAAAATAAATTATAGAAGAGACGTCGCATTAATTTAAATCTAGTTCCCTCTTATTCGTTATTTAGAATTGTTTTAATGTAGCACACAAAGCATTTAAGTCTAGGATAGGAAGGAAAGATGGTTAATTGCTGTATCCGTTGTGTCTGTGGGATAAAAACCAATTCTCATTTTTATTTTCCCCTTGAATTTGGTTTGATGACTTAAGTATCTCAAGAAATACTTTTTAAATAATGAAGATTGTACAAGATTTCAGGTTCTTGGAGGGATTGAATTTCTCAGAAAGGAATGAATCTGCATAATCATGCATTTTTCTTGCTCTCCTGTTAGGATAGCCCTTGGCACTTGAGACGGTTCGTAAAAAGCATTTTAATCTTTTCTTGTATCGTTTTATTCACACAGATATCCCCGCTTGTAATGTGTAAGAAAATGATTCTAATTGATTCAACCTAGAATAGATTTGAAATGAGAAAATCTTACGGTGTTCAGGGTTCTCATTCAAGTTGAATAACGCTAAAACATCGTTATAAATCAATGAGATGTATGTTATTTAAATGATTTTAAAGAGAGGAAGAATTCTTTTTCAAAAAAATTTACACATTGATCATTTCTTATCATGTACAAGTGTTTTACAATTTTAAATTAGAAAGTTTGAAGTATCTTTCTTATATTTTTGTTCCCTATACTCCGCTCAATATACAAAGTTATGCATTATTCTTATCAATCAGTGCATTGTTTCATGTTGATTTAGTTTTTGAAGTTTCTGAACAGCGTATGGTGGCATAGGAGGAGGGGTAGGGTCTTGAGCTGCTAAGAGAAGCAGTTCATCACACGCTTTTTCAGTTTTTTGGACAAGTTGATCTAGAAAATCACGTTTGCTTAAACCAGCCTCTATCGGGGGAAGAATACGGACACGAATTGTTCCGGGATAGCGGCGAAAATTATTGCGTGGCCAATATAAACCCGCATTATGTGCAATAGGAACAACTTGAAGTCCTAATTCATTATAGAGCGCGACAATTCCTGACTTATAATCTGGTTCTTGACCGGGTTGTCGGCGTGTTCCTTCGGGAAAAATCAAGATTTGGCGCCCTTGTTTTACTTTCTCTTTTGCTTTTTGTATAATCATTTTTAAGGCTTTGATGGGTGTTGTGCGGTTAATGGGGATAATTTGCGTTTTTGCCATATACCAGCCAAACAATGGAATCCACATCAATTCACGTTTTAAAATGAGAGTGGGATCATCAAAATAAGGAACAAGACTGAAAGTTTCCCAAGCCGATTGATGCTTTGGAGCAATGATATAGGGTCCTTTGGGAAGATTTTCTAAACCTTCAATCTCATAACTTGTGCCTGCGATGTATTTTTGCAAAAAGAGTGTAACGCGCGCCCATGTTTTAGGAACAATCCATGCCTTTTTGCGGGGCATTAAAAAATAAACGGGAGCGTAAAGAATCATTTGTATGAAAGTTGATGTATAAAAAGCGAACGTAAAAAGAATAGAACGAAGGATAAGCACTACATTTTCCATTTTATATCTATAAGAAGACTTCGTATATAATATAATTCACGTGAGAAAACATCTTCTTTATATTTTTTCAAGCATCTATTTTTCGGTAACTCATTTTCCGATATTTAAAAACAGAAGGAAAGAGGTTGATGGAATTACAAAAAGATAAACTTTTTATTCCACGGATTTTATCTATTGCGGGAACAGATCCTTCTGGTGGCGCTGGAATGCAGGCGGATTTGAAGGTTTTTTCAGCTATGAAAACTTATGGTATGAGTGTGGTTACAGCTGTTGTTGCACAAAATACTCAGGGTGTGCGTTCTTTTCAGGCATTAGATGCTTCTTTTGTTGCAGATCAAATTGATTCTGTTTTTGAGGATATTCATGTTGATGCCGTTAAAATTGGTATGGTTGCAAATGCTCAGATTGCACAGGTTATTGCAGAACGTCTTGCTTATCATAAAGCGCGTTTCATTGTTTTTGATCCGGTTATGGTTGCAAAAAGTGGTGATGTTCTTTTAAAGTCTGATGCAATTGAAATTATGCGTGATGTTCTTGTGCCGATGTCAACTTTGATCACGCCAAATTTGCCTGAAGCTGCATTGTTATTGGGATGTGAAGTGCAATGGTCTTTAGAGACTATGTATCAATATGCTCCACGACTCTTGGCGCTAGGGTGTCATGCAGTTTTGTTAAAAGGGGGACATTTGAATACGCTGACCAAAAATAGTACAGAAAATTACGATTGTTCTAGTCCAGATCTTTATTGTGATTGTGAAAACCTTGTTATACTTGAAGCCTCTCGTCTTTCAACCACTCATGATCATGGGACAGGGTGTACCATTTCTGCTGCCATTGCAGCTCTGTTACCTACCCAACCTTTGGATTGCGCTGTTAAACAAGCAAAAGATTATTTGCATGGCGCTTTAACTGCCTCAGATGCTTTAAAAGTAGGGAAAGGGCGAGGGCCGCTTCATCATTTTTATGCATTATGGAAAGATTAATACAACGGTTGATAGTGAAAAATCTTCACTCTATGAATTTGTTTCGTCATTATATGATGTTTTGGACTTATGACTGATAAATGTTAGCGTATTGTAGCTTAACAGTTATTTTGTATTAAGAAGGATAAGAAAAAATGTTATAATTTGCTTCTTTTATATATTTTTTACGATTAATCTATCCTGTTTTAGAGGCAATTTTGAGTATAAAAAAGAGAGCAAGGAATTGTAAAATCAGGATTTGATAGCAAAAAGAGTAGAGGGAAAGACCTTTTACAAGGCGATATTAAAGCTAGCGGATCCACTATATTCGCTGTTTCTTATATTGGTGGCAAAACAGCCATTCAACCCATCGTGCAATTTGCGGGAGCTTCTCCTGTAAATTCATCTGCGAGAGAGCAAAGAGACAAAGACCGTTCCCCCATCACACACAATCAAAACGTCACAGTGCATGTTAATGGGGCGCGTGAACCCATGGCCACTGGTCGTGCGGTTGCCCATGCCATTCAACGGGCACGTGCCAATGCGCTGCATGGGGGAACAGAATGAGGGGAGGGAGCCTATGAGAGATCCTTTGATGATGTTAGGACCGCATCAATTTTATGTGGATTGGCTAAATTTCCAATCCTTTGAAGAAGAGTTTTCTGCCTCATGGGTTTGTATGGAGCGTTTTGGAAAGGCACCCAGTTTGCAATTTACCGGCTATGGCAATGATGCAAAGACCATTCATGGAGTTTGGTTTCCAGAAGAATTTGGTGATCGGGTAGCGATAGATGCCATCACTACAACTATTCGAAGAGCAAAGCCTGTCCAGATGCTTCGTTGGATCAATGATACGACCTATAGTGTCCTTCTCCATGGATCCGTAGTAATCACCACGATCAATAAAGACCACGACTATATCAG